>CAZBXV010000001.1:0-20011 GCA_964496205.1 uncultured Acidimicrobiia bacterium
GACTCAAAATCCGTTGTCCGAAAGGGCGTGAGGGTTCGAATCCCTCTCCCGGTACAACGCTCGCTGCGCTCGCAGCTATCAGCGGACAGCTCTCGGCTGACAGCCAGAACGCCGCTCGGAATACCAGGAGACCGCGGGGCGAACGTCTTTTCCTCTTGGGAGGGCCGACAGTCGTCAGTCTTCGATCAGAACGCGATCGCAACCGGCGCCGGCTCCGGCGGTAGGAACCACCCCCTCTCCCCTTCGGGAGCGCTCCCCCAACGTCGCTGCGCGCCTGGGGGGAGAAACGGATCGTCTCCTCCCGCAGGGAGGCCGCAGGACCGAACGCGTTCCCTCCCTCAACGGCTCTCGCCGCTGCGGCACTTTTCCCTCAACGCTCACTCCGTTCACTGGGGGGACCGACACACATCTCCTCCCCTCGCGAGGGCGAAGCCCGAGTGCTGGGGGAGGTGGCGTCGAGCTGATGCTCGACGCCGGAGGGGGCGGAACCAATCTGCGGTGCAGACGCGGCGTGGGGGGCGCTGGGTAGACAAACGCCCCCCGTGTAACAAGGGCCACGCAAGGGGGTGACCCCGCTACTGGCACGCTATCGAGCCGAACCAGCGGATTCGAGGGTCAATCCGAGTTCGTTCGCGCTGACCACTCCCTCCGCGTCGACCCGAGAATCCTCTCACAACTCCAACGCACCTAGGGGCAAAGGAGGCGCCTTGCGGCTGTCGCTCACCTGGCTCATCAGTCCGACTCCCAGGCCATCGGGACCTTCGACGAGCGCGAACCGCGCACGATTGCTCACGAACCCATGGCCTGATCAGATGGCCAAGCTGTTCAGAGCGGCCGGAATGACCCAAAGCCACGCCCTATGGGGCATGCCTTTCATGAGACAACATGTGCTCGTTGATGTGGGAGACACGTACGCCTTCTCAAACGCCTTGCCAGATCAACTGATCGTTCTCTCCGAGCCTACGTCGCGAGTTCCACGGGCACCTCGCCGTGGACGGACGACTACACGCCTCTTGGAAGACCGTTTGCGCAGGATGACAGCATGACGGCCAAGACCCTTCGACCCGGACAGAGAATCGAGATCCCTTGGGGACTCGACTAGGTCGAGGCGGTTGTCGCGGACATTGTCGTCAAGGACGGCCGGCGCCACGTACTTCTCCTCATTGAGCTCAAAGGGGACCCCGGCGTGCCCGACGAGACCCTGAAGTGGCAGTTCCCTGAGGAAGCGCTCCTCGCGGCAGCCCGCTGAGCCCGTCTTCGGCACCACTGCCGGCAGCCATTCGACACCTGCCTACGCCGGCTCAGGAGCGCGCAGCGACAGCACGAACAGCACGAACAGCGCATACATGGGAATGAACGACAGGAGCACGGACGGAAGCTCGGCCGGAAGCACGATAGGGCCCCAGAGCCCGAGAGCGGATGCGAACGCCAGGGCGAACCACCGCTCCCGAACCTCCTTGAGATTCAGTCTACTGATGATTGGTGAAGCTCCTGGGATTATCAGAACCAGGTAGTTGAGCCAGGACAGCGGGGTGATGAGGAGCGCGGCGGAGATTCCCGCGCCATAGATGGCATCGGCGCTCCGAGCCTTCCACACATACACCATCACCAACGCAACGCCCCCGATACCGAGGAGCCACCATCCGAGCCACGCTCCCGACAGCGCCGTGCCAAACGAGACCAGCGAGTAGTTGCCAAGGGCCCCGTACCACTGCCGGGACAGTGGAAGTACATCCGTGATGAACGCTCGGGCGTTGTCCCACCCGACGACCACGACCGACAGAACCGTGACTCCGGCCGCGACAACGCCTCCTGCCGCGGCCGCCCTCCACTTCCGCGCGGCGATCAGCCCGATCAGCAACAGAGCCGGGAACAGCTTGAGTGCGGCCGCAATCCCCCACCACACCCCGGCCGATGTCTCCTTTCCGCGACGCAACGACCTCCAGCCCAGGAACACGAGCAGCAGGAGGATCGACTCCATGTGATTGCGGAAGAGAAGCCATCTGGCAGGAGACGTGACCAGGAACCCGGCAGCCACGGCAACAGCGATCGGCCTTGCCCATCCGACCTCTCTCGCGGTGCCGTAGGCAACACCGGCCAAGAGCACGGTCGACAGTGACGCAAACACGATCCACGCCGTGTCGTAGGGCAGGAGCGACAGCGGAGCGAGGAGGACCACGGTGGCCGGCGGGTCGGCCGGATACGCGTGGTAGCTCTCGATACCGAACGTCTTCGACAAGTCGATGGGCCCGTACACGGCCTCACCGGCGAGAACTCGCTCGCCACCCACGTAGTAGTTGGGAAAATCGGGTTCCCCGTTGAGCACGGGTGGAAGCTGGGTGGCACAGAACCACGCGAACACGGCCAACGACACAACGGTCACAGCGGCCGAGACGAGTGCGACCCTGCGGCTCATCCTGGGATCTTCACCGTGAAGACGGTTCCGGTCTCCCCTGAAGCCACCCCGACCGTTCCGTGCATGGCTTCGACCAGCCGCTGCACGATGGACAGGCCCAGTCCTGAACCCTCCGGTCGAAGCGCCCGATATCGGTGAGACACGAAGAATCGTTCGAACACGTGTGGGATGTCTTGCGCATCGATGCCCGCACCGGTATCGGCAACGTCCATCGTCAACGTCCCGCCCTCGCTCGACACCGAGAATCGAACTGTTCCCGCCTCCGGTGTGTGTCTCAACGCATTCTCGATGAGGTTCCCGGCGATCTGGGAGAGCCTGTCCGGATCCACTCGCACTGTCCCCGTTGTCCCGGCGTCGACCGTCAGCGTGATTCCCGCCCGTTCGGCGCGGGCTCGGAATGCCTCGGCGACAGCTCCAAGATACGCACCGACGTCCACCTCTTCGGGTCTCAGCGTGAATTCGTCCGCCTCCAACCGAGCGAGCAGCATCAGGTCCTCGATGAGACGGCGCAGGCGCCTGGTTTCGTTGGTGAGCACGCCTCCGACACGCTCCAGTGCGTCTTCGTCGAGTCCGCCTTCTTCCAGGGCCTCGGCGTAGCCGCCGATCGTGGTGAGTGGCGTCCTGAGATCGTGCCCCACACTGAGCAGGAACTCCCGCTCGCTCGCCCGTGTCGCTTCGAGCTTGTCGGCCATCTCATCGAATGCCCTTGCGACGTCAGCCACCTCGTCGTCGCCGGTGAGACCTGTACGCGCCGAAGCATCCCCGGCCGCGATCCTTTGTGCAGCACTTGCGAGTTTCGCGCCTCTCTCGGCGAGCCGCTTCGACAACAATCGAGCGGCGACAGCGGCAAGGATCATGGCGATGAGGAACCCGACGATCATCACACGGAAGTACCCCTGTCCGCTCAGCACCGGAGAAGGCTGGTAGACGACCACTACCAGGCGAGTGTCGGCAATCGGGTGGGCGTGGGCGAGCACGACCTGTCGTTCTCCCGTCCCCCGCCGCCGTACCGTCTGGTCGATTCCCTGCTCGAGTGCCGTCACGTCGAAGCGAAACACATCCGCGAGGGCGGGATGCTCGACGAGTCGGAGCGTGCCCTGTGGACCGATCCATCCGATGTCGATCTGACGTCCTGCCGTGATCTTCTCCGCGGTCGACAGGAGCGTCCTCAGACGCGTTCCGGTACCTTCGGACAGCTCCCCTGCTCGAAGCACAGCGAGCAGCCTGGCCGGTGCCAGAACGGCGCCGGCGTCGTCGGTGAGTTGGCTGGTCAGTAAGTCGCCGATAGCCGTCGCCTCCTGAGCCATCTCGCGCTCGGCTGCGCGTATGAGTGCTACTTGGCCCACGACTGCGCCGAACACCCCAACGAGCACGAGCGCGAGCGTGGCGATTCCGAGGATGCTCCAGAAGAAGCGGCGCCTCATGGCGCCTCGAGGCGGTACCCGACGCCCCACACCGTTTCCAGCGGGAGCCCCTCCAGTTTCTTGCGAAGCTGGCGGACGTGCACGTCGACCGTTCGGGTCTCCCCGAAGTACTCGTACCCCCAGACCGCCTGGAGGATCTGTCCACGGCCCATCACCAACCCGGCATGGTCCGCGAGATACCAGAGCAGTTCGAACTCCCGTGCGGTTGGCCGCACCGTCTCACCGTCAGGAGTCTTCACCTCTCGACGGCCCGCGTCGATCTCGAAACCCGCCACGGTCAGAATCCTCGCGGGGGTGGGCGCTTCTTCGGAGCGACGCAACACTGCCTTCACTCGTGCAAGGAGTTCCCGGGGAGAGAAGGGTTTGGTCACGTAGTCGTCGGCACCAATCTCGAGACCGACGATCTTGTCGATCTCGGTATCCCTGGCGGTCAGCATGATGACTGGGATGTCGGATGAAGCCCGAATCCTCCGACAGGTTTCTATCCCGTCGATGCCGGGAAGGTTGAGATCGAGGAGCACGGCGCGCACGGGGCGCTCGGCGAGCCGTTCGAGACCTTCCTCCCCTGTCTGGACATGAACGAGTTTGAAACCTTCCTTGTCGAAGAACACGCGCAGCATGTCCGCGATTGGTTCTTCGTCTTCGATCAGCAGGATTCGGCCTCGGTTCATTCGATAGTCATGATCGTCGATGACCTCCCACACCTGAAGGATCGTGGGTCGATGTGACCGAATCGTCCGAGAACTGTCAGGAGTCTGTAAACATCGGGAGGTCGTGGATTCTGACCGGTACGCCGCCACCGTCCCATGTCGCCTCGACCTCGTCGTCGGTCCCAACTCTCACGAGGGTGAGGCCTGCCGGTGCTCGCAATGAGAGCGACTCGCACACCGACGTGATCCGGCCAACCTCTCGGTCTCCCGCAACCAGTGCTGCTCCTTCCGGTGGGAGCACGTTGCTGGAGACGGTCACCCCGCGCAGCGTGCGGTTCACGTGTCCGCGGTGTTCGATTCTGGCAACGATCTCCTGGCCGAGATAGCACCCCTTGGAGTAGGACACGGCAATCGAATCGAGGCCCGTCTCGTGGACAAGCGTTCGGTCGTCGAGATCCATCCTGGTCAAAGGTTCGCCTGCTTCGACTCGAACGGCGGTCGCCGCGGCGGATCCTGCCTTGCGAACGTTCGACGTATCCACACCACCGGTCATCATGAATCTCGATACTCCCGGCATCGGAACCCGCGCGATGACGGTTTCCTCGTTCCGAGACCACCCGCCAGGAACGGACGCACCGGCCGCTGCAAGAACCGTCTCCGAGTTCGGACCCCACATCTCGGTGACCGGTTGAGGGTCGCTGATCCGGGCATTCACCCTGATCTTGAAGCGGCCGAGATCGTCGGCAACGCTGGCACCGGTACCTGCATCTGCGATCAGGATCACCTCGCCGTCTCCTCGAAGCATCCACAGCAGTGCTCTGACCTTGCCCTTCGGGCTGAGCAGGATGGAGCGTGTCACACTCCCGATGCCGGCTCCTTCGACATCCTGGGTGAGGATGCCTTGCAGAAAGGACACTGCATCGGGTCCGGTGATCGCCACCATCTCATGCATGCCGGTGACGACGGCGGCGTCACCTCGAAGCGCCAGGTACTCGCCCGTGACGTCCCCGTAGCTCAGACGTTCTCCGCTATCCATCCCAGACCGATCTTCGTGAACAGCTCAGTTACCCAGCTGGAGATGATGTTCAGGCTTCCTGTCACGATCAGGACCCCGAACCCGATCAGAAGAAGACCAGAGATGACGTTGATTATGCGCAGATGCTTGCGAAGGAACTTCATCCACTTGAAGGCCTTCGAAACGGCAAGACCCGCAACAATGAACGGAACGCCGAGTCCGAGACCATAGACGAAGAGCAGAACCATCCCTTGCACCACTGTCTCCTGTGTGGCTGCGGTCGTGAGGATCGCCCCCAATACCGGACCTACGCACGGCGTCCACGCAAACCCGAATGCGAACCCCATGATCAGCGGTGCCCAGGCACCAAGCCGCGACGGTCGCACCTCGAATCGACGTTCTCTCGTGAGGAACGCCAGGTACCTCGAGTTGGAGAAGGCCGACAGGACGATCAGCAGCCCAAAGGCGATGACGACCCAGCCGGCGATTGTGAGAAGCATCCGTTTGTGCGAAAGGAAGAAGCCGCCGACCGATGTGGCCGCAGCACCGAGCATGACGAACACCAGTGTGAACCCGAGTACGAACGTCAGCGTCGTTCTGAACATCCGTCCGGTGGATGCCGATCCGCTCTGGAGGTCGCCGACCGAGTACCCGGACATGAGGCTGAGGTAGCCAGGGAGCAAAGGCAGCACGCACGGCGAGAGGAACGACAGAATCCCCACCCCGAACGCGAACAAGACGTCAGCCATGGACGGGCAGGATAGTGTCGGCCCGTATCCAGTCAGTCGGACTGCCGGGTGTCAGTCGTTCTCTTGTTCGAACGACAGAGCCAAACCTCTCGTTTCGGGAACGAGCACGACAAGGAGCGCTGCGACGAGCATTCCGATCGACAGCCACGTGACCGTCGCGGACAGACCGAGACTTCCGATCAGATACTTGCCGGCAGCAAGACCTGAAACCGCACCGATCACTCCGGCCGAGTTCAGCCAGGTCACGGCGGTCGCTCGCATCCTCGTCGGAAACACCTCATTGCGGAGGGCACCCAGCGCGGGCACAAACGCGAATGCCCCGAACCCCGACAGAGCGGCGGCAACGATGAGCAGTCCCGGTTCCTCCAAACGAAACATGCCGACACCCCCAACGCCGGCCGACAAGAGCGCCACCACCGCCGTTGGACGGCGCCCCCAGACATCGGCGAGACGGCCACCGACCAGAAACCCGATTCCTCCAACCGTTCCCCCTACCGCAAGGACCAGTACCGCAGCACCGGTGGGCAATCCGATGTTGTCGACGAGACGTTCCATAGCGAAGGACGACGCGACGGCCGAGAAGGCGGCAGCGAGGAACGACAACACGGCGATCGGCCAGAATCGTCGGCGGGCCGAACCCACCATCGGCTCCCAGAGGGCGGATCGCGGAGCTCCGATCTCGAAAAGGGGGCTTTCCCCCACTCGCCTAATCAGCGCCGGGAGCACGGCAAGACCGGCCAGGGTGAGTGCAAACAGAACGCGCCACATCCCTGGTCCCAGATCGTTGATAGGCACGATGACGAGCGCCGATCCCGCCCCGAAGCTCGCTGCCGCCCCGAAGATGGCGATGCCATAGGCACGCAAGCCCGGTTGCAGGACTTCGGCCAGCATGACCATCGCGACGACAGACATCGCCGATCCGGCCATCCTGACGATCGACTGCCACATCGTGAACAGCACCGCCGAACTGGACGTTGCAGTGGCCGCGCTGGCCAGCACCATGACCGTGTACGACACCAGCAAGATCCTGCGCCTGCCGCCACGATCGCCGAAGAGGGAAAGCACCACCGCGGCGATCGCTCCCATACGGGTGATGGCGAGCAGCAGGCTCATCTGCGCTGCCGACTCGCCAAGTGACTGGCGAATGAACGGCACGTTGTTCGATGCCTGAGCAAACGCGTAGCCCTGGACATAGGCCATGACCGACGTCAGTACGACAATCCTCACGTCCGAGCGCACCGGGGGAACCGGTGGCCGGATGAATCGGGGAAGTCTCACACCACGAGCGGTCATCGGCGCGCAGCGTAGCCTTGGCAGCCAACAGCGCCCAGCTCACAGCGAGGGACGACGGTCAGCTGTCGGCTGTCTTCTCTGGATACGGGCACAGGTCGGCGAGTTCACAGTCAGGGCAGTCGGGCCGCCTTGCCATGCACACATCCCGACCGTACTGGATGAGACGCATCGACAGCCCCGCCCAGGCAGACTCCGGGAACAGCTCCCTGAGGTCCTGTTCGATCTTGTTCGGATCCTTCTGGGTCGTGAAACCAAGACGGTTCGAGAGCCGTTTCACATGTGTGTCGACGGCGATCGCCGGCCGGCCGAACGCCTCAGCGAGTACCACACTCGCCGTCTTGCGGCCAACACCCGGCAGGGTCACGAGCTGATCCATATCGGAGGGCACGACCCCTGAGAACTGCTCCGTGAGTGCGTGCGACAGCCCGATGATCGCCTTGGTCTTCTGCCTGAAGAACCCGGTCGCGAACACGATCTCTTCGACGTCTTCGGGGTTCGCGTTGCCGAGATCCTCGGGAGTTGGGTACGCGGCGAAGAGAACAGGCGTGACCCTGTTCACGGTGTCATCGGTGGTTTGGGCCGACAGCACCGTCGACACGAGCAGCTGCCACGGGTCTGCGTAGTGGAGCGCCGTCCTAATCGACGGGTACCGGCGTTCGAGACGTTCGAGGATTTCGGAGGCACGCGCGTCCACGTGGCGATCGTAGCCGGGTCCCCCGCGGCCAGTGCTCCGCCCGTTGGTGATGTGCAGGGCGAGGCAGGGGCGTCGATGGCAAGGACGCAGCAAGCGGTGTCATCTCGCCGCCCTTCCCCAAGCGTTGGCGGTCGGGGCACTAGCATCGCTCGACATGGATCTGAGAGCCGTCATCATCGAACAAGGCCGCATCAAGGGTGACCTGCTCATGGTCGACACCTTCCTCAACCACAAGGTCGACACATCAGTGATGGATGGCATCGGCTCGGATCTCGCTGCAAGCCTGGCGCCACACTCGCCGGACCTCGTCCTGACCGCCGAAGCAAGCGGAATCCCGCCGGCTCAGGCCGCCGCCACCCACATGGGGTTGCCGTTCATCTATGCGAAGAAGTTCGTCGGCGATCCACGGCCGAACTCGTTCGGACGCACGGTGTCCTCACCAACCAAAGGCATGGAGTACCGAGTGGAAGTCGCAAACCACCTCCTTGGACCGGGCGTCAGAGTCGCGGTCGTCGACGACTTCCTGGCACGGGGACGCACTGCCGAGGCTTTGGGCGAGATCGTCGAGGACGCCGGAGGTGTCGTCGTCGCCGCCGGATTCGTCATCGAGAAGGAATCCTTCGGCGGAAGAGAGCTGCTCTCTCGCCACGGCTGGCCTATCGTCTCACTCGTCACGATCGGGTCACTCGACAACGACACAATCGAATTCGTCGACTGATGGCCGCACACCGGCGACAACTCACAGCGTATGCCGCCCTCGTGACAGCCGCCGTTCTCTTTGGTGCGACGTTCGTTGTCATCAAGAACGCTGTCACGCTCATCCCCCCGCTGGCGTTCGTTGGATGGCGCTTTCTCATCGGCGCGATCGCCCTCTTCCTTCTCGCCGTGCCCAAGGGCCGCAGGCTGTGGCGGGATGGAGTACTCGCAGGCGCCGTCCTGTTTGCCGGCTACGCACTTCAGACGGAAGGGCTCGCGAGGACCAGTGCCGCCAACTCCGGGTTGATCACGGGCCTATACGTTGTGTTCACACCGATGATCGCTGCGCTCGTGGCACGGGTCCGGGTTTCGGGGTGGGCCATCTCGGGCACGGGCATCGCGTTCGTCGGGCTGGCGCTGCTCACGATCCGAGAGGGAATGCGCTTCGACGACGGCGACCTGCTCACGGTCGCGTGCGCGGTCGCTTTCGCCGCTCACATCGTGATCCTGTCGAGGGTTGCAGCGCGCCATCCCGTCGTCCCTTTCACCACAGTGCAGTTGCTGACCACTTCGGCACTCGCGTTGGGTCTCTCTTGGATCACTGAAGACCTCCCGCTGCCAACGACCGATGTCCTCCCGGCGCTGCTGATGACCGGGCTGATCGTGACTGCGGGTGCGTTCCTCATGCAGGTCTGGTCACAGACGATCATCGGACCGTCGCGGACTGCGGTCATCCTCACGATCGAACCCGTGTCGGCGACGGTCTTCGCTGCGGTGTTGCTCGCCGAGTATCTGACCCCTCAACGATGGGCAGGGGCAGCGTTGATCCTGGCCGGCATCTACCTGGTGCTTGCCAAGACCCGAGAGAGTGACCCGATCCCCGCAGCCGAGGCGATCACACCCGCTCATTGAGGCGACGAAGCGCCTCGTCCAGCTCCTGTTCCCTCTGCAAGTGACGGATACCCCTGGCCACCATCCGCATCGCGGCGAGAAGCAGGAACAGGAATACCACGAGCACGAGAAGCATCTCCAGTCCGCCCAGGTACGAAGCCTGACAGGACTCGAGCCCGTGTGGACACACGCCGTAGCCGGTTCCCCCGCCTGCGAGGTTGTACAGGATGACCAGCGGAACGAGCGCGACGGCGAGCGCAGCGGCAAACAGCAACGCCATGAGAACACGGAGCCACAACACGCCCATAGGGTACCCGCGCCTGGGAACCCTCCCGGTACAATCCCATCGGTGGAGTTCTACCGCGAGTCGTTCACTGATGAAGAAGCCCGCGTGCTTTCGCGCTTCTTCACGAACGTCAACAGTCCCGTCTTCGCCCTGATCAACCTGCCCGAAGTCGTCAAGGGTGCGCTCTTCGCCCGGTACAGCCGGAGCGGCAAGTCGCTTCGCAGGCTCTTCCTCGACGAATTCCTCAACGATGCCGACACGGGGATCGAATCCATCGCCCAGCGCATCGACAGCGACCCTCTGTACAGCCTGAGGAAAGCCGAGGGCCTGTACGACAGGGTGTTCTTCGAGTTCGGTGACGACTCCGTCGCTCAGCTGGGCGGCGCACACATCGCATGCGAACAGGCCTCCAACGTGTTGACGAAGGTGCTCGAACGTGGCCGGCTCGCGTCGTACCTCGAGCAGAGCACCCGGTACATCTACTACGACGTCAAGTACGGAGACCGGTACCGATACATGACCCCCCCTGAAATCGAGGCGGTGGGACTCGGCGATCGTCACCGAGCGACCATGGATCTTCTGTTCGACACCTACTCGCGGATCGTTCACGCGATGACCGACGAGTACTCCCGTCGATACCCGAAGCAAGAAACGGACTCCAAGCGGGTCTGGACGGCAACGATCAGAGCAAAAGCGTGTGACCTGGCTCGCGGCCTGCTGCCGGCCTCGACGCTCTCAAACGTCGGGATCTTCGCGTCCGGCCAAGCGTACGAGACGGCGCTCATGAGAATGCAGGCACACCCACTGGCCGAGGTCAATGAGTACGGAACGCTCATGCTCGCCGAGCTTCGCAAGGTGATCCCGTCCTTCTTGAAGAGAGTCGACATCCCCGAACGGGGCGGTGCATGGAGTGCCTACTTGGCGGACACTCGAACCGCCGTGCGGGCCATCGCCGATCAAATCGCCGCTCCCGCCACGGCTCAGCCGCTCGTCGCTCTCACAGACTGGGATCCCGACGCAGAGGCGAAAGTCGTGGCATCGGCCCTCTACCCACACACGTCGCTTCCCGACGCTCAGCTACTCGCCATCGCCAGTGCCATGCCGGCCGAAGAGCAGGCTTCTGTTATCCGTGCAATGGTGGGCAAGCGTGCAAACCGCCGTCACCGTCCCGGTCGGGCGATGGAGCGGCCCACATACCGTTTCGATGTTCTGTGCGACTACGGGGCGTTCCGGGATCTTCAGCGACATCGGATGCTGACCATCGAATGGCAGGAGCTCACCACCACCCACGGATACGGGATTCCGGACGACGTCGCCGGCACCGACCTCGAGAATGCCTGGTCAACCGCAATGTCTGCCGCAGGCGAGTTCTTCGACGAGGTGGCCTCCGCGACGTCCTCGACGGTCGCGCAGTATGTGGTGCCGTTCGGGTACAGGATCCGATTTGCCGTCGAGATGAACGCACGCGAGGCGTTCCATCTGATCGAGCTTCGTAGCCAGCCCGCCGGCCACGCGGGCTATCGGAAGGTTGCCCAGGAAATGCACCGGCTCATCCGTGACGTGGCGGGGCACCGGCTGATCGCCGATGCCATGTCCCACGTCAGCTACGCAGACACGGACCTGGAGCGCCTGGAGGCCGAACGGCGGGTCGAGAAGAAACGTTCCACGTAGCCGAACGCCTGTCCGGAGCGCCTAGCCCTTGAGAGGAATCCTCAACACCAGCTTGTCATCTTCGACGGTCCACGTGGCGGCCCCAACCAACGCGAAGTCCGTGTAGTCACGCTCGGCCTGCTGGATCAGCGCCGTCCGTTCAGGTCCGGCCACGGGAGGAAGGCCCCGCGCCTTGACGGCCAGCGCCCTCTCTTTGAATCGGTTGATGAACTGGTCGACGTCGAACTCCGCCATGCCTACCTCCTTGCAGGAGAGGGTACCGCAGACGGTGCGCCAACTCCGTCCAGCAGACCTTGGTGGTCGGGGCACTAGCCTTGCCTGGTGCTCCACAAGCGGCTGCTCATCGTCACCGGGAAAGGCGGAGTGGGCAAATCCGCGCTCGTCGCAGCGCTTGCGCTCCGGGCCGCCCTCGACGGAAAACGTGTCCTCGCGATGGCCATGACTGAAGACTCGGGACTTGCCGTTCATCTTGGCATGGAACGACTCACCTACCGTCCCCGGCCGATTCGATCCGGCCTCGACGCAATGGTGATCGAGCGCCCCGCGGCGCTCAACGAGTACCTCGAGGTTCAGATCGGCATACCGAAGATCGCCCAGCTCGGGCCGGCTGCCCGTGCGTTCGACGCCCTCGCTTCGACCGCCCCCGGAATTCGTGAAGTGATCACGATCGGAAAGGTGCTCTACGAGGCGAGAAAGGGCACGTGGGATCTGATCGTCGCCGATGGTCCCCCAACCGGCCAGATCGTCTCGCATCTGAAGGCACCGACGACCGTCGCGCACCTCGTCGGGGCGGGGCGTGTTCTGGATCAGACGGGCTGGATG
The DNA here is from genome assembly GCA_964496205.1 of uncultured Acidimicrobiia bacterium. Lineage (GTDB taxonomy): Bacteria > Actinomycetota > Acidimicrobiia > Spongiisociales > UBA4744 > CAYLHS01. Next base: position 12,608 of record CAZBXV010000001.1, read on the forward strand.
ATTCGACTCCTCCGTGACCAGGCCGCCACGGGCCTGGTCGTCGTGACGATGCCGGAGGAACTCCCGGTCACAGAGACACTGGAAAGCCTCGACACCATCAGTTCCGACAGCTTGATCTCCATCGAACCCATCGTCATCAACCGCACACTCGATCCCTTGGAAGGGGCACTGAACAGACTGCGCAAGGGACCGGCCAAGCAAGCGGCCCTGCTGCACAGAGCTTTGTATGAAGAACAGCAGCGCTGGATCAGTCAGCTGCCCCCCGGACCCCATATCCCATACCTCTTCGGACTGCACACCCCGCCCGAAGTGTCAGCCCGAATCGCCGATCTGTGGAGACCATCGTGACCGCCACCACGATCCTGGTCACCGGTGGCGGCGGAGTCGGCAAAACCACCCTCTCCGCCGGACTGGCTCTTGCCGCCGCGCGATCTGGCAACAGAACCCTCGTGCTGACCGTCGATCCTGCGAAGCGCCTCGCCACGGCCCTCGGACTCGAGGGACTCGGCTCTGAACCCACCCCGCTCGTCGAGGGCCTCTCTGGTGCCATGCTGGACGCGGCACATTCGTGGAACGAAATCGCGAAGCGCTACGCCCCTCCCGACGTCGGGTCCCGTCTGACATCCAACCCGTTCTTCGAGGCCGCCACTCAGCACTTCCCGGCATCGCAGTCGTTCGCTGCGGCCGAAGAGATGACCATCCACATCGACAGCGGCATCTGGGATGTGATCGTTGTGGACACGCCTCCCTCGGGTGGCGGCATCGAGTTCTTCACCTCTCCGGCCAGAATGCGCTCGCTGATAGGCGGAAGGCTCCTCAAGTGGCTCACTGGTGGCTCGCTGCCGGGCCGCCGGCTGTTCTACCAGTTCACTGCCAGACCCGCGTTGCGCATTGCAGACGCGGCGCTCGGCTCCGAGCTACTCGAGGCCGTAGCCGACTTCCTGATAGACCTTCGTGCCGCCTACGACGGCATCGCTCGTCGAAGCAGAGAAATCGAACGCCATTTGGCGGCGTCTCGACGGGTCGTGGTCACCACCGCAGACCCGGCGCCAATCAGCGAGGCGACCAAGTTCTTCGAGTTGGAAAACGGCACCCCTGACCTCGTTCTGTTCAACCGGGTACTTCCTGACGATTGGTATGGCGCCGTCACGGACGCGCCGGCACCGTTTGCCGAGAATCTCTCGAGATGGGGCATGGAGTCGAGGCGTCAGGCCGAGGCGCGCCACGGTTTCTCGTCTCGATGGCACGTCGACCCGGCCACGATTCCGTGGCAGCCCCACGCGCCCAATGATCCCGAGAGCCTTCTCGAGATGATCGACTCGGCGGACGGGCTGGATCTGGGCGTGCTATTGGGGTAGAGGCAGCACCCAGCTGTCTGGCTATTCAGCTGTTTGGCGGCCATGGCTGCTCCCGAAGGGAGCCCTACGTCACCGCCTTGACACCCAGCAACTCCCGCAGCTCGGCGTAAAGGGCACTCCGAGGCTCGACCCGGTACTGATCCGACAGCTTCCACACCTTCGGACCGCCGTCAGAAGTCATCTCCAGGTACACGGGGGCCGATCCCGGATGGTTGGCGAGCACCTGTTGGAGCCTCGTCACCAAGTCGGGCGAGACCTGAAGGGCAGGAACACGCAGTCGAACCGACTGGTCCGACCGCAGCTCCGGTTCGCTGACCTCGCGGGCAATCACCTTGATGTCGTCGCCTCGATGGTCCAGGTGGCCCGTGACCACGATGACGGCGTCCTCTCGAATGCTTGGCCCGGCAGCAGAGACAACCTTCGGAAAGGCGACCACCTCCACCGACCCCTCCAGGTCCTCCAGTTCGAAGAACACCATCGGTTCGCCCTTGCGAGTGAAACGTCGATTGATCGAACCGACGAGACCTCCGATCGTCACCGTCGACGAGTCCGACAGGTCCCACAGATCCGGAATCGTCGATGTCACCATCCGGTTGAGAAGATGCTCGACTCCGAGCAGAGGATGGTCGGAGATGAACAGGCCCAGCATCTCCTTCTCAAAACCAAGCCGGACCTTCTTGTCCCACTCGGCGTTCGGAATCTCGAGATGGGAAGCTTCCTCCGGAGCGGATTCCCCTCCGAACAGCGAGTACTGGCCCATCTCCTCGTTGCGGCGTCGTGTGACTGTCGCGTCGAGGATCTGCTCGAAGGAGAGCATGAGCCCCTTCCTCGTCACTCCAAGGCTGTCAAATGTGCCCGCCTTGATGAGCGACTCGATAGTCCGCCTGTTGAGTACAGACAGATCCACACGGTTGACGAAGTCGATGAAATCGCCGAACGGCCCACCTTCGCGTCTCGCTTCGAGGATCCGTTCGACCACTCCTTCACCCACATTCCGGACCGCCGACATGCCGAAGACGATCCGGCCTTCCCTCACCGAGAAGTCCAGCTCGGAGAGGTTGATGTCGGGAACGACCACCTCGATACCCTGTGTCCGACACTCGCTCAGATAGAGCGCCGTTCGGTCTTTGTCACGCTTGGTCGACGTCAACAGTGCTGCCAGATACTCGGCCGGGTAGTGGGCTTTCAGCCATGCTGTCTGATAGGCAACGAATCCGTACGCAGCACTGTGGGACTTGTTGAAGCCGTATCCAGCAAACGGTTCGACGGCGTCCCACAGTTCACGACCCAGCTGCTCTTCGTGGCCCTGCCGAACGCAACCCTCGACGAACTTGCTGCGTTCCTTGGCCATGATCGACTTGACCTTCTTGCCCATCGCCTTGCGCAGCGTGTCGGCTTCTGTCATCGAATAGCCGGCGACAGCTTGGGCGACCTGCATGACCTGTTCCTGGTACACGATGATGCCGTAGGTCGAGCGAAGAAAGGGCTCGGTTGCGGGATGGGGATACTCGACGTCCTTGCGGCTGTTCTTGCGATCGGCGTACTCGTAGTGCATGTTGGCGCCCATTGGTCCCGGCCTGAAGAGCGCGTTTACGGCGATGATGTCGTCGAACGTTTCAGGCTGGAGGGCCCTGATCAACGAGCGCATCGCCGACCCTTCCAGCTGGAACACACCGATCGTGTCGGCGGCACGGATCATCTCGAATGTCTTTGCGTCGTCCAAGGGGATTGCATCGACGTCGACCTTCGCTCCCGTCGATTGTTCGATCAGCTCCAGCGTCCTGTCGATGGTCGCCAGGTTCCGCAAGCCCAGGAAGTCCATCTTGAGCAGCCCGAGTTCCTGGACTCCGTGCATCTCGTACTGGGTGACGATCTCGGCGCCTTCGCCCTTCTGCTGGAGCGGAACGAGGTCCCACACCGGCTCCGGGGAAATGACGACCGCTGCGGCGTGAATGGAATCCTGGCGCCGCAGGCCTTCGAGTCCGCGAGCGGTTTCGATGACTTTGCGAGCGTCCTCTTCCTGCTGATAGGTGGCTCGAAGCTGAGACGCGTTCGAATAGAAGTCCCGCAGTGCCGGGTCGGCGCCCTTGCCCGGATCTTCGAGGCATTGGGTGAGCGACGCCTCGACCCCGAGGATCGCCGGAGGCATCATCTTGGCGATCCGGTCACCGAACCCGTACGAGTAGCCGAGGACGCGGGCGGAGTCCCGGAGCGCTTGGCGGCCCTTGATGGTCGAGAAGGTCACGACCTGCGCGACATGGTCGCTTCCGTACCGTTCAGCGGCGTACCGGATGACATCAGAGCGGTAGCGCTCGTCGAAATCCATGTCGATGTCGGGCATCTCCCGGCGTCCCGGATTGAGGAACCGTTCAAAGATCAGCCCGTAGCGGATCGGGTCGAGGTCGGTGATTCGCAGGCAGTAGGACACGATGGATCCCGCTGCGCTCCCTCGGCCCGGTCCCACTCTGATGCCATGCTCTCGCGCGTAACGAATGAGATCCCAGACGATGAGGAAGTAGGCCGGGAATCCCATCTCTTCGACGATCCTCAGCTCGTGCTCGATACGGTCCGCGACCTCTTCGGGTACCGGATCCCCGTAGCGTGTTCGAGCGCCTTCGTACACCAAATCCCTGAGGAAAGACACTTCGGTGGTTCCGGTGGGAACGGGGAATTGCGGCAACAGGATCTGACCGAACTCCAGCTCGACGTTGGCTCTCTCCGCGATGAGGAGGGTGTTGTCGGCAGCTCCCGGATACAGATCACTGGGGAACAAGGCTCTCATCTGGTCAGCCGACTTCAGGTAGAACTCCTGTCCCTGAAACTTGAACCGGTTGGGTTCGTCGATGGTCGCCCCTGTCTGGATACACAGCAGCACATCGTGGGCATCGGCTTCGTCTCTGCGGGTGTAGTGAGAGTCGTTGGTTGCGAGCAGCGGCGCGCCGATCCTTCTGGCAATGTCCACGAGGTCGGGAAGCACCTTGCGCTGCGCTTCGATGCCGTGATCCTGCAACTCGATGAAGAAGTTGCCTTTCCCGAAGATGTCCTGGTATCGCGCAGCCGCGGTGAGTGCGGCGTCGAAGTCCCGCTCCTGTCCCTGATTGCCCTCTTCCTGGGAGGCGTCCGGTGCAAGCATCTGGGGTACCTCACCGCCCAGACACCCGGATCCTGCGATGATCCCTTCGGCGTGCTCGGCAAGGAGATCGAAGTCCATCCTTGGCTTGTAGTAGTAGCCCTCGAGGTATGAACGGCTCACGAGCTTCATCAGGTTGCGGTACCCGGTCTCGTTCTCCGCGAGGAGCGTCAAGTGGTAGCGGATGTTCCTGTTTCGCGGAGGCCGATCGAATCGTGAACCGGGCGTGACGTACGCCTCGACACCGATGATCGGTTTGACCCCTTCGTTCTTGGCCGCCTGGTAGAAGTCGACCACCCCGTACAACACACCATGATCGGTGATCGCAACGGCAGGTTGACCATCTTCACGGGCGGCTCTGACAACGTCCCGCACGCGTGCGGCACCGTCGAGCATTGAGAACTCGGTGTGGAGATGCAGGTGAGCGAAGCCGTCCATTCCCGATGCCTAAAGAGAACTACACACGTGGGATTCACACCATACCAGCGCGGGCACCTCCGCGATCCGTGGGTAGCATGGTGGCTCAATCGAGGGCGCGGTGCTGTCGCGCTCCCGAAGAGAGCAGGTTTTCACTGACAATATGGTGGGTGGCCGCTGCAAAGACACGCCCGGCGGCAGCCCAGAGGAGGGATCAACATGCGAATCGGAATTCTCACCGGCGGCGGCGACGTCCCCGGTCTGAACCCGTGCATCAAGGCGGTCGTCGACAGAGTGAGCGACGAAGGCCACGAGGTCATCGGCATTCGCAGAGGATGGGCCGGGCTCTTGCGCTCCAACCCCGACGACCCCGAAACCATCAGTCAGTACCTCACCCCACTCAATCGGGCCAGGGTCCGGACCGTCGATCGAACCGGCGGAACCTTCCTCCACACTTCTCGAACACACCCCGGCAAGGTTCCAACATCAGAGGTACCCGACTTCCTCGCCGACCAGGCAGAGGGAGACGGCCCCCACGATTTCACAGCACACGCACTCAAAGTCATCGAATCTCAGGGCATCGATGTGCTGATCCCCATCGGCGGCGACGACACCCTCTCGTACGGCCTGCGTCTGCATGACGAGGGTGTGCCTGTCATCGCCATTCCGAAGACCATGGACAACGACGTCCACGGCACCGACTACTGCATCGGGTTCTCGACTGCAGTGACACGTGGCGTCCAGTTCATTCACAACCTCCGTACGTCCGCCGGCTCACACGAGCGCCTCGCCGTCGTCGAGCTCTTCGGACGCTACAGCGGCGAGACGTCGCTGATCACCGCATATCTCGCCGGCGTCGACAGGGCGATCATCTCCGAAGTCCCGTTTGACGTCGACAAGCTCGCTGCACTCCTCATGGAGGACCGCAGACGCAACCCGAGCAACTACGCGATGATGACCATCTCGGAAGGTGCGACGATCAAGGGCGGCGACATGGTCCTCACGGGTGAGGCCGACATGTACGGCCACCGCAAACTCGGAGGTATCGGCGCCTACACAGGAGAACTTCTGAAGCAGAAGACCGGCCTCGGGATCGTCTACCAGCAGGTTGGCTACCTCATGCGTTCGGGAAGCCCGGACTCGCTCGATCTGATGGTCGCCACCAACTACGCAGTGATGGCTGCCGACCTGGCCCTCGAGGGCGCCTCGGGCCGCATGGTTGCGCTGCGAGGGGGCACCTACACGAGCGTGCCGATTTCGGTAACCCGCGAAGGAGTCAAGCGGGTCGATGTCGAAGAGCTATATAACTCCGAGACGTACAAGCCGAAGGTCAGGCACGTTTCCGGCAAGCCGATGTTCCTGTACTGATGGACGTTCTCGGAATCCTCACCGCCGGCGGCGACTGTCCTGGACTGAACGCTGTCATCCGGGCGGTTGTCACCCGTGCGACGATCACACACGATGCCGAGGTCGTGGGCATTCTCAACGGGTGGGAAGGACTCATGCATGGCAACGTCACACCGCTAGATCGTGACGCCGTACGAGGAATCCTCCAACGCGGCGGAACCATCCTCGGATCGTCTCGCATGGATCCGTTCGTTCACGGAGACGGCTTTGCAAGCGTCGAAAAGACAGTTCGCGACAACGGTCTGGACGGTGTGATCGTGGTCGGAGGCGACGGCACGCTGGCGTCGGCTCTGCGCCTATCCCAAGAGGGCCTCAAGGTGATCGGTGTTCCCAAGACCATCGACAATGACATCGACGCCACCGACACCACGTTCGGGTTCAACACGGCCGTCGAGATCGCCACCGAGGCGATCGACCGGATCACTACCACCGCCGAAGCACACCACCGGATCATGCTGGTCGAGGTGATGGGCAGAACTCGCGGGTGGATCGCCACCTTTGCGGGCATCGCTTCGGGCGCCGACGCCATCCTGATCCCTGAGATCGAATGCAATCTCGAAGACTGCGCCGACATCATCCGGGCCAGACATCGCCGGGGACACCGCTACTCGGTTGTCGTTGTCGCCGAAGGTGTCCAACCGCCAGTTGGCGAAGCGATGCGCGGGCAGCTGGATGCATTCGGTTTCGAGCGGTTCGGGGGCGTCGCCTATCAGATCGCCCCTATCCTCGAAGAGATGACGGGATTCGAGACCAGAGTGACGGTTCTCGGCCACATCCAACGGGGTGGGACGCCCACGGCCTACGACCGGGTACTCGGGACTCGGCTCGGTGTCGGGGCGGCCGACTTTGCCGCAGAGGGTGAGTGGGGCACGATGGTGGCGCTGCGAGGACGAGACATCGTCGCTGTCACCCTCGAGGAGGCGTGCGCAAGCACGCGTGGTGTCGATGAAGCGCTCTACGACACGGCGAAGGTGTTCTTCGGATAGGCCTCGCTTCGCTCCGCGTCTTGAGTCGTGAATCGTGAGTCCCGAACGGGAGCTCTCCCTCGGGGATCCCCGTCCTTCAGACCGCTTTCATGCTGGAGACCGGAGG
>CAZBXV010000001.1:20111-25983 GCA_964496205.1 uncultured Acidimicrobiia bacterium
GTCGTCGTTGCTGAGCACCGTCCCCTCCGCCGACGAGCATCAGCTCGACGCCACCTCCCCGGGCCTCGCTCGCGACCGGAGGAGACCGTTCCCCGACGGTCTCGCAGCGAGATGTGGCCAAGTCTGACTGACGACTGAACAGCCGTCCGCTGTCAGCTGATCGATCCCACGTCGGGCTCACCAAGAACCTCGAGCGTCTCTTCGAGCTCCGCTGGGAGCGGCGACACCACCGAGATCTCCACTCCTGTCACCGGGTGGGCAAACGTCAGGGATGTCGCGTGGAGCCACAGTCGCACCGCCTCGGGACCTCCATAGACGATGTCTCCGACGACAGGATGCCCGATCGAGGCCAAATGCACCCTGATCTGGTGCGTTCTGCCGGTCTCGAGCCGCACCTCGAGCAAGGTCGTGTCGCCCCACCCGGCGAGCTGCCTGTAGTGCGTCCGTGCCGGACGGCCTTCGCGTCGAACCGCCTTCCTACCCGGCCTGCGGGGATCCCTCCCAATGGGCGCATCAACCGTTCCCGACGGAAGCTGAAATGCTCCCTGGACGAGCGCGAGATAGACCCGAGAGACCTCCCGGGCAGCCATGGCTCGGGTCAGCCCGTCATAGGCCCGCTTCGAGAGCGCCACAACCAGCAGCCCGGACGTGTCCCGGTCCAGCCGATGGACAATGCCCCAGCGGTCTTCGACACCGACACCTTCGATGCGGGGCCAGCGATGCAGCAGGCCCGCAGCCAGCGTCCCCTGCGACACGCCGGCCCCCGGGTGGACGACGGTGCCGGATGGTTTGTCGATGACCGCGATGTCCTCGTCTTCGTACCGAACCTCGAACGGCACCTCCTCAGGCTGAAGGCTCTCCTGGGCAGGAATCTCGATCGAGACCTCCTCGCCTCCGGACATTCGATCCTTCGGCGCTACCTCTGAACCGTTCACGAGGACGGCTCCCGACTCGATGAGTTCTCGTGCGACCCTTCTGCTGACCCCGGCCATCGCAGACACGATCTTGTCGATCCTCTCTCCCGAGTACTCAGAAGCGACGTGGGCATTCACTGTCGTCGGAAGCTGGCGATCAACAGCAGAATGACACCGATCGTGATGGCCGAGTCGGCAACATTGAACGTCGAGAAGAACGGAACGTCGATCCAGTCCACCACCTTGCCATCGAGCAGTCCGCTTCCCCGCACAACCCGATCGACGAGATTCCCCAACGCTCCCCCAAGGACCACTCCGAGACTGATCGCCTGCAGCCAGCCCTCAGAGGACTTGAGGGCGAACAGGATGACGACGACGGCGATGACGATCCCGATGATCAGGATCGTGCCCGCGTTGCGGAACATGCTGAACGCGACACCTTGGTTCTCGAAGACGCGGAGCTGGAGCACACCAGGGATGAGGACGATCCGGTCGCCCATCGGGATGGAACGAAGCACCCACGCTTTCGTGATCTGATCGACCGCAACCAGCGCGGCCGCGATCAGGAGGGCGACGCCCTTGTGCTTCAGCGCTTCGCTGCGCACTCGACGCATTGAGTCGTGTATGGGAGCACATCCAGGCGCGCGGCCGGAATCGGTTTCCCGCAGGTGACGCATAGACCGTACGTGCCGGAGTCGAGACGATTCAGCGCATCCTCGACGCGTCCAAGCAGCTCACGACTGTTGCGCACCACCGACAGCTCCGACTCGAACACCGTCGCCGCCGAACCGGTCTCGGTGCTCGCGGGGTCCGCACTTCGCTCGCCCGATGCCTGAGCAAGTCGTGCCTCTTCGAGGTCCTGAAGGTGTTCGTCGATCGTCTCTTGGAGTTCTTGCTGGTCCGCTTCGAGCCTACGGCGCAGCTTCTTCAGCGTAGATGCCGAGAGTTGGCGGGTCATGATCGTGGGGAAGATAGCAGAAGACGGGCCAGAGCAGACACCCCCGTCCGCTACTCCACACCAAGCGCTTTGCGCGCATGCGCCTCGCTCATACCAACAAGGAGTGCACGCTTGCGACGCGACGTCGTGCCGGACAGGAGTCTGACCCGCGCGCCGGTTGCCGACGCCAGCAACACCACGACCGCTCTGTTCGCCTTCCCACCCTCGGGGGGTGCCGAGATTCTCAGACGAAGCGCGCCGTCGTGGATACCCACGATTTCACTCCGGGAAGCACCAGGGACGACCCACAGGAGCACCTCGGTGCCTTCGGGGTGTGGCTTGATAGGGGGCATGGCGTCAGGATACGGCTGTTCAGCGGACAGCAAGAGAGCGGCGTCGTCGGGCGTCAATCCTCAGTCCTCGGTCGCTACGCGACCTGAATCACCACGGATGACCGGCCTGAGCGATCAATGGATCGTCGATCGCAGGGCTTCCCAACTACGATGCGGACTCCACATGCAGAGCTTCAGTCGCGTCCAGCCCAACGTCTCGTTTCCCGAATTGGAGGAGAAGGTCCTCGATCTCTGGGACCGCATCGACGCCTTCAAGGCATCCGTCGAGATGCGCCCGCCGGAATCCGAGTACACGTTCTACGACGGTCCCCCGTTTGTGACGGGCAGTCCTCACTACGGGACGCTGCTCGCCAGCATCATCAAGGACATCGTGCCCCGCTACTGGACGATGCGCGGCCATCGCGTGGTCCGAAGGTTCGGATGGGACACACACGGGTTGCCGATCGAGATGGAAGTCCAGGAATCGCTCGGCCTCAACGGACCGCGCGACATCGAGGCCTACGGGGTCGCCAAGTTCAACGAAGCCTGCAGAACTCGGGTGAACACCAACACCCAGGTTTGGGAGGAAATCGTCAGGCGGGTTGGTCGATGGGTCGACTTCCGCGACGACTACAAGACGATGGACCTCAGCTTCATGGAGAGTGTCTGGTGGGCCTTCAAGCAGCTGTGGGACAAGGATCTCATCTATCGAGCATTCAAGGTGCTTCCGTATTCGTGGGGTGCGGCAACTCCTCTCTCCAACTTCGAGGCCAACCTCGAGTACATGGACGTGGACGATCCGGCCGTCACCGTCCGTTTTCCCGTGCCTGCGTCTCACGGCCCGGTCCGTGAAGGCGACTACCTGGTCATCTGGACCACGACGCCGTGGACACTCCCAGGCAATCTCGCGGTCGCCGTAGGGGAGGACATCACCTACGTTGCCGTCGTTCTGGATCATCAGCGCCACTGGGTCGCACAGGCCAGAAAGGACGACCTGTGGCCCGACGAACCCGTGGCCGCAACGGCCCTCGGCAGAGATCTCGTGGGTACCCGATATGCGCCCCCGTTTCCCTACTTCGAGTCGGAGGCGGACCGCGGCGCGTTCCGGGTCATCCCCAGCGAGGAGGTCACGACAGACGAAGGCACCGGTCTCGTGCACATGGCGCCCGCCTACGGCGAAGCCGACTTCTATGCCCTCCAGACGGCAGGCCTCGACGTTCTGGTCGACCCGGTCGACGCAGAGGCTCGATTCACCGACGAAGTCCCCGATGTGGCCGGCATGTACGTCAAGGACGCCGACGCCGAGCTGATCAACATGTTGCGGGCAAAGGGCCTGCTCGTGAAGCGGGAGCAGATACGTCACTCCTACCCATACTGCTACCGCACGCACACGCCGCTCATCTACAAGGCGATCCCGACCTGGTTCGTCAACGTCGAATCGTTCAAGGATCGAATGGTCGAATTGAACGACACGATCCACTGGGTTCCCGACTACGTGGGCGAGAAACGATTCGGCAACTGGCTGGAGAACGCCCGGGATTGGGCGATCAGCCGAAACCGCTACTGGGGAAGCTGTATCCCCGTCTGGGAGTGTGACACCTGCCACACCCACACATGTGTCGGATCGATCGATGAGCTGGAAGCGCTGTCAGGCACCAGGCTCTCGGACCTTCACAAGCACGTCGTAGACAATGTCACGATGCCCTGCACGTCGTGCAACGGAACCATGCAGCGGGTTCCAGAGGTGCTCGACGTATGGTTCGAGTCCGGATCGATGCCATACGCCCAGGATCACTACCCCTTTGAGAATGCCGACACATTCAATCTGAGGTTCCCGGCCGACTACATCGCCGAAGGTCTCGATCAGACGCGTGGCTGGTTCTACACGCTGCTCGTGTTGTCGACGGCCATCTTCGACGACACCCCGTTCCGCAACTGCGTCGTCAACGGACTGATCCTCGCCGAAGACGGCCGCAAGATGTCGAAGAGTCTGAAGAACTACCCGGATCCGATGGAGCTACTCTCCCGCCATGGCGCGGACTCGCTCCGGGCCTATCTGATCACCTCGCCTCTCCTGAAAGCAGAGCCGCTGCGATTCACGGAGGACGGACTCCGAGAGGTGACTCGAACCGTGATCCTGCCGCTGTGGAACGCCCACTCGTTCTTCACGACGTACGCGGAAGCGGACGGCATCACGAGACAGGATCTGGCCGAGGCGCCGCCACCATCGGAGCGATCAGAGCTGGATCGGTGGATTCTCTCGAAGCTTCAGAGTCTCATCTCTCAGGTCAACGAGATGATGGAGGGGTACTACCTGTACGCAGTCGTCCCGCCGATGGTCGACTTCATCGACCACCTCACGAACTGGTACATCAGGCGGTCCCGACGTAGGTTCTGGAGGGCTCGGGAAGCGTCGGACTCGGACAAGCTCTCGGCCTTTGCGACCCTGTATGACGTTCTCGTGACGTTCTCAAAAGTGATTGCGCCGGTACTCCCGTTCGTCACAGAGCAGATCTACCAGGACCTCGTCGTTGGCCGGCGAGCCGAAAAAGAGATCGGCCCCTCGAGCATCCACCTCGCCGACTATCCGGCTGCTCGCACCGACCTCATCGATGTCAACCTCGAACGAGATATGGCTGCAGTGCGCCAAGTCGTCACCCTCGCCCGATCCCTGCGCGTCACGGCGGGCATCCGTGTCCGACAGCCACTCGAGTCACTCACCGTGTTCAGCCGCGATGCGACCATCCTCGAAGCAATCCAGACCCACACGGCAATCATCGCCGACGAGCTCAACGTCAGGCAGATCTTCACGGGTTCCGACGAGCTGGCGGCCGTCGATGTTCATGCGAAAGCGGACTTCAAGGTGCTCGGGCCGCGCCTCGGACCGGCGGTCCGAGAGGTCGCAGGGGTCATCGCGAAGCTCGACGCTGCAACGATCGAAGCGCTCCTCGAAGGAGCATCGACCGAGATCGCAGGTCACACCATCACCAGCGAGGACATCGTCGTGCAGCGCACCCCAAAGGCCGGAATGGCCGTCGCTGCCGAGGGGGCGATCTCTGTTGCCTTGGATGTACATCTCTCGAAAGACCTCCTCGCGGAGGGTGCCGCCCGTGAATTCGTCAATCGCGTGCAACAGGTGCGACGCGACCTGGAACTGGACGTCACAGACCGAGTGACGGTTCGCTGGTCAACCGACGACAATGACACCGCTGCCGCGCTGGTCCATCATGGCGAGATGATCGCCGCCGAGGTGCTTGCCACCGATCTGTCACGGGTCGACAAGCTCGACAATGCCGAGGGCATCGACATCGACGGAGCATCGGTAGAAGTGAAAGTGGAGAAGGCCTGAGAAGCCCCCGGGCCGCAGTTCACATCTCGCATCTGCACGCCGATCAACGATCCCTTCGGTGCGACCCTACGAGATGTGTTATTCGAGGCACGGCGGGCGAAGCCCGCCTTTGGCCGGCGTCGTCGACCAATCGTCAGTCGCCGTAGCGTTCCCATGGACGACGATCTGATCCGAGATACTCCCCGTCTGCGTTCTGGGGTTCCTCGTAGTCCGGATCTTCGTCCTCCACCTCATCCTCGTGGGTGCCCGCGTACCCCTCCGCCGATGCGTCGGATGGGCCCTCCTCCTGCTGGTAGGCGGGGGTCTCACCCGTCTGGTAGGCGGGGGTCTCACCCGTCTG
>CAZBXV010000001.1:26083-95829 GCA_964496205.1 uncultured Acidimicrobiia bacterium
CCGTCTGGTAGGCGGGGGTCTCACCCGTCTGGTAGGCGGGGGTCTCACCCGTCTGGTAGGCGGGGGTCTCACCCGTCTGATAGGCGGGGGTCTCCTCGGCCCCTGACACCAGGTCGCTCGGCACCGCTCCGCCCATCGCCGACTGGGTCTCGTCGATCTGTCTCAGGAGCCCGTCCCCGAGGCCCTTCACATGGTTCCTCAGCTCCGAAACTGCACTCTGCAGGGTTTCCACCTCGGAGCGCAGCCGCTCTCTCCTGTCCGCCTGCTCCGACTCTGCAGCGGAAGCGTCAAGACGAGCCTGCGAGAGGATCTGCTGGGCTTCGTATCGAGCTTCGCGAACGACCTCGTCGGCCGTCTTCTGTGCAATCACCAACGTCTTGGTGATTCGATCCTCCGTATCCCGGTTCTCGCTCACCCTGGATTCGAGCTGCGCGATGCGATCACGGGATTCTTTGATCTGGTCCTCGAAGGAACGCACCGTGGAAATGACCTCATCCAGGAACGCGTCGACCTCTTCTTCTGCATAGCCACGTAGGGCCACTCGAAAGGTCTTCTGTTCGATGTCGATCGCGCTCAACGCCATGTCTACCCCTCTAGTAGTCCGTTCGCAGGATAGCCCGCGTCACTCGCGAAGCGACGTCAGACCACTCTCTGAAGAAGTTGCAGTAGGAGCAGGAGCACCAACGGTGACAGATCGAGTCCCATGCCTCCCATGTTCAAAGGAGGGATCACTCTCCGAATCGGCCGCAGGACAGGATCGACGACGACAGCGAGTGCGTCCCTCACCTTGGCGACAGGATGGCCGTACGGAACACGGATCCAATCGAGAAGAATTCGCGCGATGACGACGATCTCGTACAGGAAGATCAGCTGGCCGAGCATTTACTCCTCGTCCAGCGCGTAGAGCCCCAACTCCGCGAGGCGCTGTGCCTCGGATCTGCCCACGGTGATCCCGGGCGGAAGCACGAGAATGACACCCTCGGCAACCTTGCTCATCGTGCCGTCCAACCCATAGGTGAGCCCACTCGCGAAATCGATCAGCCGCCGAACCATGTCCGGATCGGTGTCCCGCATATTCAACACAACCGGGCGCCGGCCGCGAATACGATCGGCGAGCGTCTTGGCATCGTCGAACGTGATCGGCGACACGACTTCGGCTCGCAGGTCTTGTCTCGATGCAGCACGCACAGAAGTCGATCCGTACCCCGAAGCCTGCGGTGGTTCCACTCTCCGACCCCCGATCGGAGTTTCCGGCGGTGCCACCGTCCGAATGGTGGACTGCAACCTCGGTGCCGGTGCAGCCGTCATCGTCGCCTGAGGCTGGTCCTCTTCGAGATTCTCCTCGTCGACCAAGCCCAGGTAGAGCAGCGCCTTCTGGAACATCGAACTCATACGGTCCCCTGTGATATGCGAGGACCAAAGATAGCCCGTCCCACGCGAATGAGTGTTGATCCTTCCTCGATCGCAACCTCGAAATCGTCGGTCATCCCCATCGACAGCTCCACAACACCCGGGTTGTGAGCTGCGAGACGGTCCCTCAGAGCGCGAAGGTCACGGAAGTATGGCCGGGAGTCCTCCGCCGAAGAGCCTACCGGCGGCACCGCCATCACACCCCGCACCTCCACGCCACGAGACGTGAGTTGGTCAACGATCTGCTCAACGTCGTCGACAGCAATCCCTGGCTTCTGCGGTTCATTGCCGATGTTGACCTCAACCAGCACAGGTGGTGCCACGCCCGGGCCCTTGACCCACGCTTCTCCGAGCCGTACCGAGTCCATCGAGTGGAGCAGTGATACGGTCGGTCTCACATTCCGCACCTTGTTCCGCTGAAGGTGCCCTACGAAGTGCCAATCGACGTCGTCGGGAAGACCCGCCGCCTTGGCGATCAACTCCTGTGCCCGATTCTCCCCAAATACGCGCTGGCCGAGATCGTAGGCCTCGCGGAGGGTCTCAACGGGGTGGCTTTTTCCGATCGCAACGAGCTTCACGTCGCTTCGCCGTCTCCCGGCGCGCGCGACCGCCATGTCGATGCGCTCTTCGACTTCGTGGAGCTTCACGCCAGCCATGCCACTGCCGCCATTCTGTCACGCGTTGCGTTTCGTCTGAACGAAAACAGGTCTTCGCCACAGCGCGTGCACCGTCCATCGTTGGCAATTTCGAGGTCGCCGAGCTGTTCTGCGAGCACCCCTGGAAGGTCAACGGATGCAGTCCCCCATGTGGTGACCGAATGGTGGCCTGGGAATCGCTCGAGCACCTCCGGGCCCACTTCGAAGCAGCAGGCTCCGATTCCCGGACCGATACAGGCGCGCTCGACAGCGATGCCCGCGTTGGTCATCGCGTGTCGGAGCGCAGGCACGACACCAACCGCGGCGCCCCGCCATCCGGCGTGGGCTATGCCAACACCGTTCGATCCGTGGAGCGTCACCGGAAAGCAGTCGGCAGTGAACACCGCTACTGGAAGATCCAGCTCAGTCGTGAACAGCGCGTCTGCCTCACCTGCGTCGCCCGGAGTGTCCACACGAACGACGGTTCTTCCATGCACCTGACGAGCCGTAGCCCACCGCTCCGAGATGCCATTGGAGGCGGCGAACGCAAGCCGAGCGTCGGCGTCGTGTCGAAGGTCCCGGTCGGCGGCGGTGCTGAAGGCAGCACCCGGGCAGGTCATCCCTGCACGAAACTCGGAATCAGATCATCGTCGTCGCCGTGGAGACGGCCTGAAACCAGCGGCGTCACCTTCCGGGAACGATCGAACCCGGCAGCGATGACCGTCACCCGAATCTCGTCACCCAGCGAACCGTCCACGACCGAACCAAAGATGATGTCCGCCTCGTTGTCACTCTTGTCTTTGACGAGTGTGGCCGCATCGTTCACCTCGTGCAGGGTCATGTCTTCCGGTCCGGCGACCATGAGCAGCACCCCGCGTGCGCCCTCCATCGACGTCTCGAGCAGACCGCTCGACACGGCCCGCTGGGCGGCCTGCGCTGCGCGCCCCTCACCGGAGGAACGGCCTACGCCCATCACGGCAGTGCCGGCGTCTGTGAGAATCGTTCGAACGTCCGCGAAGTCCACGTTGATCAGACCCGGAGTGGTGATCAAATTCGTGATGCCGGCCACACCGCCGGTCAGGACTTCGTCCGCCATCTGGAACGCCTCGATCATCGGCGTCTTCGCGTCCGTGAGTTCCATGAGCCGGTCGTTGGGGATCACGATCAGCGTATCAACGGCTTCTCGGAGGCTCTGAATTCCCTGTTCTGCCTGGAGGGAGCGACGACGCCCTTCGAAGCCGAACGGTCTCGTGACGACACCGACGGTCAAGGCACCGCTGTCCTTCGCGATCTCCGCCACGATCGGCGCGGCACCTGTACCGGTACCGCCGCCCTCACCTGCCGTTACAAACACCATGTCCGCCCCGCGTAGGATTTCCTCGATCTCCTCACGGTGACCTTCTGCTGCTGACCTTCCAACGTCGGGGTCCGCGCCCGCTCCAAGACCTCTCGTGACATCCCTGCCGAGGTCGAGCTTGATGTCCGCGTCCGACATGAGCAGCGTCTGGGCGTCGGTATTCATGGCAATGAACTCGACTCCGCGGACACCGGCCTCGACCATTCGGTTCACCGCATTGACGCCACCGCCGCCTACGCCGACCACCTTGATGACTGCCAGGTAGCTTTGCGGTGACGTCGATCTCGATGTTGCCATTTCCTCACACCTCACTCTCAATCATAACGTTAGGTCACTGTATCCGGTCGAACCAGCAAATACTCTCACCCTCAACTAGAACCTTCGATCGTTGGGCGCGAGGGCGCAATCAGGTTGATCGTCGAACCGTCGGGAATGCCCCTCTCGAGAAGCGCTTCCAGGACATTCGCTTTGGACGCCATCTCGAGTGGCGCTCCCAATCGAACGCTCAGACCCCCGACATCGGCCCACAGCTCACCGTCCTTCTCATCGAGCGTCAGCTCGCTCCGCAGCGGCGAGTCCAGCGATACCACGAACTCCAAAGCTCCTCCGACAACGAGATCTCGGGGCTTCTCCCCTGGCGTTCCTGCATCCACCGTTCCCAAGTAGAGGCGCGCAGTTCCCGGTTCAACGGTGTCAGCCGGCCCAAGCACGATGCCATCGTTCGACAGGAGCACCCATCCGCGCTTCGTGCTCACGGCCGCTGCAACGGTCCGTTCCGTGATGTCCACCTCGATGGTGTGGGGAAACGTACGCGTGACCTTCGCCGACTGTACCCAAGGGTCTTTCTCAAGCATCGCTTCAACCTTGCCAGGACTGACTCGCACTATTGGATCGCCTTCTCGAATCCCGGCGTTGGACAACACCTCTGCAACGTCCGAATGGACGACGCCGTAGACGCCGATGTCACGAATGGCGAGAAGCGGCGATTGCAGGACCCACACCCCGACTCCCACGACGGTCACCAACACAGCAACAATCAGGACGGTTCGCAGTCTCCGTTGCACGGTCGTCTCGCGAACGTTGCGTCTTCGACGCTCGAACCGCGGGTCCATCTCAGAACTCCCCCACGAATCTGACCTCGGGCTCGAGATGAACGCCCTGGTCCACCATCCGGCTCTGGATGAGCCGAATGAGACGGTAGACATCTGACGCCATCGCATCTCGACCGGCCTCGATGAAGTTCGCATGCACATGGGAAACCCGTGCTCCACCTACAGAGAGTCCCTTGAGACCCGCCCGGTCGATGAGGCGGCCGGCACTGTCTCCGGGTGGGTTCTTGAAAACGCTGCCCGCGTTGAGAATCCCCCCGGGCTGCGTCGCCTTGCGGCTTCGAATGATCTCTCGGATGAGTCGTTCGGACGCCACGGGATCCTCCGGTTCCGTGCGGAACTCGGCCCTGGTCACGATGTCGAACGGCCCGAGATTCGAGTGCCGGTAGCCGAGGTCGAGGGATGAAGCGTCAGCGAAGCGAACGGAGCTGGTCTCGAGGTCGACAACACGTGCTGCAATCAGCACGTCGCTTGTCTCCCGTCCGAAACACCCCGCGTTCATCATCAGAGCCCCCCCGACCGATCCGGGAATCCCCACGAAGAACTCCAGTCCGCCACGACCTGCTTTGGCAGCGGTCCGGGCAAGCACGGGAAGCGGTGCTGCCCCGCCCGCCAGGACGTGTTCATCTACGGTGACCCATGAGAACCGTCGGCCCAACTGGAGCACAACCCCATCGAACCCTCGGTCCGAGACGAGCACGTTGCTGCCTCGTCCAAGGACGACGACCTGGATCGGTTCCTCGGCGATCAGTGCAGCGACGCGATCGAGCTCGGCCTCATCATCGACCGTCACGAAGTATCTGGCCGCCCCACCGAGCTTGTAGGTCGTCAGCGGCGCGAGTGGCACGTCTTGTGCAGCGATGTCCGTCCATCCGCTCATCGTCGTGCCAATCGCTGGATCAGCTCGGATCCAAGAGTGGTGATATCGCCCGCACCGAGAGTGAGCACAAGATCTCCTTCCCGAAGCCGATCAGCAACGAACTCACCAAGACGTCGCCGATCCTCGATGTAGACGACATCCGTGGAGCCATCGGTGTTGATCGCGTCGGCTATCAGCCCCCCATCGACCCCGGGGATGGGAGCTTCTCCCGCCGCATAGATGCCCGTGACGACGACCTCGTCCGCTTCCGAGAACGCCCCTCCGAACTGCGCGTGCAGCTCGGCGGTGCGCGTGTACCGATGAGGCTGGAACACCACGATGACACGTCCCGTTGTACCGGCACGAGCCGCCCGGATGGTCGTCGCGATCTCCGTGGGATGGTGTGCGTAGTCGTCGATGACGGTGACACCACCTGCGGTACCGCGGATCTCGTAGCGCCGAGCGATTCCTCTGAACGTGGCGAGACCGGCGATCGCGCCGCCGAGGTCCATACCCAGAGCTACCAGGAGCGACAGCACGCCCGCGGCGTTCCTCGCGATGTGTTCACCCGGCTTCGCCACGACGACGTCATGGCCCATAAACCGAAAACGGACCCGGGTGTCATCCGTCTCGAGGCCCAGGATGGGCATGTCGGCGTCGGATCCCAGCCCATAGGTGGTTGCTCCCACCGCCTCGGCCACCCGCCGGGCACCGGGATCGTCGGAGCATGCGACCACCGGCCCGTCGACGCGTCGCGCCACATCGACGAATGCCTCTTCGAGACGGCCGACCGTCTGGTAGTAGTCCAGATGGTCCGCTTCAACGTTGGTAACGATGAGACCCTGGAGGCGCATCGTGAGGAAGGTGCCGAATGCCTCGTCGACCTCTAGGACCAACAGGTCGTCCGACCCGACACCCGCGTTTGTGCCTTGTCCCATCAGATCGCCTCCGACCACGAAGGACGGGTCGTACCCTGCCCCCCGAACCGCCGCGAGGAGCAGCCCCGTCGAAGTCGTCTTGCCGTGGGTGCCTGTCGGTCCGATCGTGGGAGTACGGGCCGTGATCTCCTCGAGCAGCCGGGGCCTGTCCCAGACGGGAACCCCGAGTTCGCTCGCAGCGACCACCTCCGCATCTGTCGACGGAACCGCCGACGAGGTCACGACCAGCTCGACCCCGGACATCGAGTCCGGACGGCTCCCGGTCCACGTCACGATTCCCGACTCGGAGAGTCGCCGCAGCGCGGGGCTCAGTTGCAGGTCGGAACCGGTGACCTCGTGACCAAGCCCGGCCAAGAGTGTTGCAAGGGCGCTCATGCCCGAACCCCCGACTCCAACGATGTGGATGCGCCTCGGCAGATCACCCATGGGCTTCAATGAGTCGTTGTGCGATGCTGGCGGCGGCGTCGGTGGCAGTCAGTTTCGCTGCCGCTTCGGCCATTCCTCGTCTCCTCCCCGCGTCGTCGACAAGACCGGCAAGGACCCCCTCGATCTCATCAAGACGGTCTTGCGCGAGCATGACGGCTGCTCCGGCCCGCTCCATGGCGGCAGCGTTGGAGGCCTGGTGCCCACCACCAAAAGTCCCCGGAACGAGAACCGACGGGGTGTGTGTCGCAGCGAGCTCGGCGATCGTCACGCCGCCGGCACGTGACACCACCAGATCGCTCGCCGCGTAGAAGTACTCCATCTGCTCTTCGTAGCCCACGACGATCCACGGTACCCGAGAGCCCTCCGTGTCGAAGTGACCTACGTTGCGCTCTCCAACGAGATGGAGCAGGGTGATGTCGTGGCCTTCCCACGTTGATGCCATGCGTGCGATTGCCTCATTGATCGCTCCCGCTCCGAGGCTTCCGCCGAAGATCCCGATGACGACACTTCCCGGTTCGATCCCATAGCGCCCCAGAGCATCGTGACGAAGATTCGAACGTCTGTACTCGGCGAACACGGGTCGGATCGGTGTGCCGACGACCACCGGCCGCCGCACACCGACGGTGTCTCGGATCGCAACGAACGTCTCCTGTGCCCAGCGCGACATGATCTTGTTGGCGAGTCCCGCCTCCCCATTCTGTTCGTGGAGGAAGAACGGTATGTGCTCTCGGTGTGCCGCCCAGGTGACGGGCACCGTCACGTATGAACCCATTCCGAGTACCGCACGTACCCTGTGTGCTCGAAGCTCCCCCCTCGCTCGTTTCACGGCGGCACGCAACACTCCAGGCAGCTTCAGATTCTCCGGTGACAGGCTCCGCTTCAAGCTCTGGAGAGGTACTGCACAGAACGGATACCCGTGGTTGGGAAACACAGTGGCTTCCAGTCTGTCACCGCCGAAGAACACGACATCGCTCCGGTCAACCCCCGAGCGAACGAGCTCTTCTGCGACAGCAAGCCCCGGGTAGACATGTCCCCCGGTTCCGGCGGCGGCGATGGCGTAGCTCATGCCCTTCGGCCGTTGCGTGCGATATTCACCAGGACGCCGGTCGCGGCGAACACAGTGAGAATCGAGCTCCCGCCAACCGACATGAAGGGCAATGGCATGCCTGTGATCGGCAGCAGCCCGACCACGCCACCGATATTGATCAGGGCTTGAAGAGAAATCCATGACACGATGCCGACTCCAAGCATCCGGCCGAACGCGTCAGGAGCCCTCATTGCGATCACATACCCCGCGACAGCAATCACGGCAAACATGAGCAGCACCATGACAGCTCCGGCGAAGCCCGTCTCTTCTCCGATGATCGCGAAGATGAAATCTGTGTGGGCATTCGGAAGGTATGACCATCGGGCACGACTCGCGCCGAGCCCAACACCGAACGCTCCGCCCGTTCCCAAGGCAACGAAACTCTGGATGACCTGGTATCCGCTCCCCAGCGGATCGGAGAATGGATCGAGGAAGGATGTGATTCGTTCCCGCCGGTACTCGGAGGACAGCGCAAGCAGCAAGGCTCCACCGATGGACGCAGCCGCTGTGGCCGCAAGATGCTTCAGCCGCGCTGACGATGCTGCCACGACAGCGAACGCTGCTCCGAAGATCACCAGCGTCGTCCCCAGATCCGGTTCGAGCATGACAAGGAGCCCGCACAGACCCGCCGACACCGCCAGCGGAACCAGAAGGTGCCACACATCCCCGAGAAGACGGTCCTTGCGCTCTAGAACGGCGGCCAGATAGGCGATGACGGCGAACTTCGCGAACTCGGAAGGCTGCAACGTGGACGATCCGATCGGAATCCAACGACGGGATCCACCACCAACCACTCCGATCTGGAGAACGGCGATCAGACCCACAATCGACACGATGAGAAGCGGCAAGGCTGCTTTTCGATAGACCTTGTACGGTGTCCTCGCGGCAAGGATCGCGATGATGATCCCAACACCAATCCACATCGCCTGCTTGTTGAAGAACGCCCATCCATCACCGTAGGTCTCGATACTGATCACCGATGAAGCGGAACGGATAGCGCCAAGACCAATCACACTCAACAGCGCGACTGGGACCAGCAGCATGACGGAGAAACGGGTGTTGGCCGTTCGCCGCTGCGCAACCCGTCGCTGAGCCGACCGTGCCCGTGTGATGGAAGTGACCCCAGACGTCATCGTCCCCCCTTTCGCGTGATCACTGCTCGTGTGAAGTCTTCACCCCGCTCGGCATATGACTCATACATGTCCCAACTGGTGCAGCCCGGGGCAAGCAACACCGTGTCTCCTTCGACCGCTACGTCGTCGGCCGCTTCAACCGCCTCCGCCATCGTCTCGACTCTCGTGTACGGGATGCCTTCGGTCAGCACCGCCAGTTCGCCTGCGCTCTCGCCAATGAGTACCAAGTGACGAACGGTACGAATGCGAGTCATAGGGGCGAGGTCGAGCCCTTTGTTCTGACCGCCGGCGATCAATACCACGGAAGGGAGACTCTCTGCCGAGGCCACGGCTGCGTGTGGGTTGGTGGCCTTGGAGTCGTTCACCCACCGGACCCCGTTCCACATGCCGACCAGGTGCCGACGATGAGGTCCAGTCTCAAAACTCGAGATGACATCTCGTACACCCGTCTCGCTCGCTCCCGCCTCCAACGCTGCGATGGCGGCAGCGCGCAGGTCGCCCACGTAGGCAGGATCCTCGACGGGGAAGACCTCCGGTTCGATGTGCACGTCTCCGTAGTCGAGGCCACGGCCCCCCGAGAAGTCGACCTTGCGGACAGGAGCGTTGCGGACCATCTCCGCCACGTGGGCATCCCCACCGTTGAAGACGAGGACGTCTTCGCGTTCCTGGTTCTCGAAGATCCTCGCCTTGGCGGCGGCGTACGCCGGGAAGCTCCCATGCCAGTCGAGATGGTCGGGCGCGAGGTTGAGCACGACTGTCACCCTGGGGTGGAACGAGTCGATGAAACGAAGCTGGAAACTGGACGCCTCGACTGCCACCGCGTCCCAGGACCCGCCGGCGACGTCGGACAGGGCGAGGCCGATGTTCCCGGCCGCAATGGCATGGAGTCCGCTTCCCTTCAACATGTCGGCGACGAGCGCAGTGACCGTGGTCTTGCCGTTCGTTCCGGTGATTGCGATGAGAGGTGCGTCGACGTGGCGGGAGGCGAATTCGAGCTCCGACCAGACGGGAAGCCCCGCCTCGAGCGCGTCCGTGATTGGATCCGCACGCTCGGGTATGCCCGGACTGACCACCACGAGCTCCATCCCCATCAGCAGTGACGGATCCCACGGACCACCCACGGCCGAGAACCCTTCGGCGAGCGCCGACTGGGCGACCGCCGGGTTGGTGTCGAACACGGTCACGCGATAGCCGATTCTCGACGCGAGCCTGGCCGCGGCGCTGCCCGACACCGCACCTCCGAGTACGAGCGTCCTCATCAGCTGACCCCCGGTATGACGAGCAGGCCGCTGTTCACGAAATCCCCGTAGAAGACGGCCACGGCGAGGGCCACACTGATCCCTGCAATGATCCAGAATCGGATCACCACGGTGGTTTCGGGCCAGCCACCAAGATCGAAGTGGTAGTGGAACGGCGCCATCCTGAATACGCGCCGTCCCAAGAGACGAAAACTCGCAACCTGAAGGATCACCGATACCGTCTCGGCGACGTACAGGCCACCCAGAATCACGAGGAGCAGTTCGGTGTTGGTCAAGATCGCCAACGCGGCCATCAGGCCACCGAGTCCCTGCGAACCGACATCGCCCATGAAGATGCGTGCAGGAGCGGCATTCCACCACAGGAAACCGAGCGTCGCACCGAGCATCGCTGCGGAGACGATTGCAAGATCGAAGGTGTAGTCGACACCGCTGTAGAACTGGGGGTTCCGAAGCTTCCAGTAGGCGATCAGCACGAAGGCGCCGAATACGAGCGCCGCCGATCCGGCAGCCAGGCCGTCCATTCCGTCTGCGAGATTCACGGCGTTGGCCGTTCCCGCCAACATCACCAACACGAGGACAACGAAGAAGACGCCCAGGTGGATGCCGAGCGGTCGTGTGAACGAGAGTTGCGTCGAGACGCCTGCCTGTGATGCACCCCATGCAAACGCGGCAGCGATTGCGAGCTGACCACCGAACTTGGCCGCCTTCGAGAGGCCAAGGCTGCGCTTCCTCGAGACCTTCATGTAGTCGTCGATCAGCCCGATCAGCCCCATTCCCGTGAGCGCGAACAAGGCGAGGAGTCCCCCCGTCGTGATCGGTTCGAACAGCAGACGGAAGTGTCCCCCTTCCCAGAATCTGAAATGGGACGCGAGGTAGGCGATCAGCACGGCGGCGATCATCACCACGCCGCCCATCGTCGGCGTACCTTGTTTGTGGAAGTGCCCCTCGACCTCCTCCTGGATGAACTGGCCGATGTTGTGTTTCCGAAGCTTCCTGATCGCCCACGGCATGGCAAGGATCGAAACCAGGAATGCAACGCCTGCCGATACGCCGAGCCAGATCACAAGTGTTCCTCCAGCGCCTGCCGGGCCACCTCGCGATCATCGAAGTGGACCACTCGATCCTTGAACGCCTGCGTCGTTTCGTGTCCCTTGCCGAGGATCATGACCGCGTCGCCCGCTTCGGCCCGGCGAACGGCTTCGAAGATCGCCTCCCGCCTGTCGATCTCGATCACAACGTCGGATGACGTGACCCCGGACCTCACCGCCCGTGCGATCGTCAACGGATCCTCAGACCTCGGGTTGTCGCTGGTGACGATCACGACATCTGCTGACGATGCGGCTGCTCCCATCGCCTCCCGCTTTGAGTGATCCCGATCGCCTCCAGCGCCGAGAACCGCGATGACGCGTCCTTCGGTAGTTGCCCGTGCCGACTCCAGTGCAGCCCTGATGCCATCAGGTGTGTGCGCGTAGTCGACGATCACAGCGATGGGGCTGCGGGCATCGACCAGTTCGAAACGGCCTGTGACCGGGTGAACCGATGCAAGACCCGCAACGATGTGGTTCCTCTCGATACCCAGCGCGAGCGCACATCCCGTGGCAACGAGGGCGTTGGCGACGTTGAACGTTCCTCCGAGTCCGAGTGTGACCGGGAAGGCATCATCGGGTGTCCGAACGGTGAATGTCGAGTGCGTCGTGAACACATGCACCGACTCTGCACGAACGTTCGCGTGTGATTCGAATCCGACACGTGTCACGGGAACATCGACAGAGGCCGCAAGACGCTCGCCGTAGGGATCGTCGACGAAGATCACGGCCTGCTCGGTCGTGTCAGACGTGAAGAGCTGGGCTTTCGCAGCGAAGTAGGTGTCCATGTCTTTGTGGAAATCGAGGTGATCTTGGGAGAGGTTGGTGAACCCTGCAACCTTGAAGCGGGTGCCGTCCACCCGGTGTAGTGCGAGTGAGTGCGACGATACCTCCATCGCGGCGAAATCGACCGAACGGTCGACCATCTCGGCGAAAAGATCCTGAAGCTCGGACGCTTCGGGCGTCGTTCGTTCCAAGGGGATGCGCATCCCGTCGACGCGGGCACCGATGGTTCCGACAACCGCAGCACTCATTCCGGCCGCCTTGCCGATCGACTCGAGGAGATGTGTCACCGTGGTCTTGCCGTTGGTCCCGGTGATCCCAACCACGGCGAGACGGCGCGACGGATGGTCACGCACGAGCGAAGATACCGGCCCGAGCGCGAGCCGCGTGTCCTCGACGATGACCTGGGGAATGGCAACGTCCATCGGATGATCCACGCAGACTGCAGCGGCTCCGTTCGCGATGGCCCCTTCGACGTAGCGATGACCATCGGCCTCGAATCCACGAATCGCAACGAACAGGGTTCCGGCGGTCACTCGCCTGCTGTCGTGCTCCACGTTGTCGATCGTGACCGAACCGTCCCCGATGACTCGGCCTTGAAGGTTCACCGCGGCTTGATCGACGGTTAGATCACGATGCATCGGGTGGTACTCCCAGCCGGTGAAGTGTCTCCTCCATGATCTCGGAAAACGCGGGCGCGGCGACGCGGCCACCGCTCTCGCCGATCTGCGGAGAGTCGACGACCACTCCTACCACAACCTGGGGATTTGACGCGGGAGCCATGCCAATGAAGCTCACGACATAGTTGTCGGTGTAGCCCTCACCAGGAACGTACTTGCGAGCAGTGCCCGTCTTGCCCGCGGCCGTGTAGCCGTCTACCTGGGCGTTGTGCCCTGTTCCCTCCGGACTCTGAATCACATTCTGGAGAAGCGCCTGCATGATCTTCGCCGTGCTTTGCGAGACGACCTGCCGGGTTTGGGGAGTGATCGGTTGATGTACCCCCGATCCATCCACGAGGTCCTTGACCAAGTGAGGCT
The DNA here is from genome assembly GCA_964496205.1 of uncultured Acidimicrobiia bacterium. GTDB lineage: Bacteria > Actinomycetota > Acidimicrobiia > Spongiisociales > UBA4744 > CAYLHS01. Next base: position 39,202 of record CAZBXV010000001.1, read on the forward strand.
GAACCCACACGCCATCATTCGCAATCGCGCCATACGCGGCAGCCATCTGAAGGGGTGTCACGGAGACCGCATACCCGATTGCGGCGGACGCGAAGCACGATGGACACGTCGGGTCGAGATTGAGCGCTCCTGGCGATTCCCCCGGAACGTCCGCTCCGGTCTTCTGTCCGAGTCCAAACGCCTCGATGTAGTCGGCGAGTCGGGCGTTACCGAGCAGCTTCTGCACCAGAATCGTACCGACGTTTGAAGAACGGGTGACGATATCCCTCACGGTCAGACTCTCGGTCGGATGCCGTTCCGCATCGTGGTAGCAGCCGTTGATCTGCACCCCGGAGGAGGTGGTCTGTTTCGCACACGAACCCTTCACAACCTCGAGGGTGTCGGGAACCTCGAACACGGTCCCTGGTGCAACCATCTTTGACTCGATCGCGCCGGCGATCGTGATCAGCTTCTCTGTGCTGCCGGGCTCATAGGCGCCGAGAACAGCCCAGTTGGTCCAGTCGTCCTGCGACGATTCACTCCGGTTGTTCGGATCGAAACTCGGCACCGTGGCCATGGCGAGAATCTCGCCTGTCGCCGGATCGAGAACGACCGCGGTGCATCGTTCTGCCTTGTTGCGCACCAGCGTTTCCTGGCATGCCCGTTCGGCGATGTACTGGATATCTCGGTCGATCGTGGTGACCAGATCACTTCCCGGAGTGGCGGGCTCTACCTCGTACAGACCCTGGGGAATGATGTTGCCATTGCGGTCCTGCTCGAACCTGACCTCTCCGGGTATCCCTGTGAGTTGTGTGTTGTATTGGAACTCGAGGCCCTCGAGCCCGTTTCCGTCGGGGTCCACGAACCCCAAGACCTGTGCAGCGAGGGTTCCTTCCGGGTACACGCGCATCGCCTCAGGGTACGTGTAGATGCCCGTGATCTCGAGGTTTTCCACCAGCTGTGCCCGCTCCTCGTCGACCTGGCGGGCGATCGTCACCCACCGGTGATCGGACTGCAGCACGGCGAGTACGTTGGCCTCGTCGATGCCGAGGGTCGCGGCGATGAGCTTGGCCATCTTCGCCGGATCCTGAACGAGTGTCGTGTCGGCACCGATCGTCTTGCCCTGGACGGTGATCGCCAGTTCGCGACCGTCTCGGTCGTAGATCGTTCCTCGATCAGCGGCCAGAACCTTGACCTTCTCCCGCTGCTCAACGCCGCGCTGTTCGTAGTTCGATGCTTGGACGATCTGAAGCTGAAAAAGCCTGAATCCGACCCCAACCCATGACAGGATCACGATCGACGCGATGATCACCACCCTTGTCGAGAGGCGGCCAGCGTTCCGCCGTGCCATCCGTCAACTCCTCCGCCGAGTGACGGTCCGTCTCCCGGAGGGAGAGCGATTGCACGTCATGGTGCTGCTGTCAGGATCGACTTCACCTCGGCGAATCGATCTCCATCTGTCGGTGCGGGATCACCGACGCCGTCTGCGACGACGACCTCCACATCACTCGGATACACAAGGCCGAGATCGGCGGCTCGTTCGAGGACGCGAGACGGTGCCTGTAGTTCGGCTACCTCGAGACGTAATTGCTGGTATCGATCCTGCTCAGTCTGGATCTGTGATCTCAGCTCGCTCAATTCGAGCGCAGGTTTGTCAAGCGCAACCCTGGAGAGAATCAGTGCAAAGAACAGCAGTATCGCCACGGAGCTGAAGATCGCCCAGGTTCCGAGCGTCGGCTTCAGATTCCTCCCTCCGGCGACGACGCGAAGACGACGGTTGGTCTGACGGACCGGGGATGGGCGGGCCGTCATGCTGCCACCTTCTCGGCGGCCCGAAGTCGTGCGCTCCGCGCTCGCGGGTTCCTGGCGATCTCGTCGTCGCCCGGCGCAATTGGCTTGCGTGTGAGGACCCTGAGTTCGGCGGTCTGGCCACAGCCACACTCGGGAAGGTCGGGTGGGCATACGCAACCGACGGCTCCCTGCGCGAACCGACGCTTCGTGATCCGGTCCTCGAGCGAGTGGTACGAGATCACGACACACCTGCCGCCCGGCATGAGAGACTCGATCGCCGCGTCCAGGCCTTCCTCGAGTGCCTCGAGTTCACCGTTGACTGCGATGCGGAGCGCCTGGAATGTCCGTCGGGCCGGGTGACCCCCTGTCCGGCGCGTGGCAGCAGGAATGGCTGCCTTCACGATTTCGGCGAGCAGCGCCGTGTCGTGAACCGGCCTCGCCGAGATGATGGCTCGTGCAATACGACCGGCGAACCGCTCCTCCCCGTAGCGACGAAGGATCCTCGCGAGCGATGCCTCGTCCCACTGGTTGACGATTTCATCGGCTGTCAGGCCGGCGTCCGGTCCCATACGCATGTCGAGCGGACCTTCGGTTCGGTACGAGAAGCCCCGAGCTGCCTCGTCGAGCTGATGCGATGAGACACCGAGGTCGAACAGGACACCGGCGACTTCCTTCGTGCCGGTCTCGTCGAGAACCTGCCGCAATTCACGGAAGTTTCGACGATGAACCTCTCCGGTGACGTCGGCATCGCGATCCAGGGCAATGACCCGTCTATCAAGACGCTCGGCGATCGCGCTGGTGTGGCCCCCACCCCCGTAGGTGGCATCGACGATCGCGCCTGCCGGTACGGGACGAAACAACTCGATCACCTCCTCCACCATCACCGGGTCGTGGTATGTGTCCTGTGTCTGATCCATTGCCAGCCCCCCGGGCGCTGGCACCAATGGGAAGCGGGCGGAGTAAGGGGCTTTCCTCATGGTTCCGGGGGGCTGGCAATACACCAGGCTGGGTCACATCCCTTCGATACCGAACTCCTCTCCCATGTTCGCGAGGAACTCATCGTCTTCCGACGAGAGGTTCTCCCAGCTCTCCTGGTTCCAGATTTCGATGCGGTCCAGGACGCCGACGACCACCGTGTCCCGTTCGAGGCCGGCGTAGGTGCGGAGATGCTCCGGAATCACGACTCGACCCTGACGGTCTGGGACCTGTTCCTTCGCACCGGAGAGATAGGCGCGAAGGTAGGCGCGGACCTTCTTATTCGTGCGGGGCAGGCGATTCAGTTTCTCCACCTCTTCTTCCCATCGGGAGAGAGGGAAGACGTAGAGGCACTTCTCCTGCCCCTTGGTGACGACACAGCCATCGGCGAAGTCATCGCGAACATCGGCGGGCAGCACGATTCGCCCTTTCGGGTCGACGGTGTGCCGGTACTCACCGAGGAACACGGCTGATTCTCCGACAATTGCATCTACGGTCCTCCACTGCGCGCCACTATGACCCATTCCACACCACATGTCAACTCATTCGGCCCACTTTCTTCGCGGTTGCTCCCCGAAACGGTCCGAGCGACCCACGTGGCCCGCCAGGCGAGGAATCTGCACGGGTCGACACCAGACGTGGCCTGCCGTCCGGCCACATGGCGATCGAGCGTCTCGCCGCTCCGAGCGGTGAGTTGGGCCGAACACCACGCCCACTATTCTCCGCCACATGTCGGTTCTCGGGCAGTTCCTCCATCAGCTGATCGGACTCGTCACGATCCTCAATCCGGTGGCGGGCGCAGCGATCATGGTTTCGACCGTGGGAGCAGCGGCCACGAGAAACGAGATCGGTTCCATCGCGCGCAGGACCGGGATGACCGTGTTCATCGCATCCGTGGTCACCGTCGTGATGGGCCAGATCATCTTCAACTTCTTCGGCATCAACACCGATTCGATCGAAGCGATCGGCGGGGTCGTCATTCTCAAGATCTCACTCGACATGATCCAAGGAAGCCCAGCCAGCACCAACCATTCGGCCGAGGAATCAGTGGAGGCTCGGACCAAGGAGGACATCTCGGTCATCCCGCTCGGGATCCCGATCCTGTTCGGGCCCGGCGTGATCGCAACACTGATCCTGTTCAAGAACGCTTCAACCTCTGTGTGGCAGATCATCTCCCTTGCCGCCGTGATCACCATTTCATCGGCCACCGTGTGGCTGACCCTCAAGAACGCGCGGGCGCTTTCCAGCCGTCTTGGTGTCACCGGTGTCAAGATCCTGACGCGCGTCATGGGACTGGTTGTCGGCGCAATCGCTGTTCAATTCATCGTTACCGGTGCCTACCACCTGTGGATCGCGCTCTCTTCCGGAACGTCCTGAGCACTAACCTCAACTCAGATCACCATCGGAGTACAGATGCACATCATGATCGCGACCGACGGAAGTCTCGACGCCACGTCGACTGCCGAGTTCGCCGGACACCTCGCCCAGCCAGATGACCGTCTGAGCGTCGTCACCGTCGTGGAGATCCCCAGGTCGCTCCTTTCAAGTCTGCGGGCCTTCTACGAACGCCGGGAGCTGGTACAGGGAACCGGAACCGACGACGAGTACGTCTCTTCCACGAGCGTCACGACCGTATCTCCCAGCTGGCCGGGCGACGACGCACTCCTCGCGGCATTTGTGAACGAGCAGAAGGCCGACCGAACGCAGCCACTCGTGGACGAATTCGCCAAAAGAGGGTTTACCGCCACAGCGATCTCCGTCGAGGGCGCAGATCCGACTCGACCGCTTCTCGACTTCATCGAACAGAACGGCGTCGATCTTCTTCTCATCGGATCGCGAGGGATGGGCATGTTCGAAGGTCTCTTGGGTTCGACGAGTACCCGACTCGCACGAAGAGCCCCCTGTCCAGTTCTCCTACTCCGGGCATGAACCAGTCTCTTCGTGTGCTCCCAGCCTGATCCTTGACACTGGATTGAGCCCTAGCGAGACTCGCCGTATGAGGGTTGCCGGCTACGTGAGAGAGCTGACGGCCGGCGGGGAGTCGCTTTACGCACAGTCCGAACGCGTTCGCCGCTGGACGGTCGCGCAGGGCTACCAGCTCATCGTCATGTGCCAAGACGCGAGAGATCCTGGTGGCGCGCCGCGCGGTGAAGGTTTCCGGGCCCTGCTCGAGGTCGCCTCGTCCGGGCACACGGACGCCGTCGTCGTTCCCTCCCTCGAAGTGCTCTCGACCGACATCCTGACCCAAGAGGTCATTCTTCACGACCTTCGCTCCCGCAACGTGCAGGTCATCAGCACCAGAGAAGAGGACGCCCGCGTTCTCACCGATCCGCGAATGGATCCAGCTCGGCTGATGGCGAGAGATGTCCTCGCGAGAAGAGACGACTACGAGGAAGAGGGACGTGCTCGGGTGCGGCCCGAGCATGCCTCCGACGACGATATTGTCATTCAGCTCGTCGCCGCAGACGGGAACGCTTCCTGATCAACGGCCGAGGGCCGACCAGACGGCCGACGCAAACGCGAAGTCGAATCCGGACCGTATGACTCCGGCACCTGCACGAATGACCCCGTCGCGGTCTTCGAGCACCACCAGCAGGACACCGTCATCCCGTTCGACCGTTTCCAGGAGTCGGGGCATAGGTCCAGGAGTGTCGAGGATCTCGGCCACCGCCTCTATCAAGGCGGTCTGCCTCGACGTTGTGGTCCGGCCTGCCGAACGCATCACGCTCTTGCCCCGAGACGACATGACGATGAGCGCCGCGTCTTTCGGGCCTTCGTCCACGATGACCGACTCCAAGAACCCGGGATCCTTGGCCGGTGTCTTCACGTGCCGATACCGCTCGGACGGGAATTCCGAAGGAGTCTCCTCCACGGTTGACACGGGCTGGTCACTATCGTCCACCCGTCGATCGCTGTCGGCTTCGTCCGGCTCCTCGTCCGCCGGGACCTCGCGTGCCGGCTCCGAAGACGCCGCTGCCGAGTCGGGAGGGGGTGGCGGAACATCCGGCTCCAAGCGGATCCGTTCTGGTGCGACTCTCGAACGAAGTCCCTCCCGTTCGAGGACGTCACTGACGAGTGAACCTACCTCGAGGCCCTCCGCGCCACGCTCCAGCTCCACCTTCACTCCCACGATCGCCGACCCGTTGCGCTCGATCGTCGCCGATGCAACTCCCGGGATACCCTCGATCATCTGCTCGAGGTTCATGATCGCCGACTCCACTCCAGGAAGGCAACCACATCGTCGGGTTCCAGTCGGTGATCGGCCGAACCGTACGCGGTGAAGCGACGGAACTCCAAGTACGAACGATCAGGGATCGGTAGGAACGGGTACCTGCGCCACCAACCCCGTGGTGTGATCGCCCACGAGGAACGAAGCGCGTGCACCCACAGATCAGGTCTTCGGGCGATTGCCCGGATCACCCCGCCCATGCCTCCTCAGTTCCCAGATCGCCACGGATAATACCCGCCCAAACACTCCTCGTACACACAAATCTGCCTGGGCGGGCAGACGACGAATCCTCCCACCGCTGATAGGCTGCCCCCTGGAGGAGGTGCCATTGACAGATACGTCACGCATTGATCACTTCGCCGACCTGTTCGAGACGATCGTTTCAAACGTGGAACACGTGATCCAGGGAAAGCGAGAGGTCATCGAACTGGTGGTCATGTCGTTGATGGCTGAAGGTCACGTCTTGATCGAGGACGTCCCCGGTGTCGGGAAGACACTTCTGGCCAAGTCGCTCGCCCGTTCGCTCGACTGCCGCTTCAACCGTGTTCAGTTCACTCCCGACCTCCTTCCCTCGGACATCACCGGTGTATCGATTTGGGATCGGGCTGCTTCGAAGTTCGAGTTCAAGCCGGGAGCGATCTTCGCCAACTTCGTCCTCGGAGACGAGATCAACCGTGCGGGCCCCAAGACGCAGGCTGCACTCCTGGAGGCCATGGAGGAGTTGCAGGTGACCGTCGACGCGCGCACCCGGCAGCTCCCGTCACCCTTCATGGTGATTGCAACACAGAACCCACTCGAGCACGAGGGCACCTATCCCCTCCCCGAGTCACAGCTCGACCGGTTCATGATGCGCCTGGTCGTCGGCTATCCGATTCACGGCAAGGAAATCGAGATGCTCGAGACACATGGACGCCACTCGACCCTCGATTCTCTCGGACCGGTGGCCCGCACCGCGGATGTCCTCGAGCTCGCGGACATCGCCCGCAACCTGCACGTGGCAACCTCCCTTCAGAGCTACATCGTCACGATCGCAGAAGCGACGAGACGACACGGGGAGATCCTGCTTGGCGCGTCTCCGAGAGCGGCCCTGCATCTCCAACGCGTAGCACGCGTACGTGCCGCCACGCAGCGGCGCGACTTTGCGACCCCAGACGACATCAAAGCCATCGCCAGGCCGGTGCTCGAGCACAGAATCGTCCTGCGACCTGAAGCCCTGATGCGAGGCACAAGCGTCGGAGACGTGATCGACAACGTCCTTCAACATGTTCGTGTCCCCGCCGGGAGAACCGGGTGAAGCTCACCGAATGGGGATGGGCGGCCCTAGGAGCGGCACTGGCGCTCATGGTGCTGTGGGGAGTCCTCGGAGACGCAGAACTCCTCGCCCTCGCCTTCCTCCTGGTCGCCTCCGTGTTCGTCGCCTGGCTGACGGTAAGGCGGCGGACACCGAACGCGTCCGTTTCGAGGCGTCTGCACCCGGCTTTGGTGAGTGAAGGTGACACTGTCGCAGTGGAACTGGTCGCGACGGCCGATTCGAAGCCCTTGCGCTACGTCATCATCGAAGATGAGGTGCGACAGCTCGGAAGCGCTCGCTTCCGCGTTCCTGCCCTGACGCCGGGTGTCTTGTTCTCCGGTGTATACGACGTGACCTGCCACACACGGGGTGTCTACGAGGTGGGGCCAGCGGTGGTCTCGACCACCGACCCGTTCGGTTTCGTGAAGTCCGGAGAGCCGATGGGCCAAGTCGATCGACTCGTCGTGTATCCGCGGGTCGAGCAGCTGACCGGTCTGCCCATGCTCAGAGGGGTCGACTCGTCACTCCAGGCGACGAGAGCCGAAACCGTCGCGCGAGGAGGCGACGACTTCTTCAGCCTCAGGGAGTACCAAACCGGCGACGACCTCCGTCGAGTCCACTGGCCGTCCACGGCGCGCAAGGACCGGTTGATGATCAGGCAGTTCGAGGCTCCATGGGAACCGCGTGCACTCGTGGTCGTGGATCCGAGAAGTTCCTCGTACGCGACACCCGAAGCGTTCGAGACCGCCGTACGGGGGGCTGCCTCCGCAGTCCATCTCTTCTTCGAGGCGGGCCTCGGGGCCAACTTCTGGGCAGGGGGCGATCTTTCGGTGATCGATGAGAATCCCTACGAGGCGGCCATGCGGGCGCTGGCTCTCCTCCAGCCGATTCGCCGGTTCGATTTCGGTGCGGCCGCAGGACGTGTTCGGGTCAAGGGATCCGGGGGGACGCTCGTGATTGTGACCGGTTCGCCTGACGCCCACGTCGGAACGGTCACCACCCACCTGACTCATCATGCCGGTGCGGTCGTCCTTCTGTGCGCGAGCCCGCACCCGGTACCCGCAAGCTTCGGCCGAAGCGGAGCAACGATCGTGACGGTGGGCCCCGGGGATCCGTGGGCTCCCGCGTGGATGAGGGCAATGCCATGGGTAGCCGCTGGAACTGGGTAGTCGGCTGGGCGGCGCTCCTGCTCGCCCTGCTCCGGCTGGGCAAGCTGATCCGCCCAACCATCGAGGGTGCCCCTTGGCAGGTTGCGGTGGTCGCGGGCGCGTTGATGGGTGCCATCATCACGTGGGCTATGCGGCGGCCATGGGCCTCGCTGGGGGCCAACGCAATCGCATTCATCATCGTCTCGCTGCGCATCGTGACACCTGACACACTGACGCTCGGAATCATCCCGACGGCGACGACCATCGACGCATTCCGCCAAGAACTCGCGCTCGGCATCAACATCATCCGCTTCGGTGTCGCCCCGGTTTCTCCAATCGCTGGGCTGGTGGTCATCCTCACGCTGGTCTTCTGGGCGCTCGGGGCCCTGTTGGCGTGGGGAAACCGCGCAAGCCGACCGCTGGTGGCGCTCCTCCCACCGCTTCTCTTCTACCTCCAGCTCGCAGTGATCGACCAGATGCCATCGGGTCTCTGGTGGATGGTGGCCTTCCTGACGATGGTTGCACTGGCGCTCATCTCGATCTCCCGCCAGCACAGGCTCGGTTCCACCGTCCGCATGCGTAGCTCCGACCGTGCACTCACCCCGACCACCTATCCCGCCCTATTCATCGTGTCTTCGATCCTGCTTGCTCTGCTAGGTGTGCGGACCATGACGGACACGATCCCGTCGTCCGGCCTGGTCGACTGGAGAGCCCACTCGGCGATCGGCGGGGGTGTTCTCGTCGGCGTGTCCTACAACCTCTTCACGAGCATCCACCAGGACCTCGTCTCTCATTCGAACACTCCGGTGTTCGCAGCGAAGGTCGCAGGAGATGTCGATCCCTCCACCCTCTACTGGCAGATCATCACACTCGAGGACTTCGACGGCGCGAACTGGATCCCACGCAGCCGGCCTACCTCAGGGCCCGATGCCGACACCTGGGAGGATCCCGACGAGGCATTCTTCGGGACCACGGCACCAATCTCGACGTCGGTGAGGATCAACAGCCTCGTCGAGAACTACCTGCCGGTCGTCTACTCCCCCACGTGGCTCGGGTCGGATCTCGCCATCTTCAGCGGCAGCTTCGACGTTCGAACCGACGGTTCCGTCCACCTGACACTTCCGTCGTTTCGCGGCCTCACCTATCAGGAGACCGCCCTCGTACCCAAACCCGATGTCGATGTACTCGCAAGCCAGGGCGGGTTCCTGACGCCCATCTTCCGGGAGGCGGCCGACCAAGGTGTCTTCGAAGGACGAGCCGTTCAAACGCCACGAGCGAGGCGCCCTGAAGAGGTCGAGCTGGATCTCGAGCTTCCGAAACTCGACCCGGTCATTCAGACACAGACACGGGTGCTGACCGCGGACGGCACGACCCCGTTCGAGAAGGCACTGCTGCTCGAAGCGTGGTTCCACGACCCGGCGAATTTCACCTACTCGACCGACATCGATGCCGGCCATTCGGCACGCAACCTCGCCGACTGGCTGTTCGCAACAGACAGCCCCTCCTATCGGACCGGCTACTGCGAGCAGTTCGCCACAGCAATGGCCGTGATGGCGAGAACGATCGGTATTCCTTCGAGGGTTGTGACCGGATTCGGCCCGGGTGAAGTGCAGCCGGATGGCACGATCGTCGTACGGGACCGGAACGCCCACGCATGGGTCGAACTGTGGATGGACACCCAGGGATGGGTTCGGTTCGATCCGACACCGGGTGGGCCGGGCGGTACCGGTGGTTCGAGCACCGGCCTCGTCTCCTTCGATGCTCGGGACTACGTTCCGCCTCCACCAGAGACAACCGATGGGGAGAGCGGCTCTGAGGGAGCGGTCATCACCCGCGATGTCACGCCCGACTTCGGCGAGAACCAGGTGGCCGTTCCGATCGGATCAGGTGATCTTTCGGAGCCCGGCAGCAGTCCCTTCTCCTCGCCTGCGTTCGATGTGGCCATACTCCTGCTGCTCATCGTCCTCTCGCCGCTGATGACAAAGATCGCACGCCGAAGACGGCGAATCGAGCGCCTGAAAGAAGGGTACGTGTCCGCTGCATGGAACGAGCTCATCGACCGCCTCAGTGATCTCGGTACGAGGCCCGCCCCGTCGCTCACGCCCCTGGAATTCGCCGGCTCGGTTCACCAATCGATGATTCCTCTTGCCGACGGCGTGACGGCGACTCGTTTCGGAAGATCCGAGAGGCTCGATGGTTCGAAGCTGGCGACAGCCACCCGTTCGTTCCTCGACACCGAGGCCTACCTGAAGACGGTGTATCCCGTCGGTGTGCGGATCCGGGCCAGAATGAGACTCCGATCGCTCTTCCGACGGGTGAGAAGCTGACGGACTCGGTCAGATCGCGGCCTGATCGGATTCTTCGAGAACGCCTTCCTCGCTGCGCCGGATCATTTCGAGGAACCGTTCACGATCCAGTTCGAACTTCGACACGTCGTCTTCGACCTCACGAGTGATCGAGTCGATCGCGACGAAGAATGCGAGCTGCCCACCGCGCAGCGCGTCGAGGAGCTGGGTGTCGTCCTCGGCGACTGAGAAGATGCTCTGACCGTCCGTGACCAGTTTGACCTCGGCGAGATGCCGTTCCATCGCCCCGTTGCGGCGAAGGTAGTCCCATGCTCGGCGCACTCGCTGCACCGACATGCCGTTGTCAAGCAGGCTCTTGATGACCCTCAGCGCGACGAGGTCTCTGAAGGAGTACAGACGGCGGACCCCCGGACGGCCCCCCGTACTCTGAATGGAAGGTTCAAGGAGTGATACTCGGTCCCAATACCTCAACTGATGCGCCGTGCACCCGGTCAGGTTGCATGCCTGTTGAGCGGTAAATCCTTCCACGAACAATCTCCCGATGTATTGACGACCGCCCTCGGTCGCCCCTCAAAAAAAGCGCTCCGGCTCGGCTCGCCGGGGGCCTCACTCTAGCGTCTGCAATCGGTCACTGCCGAGTCGAGCGGCCACCACCAAAACGCCCCTTCCGGTCGGCGTTTTTCGCGGTTCCGGACGCCTTGCGAGCCCGTAGAAACTCGCTTCCGGCGAGCACCATGACCACGAAACCACCCAGTGCAAGCCACTGGTTGAACACAAACGTGCCGAGGGTCACGGCAAGTCCGAAAACGAACGCGACCGCGGCGACGACGACCCTTCGAGACGCCACCCTGTTCAGACGTCCGACCTTGCGCGCCAGCGAGGGATCCTGTGCGTACAGGCCCTGCTCGATCTCCTTGAGGATCTTCTGTTCGCGCTCATCGAGTGGCATGGTGCCCCTCCATAATACCTGTCCCCTCTGCGTTCGCTCAGACAGTCTTCGGAGGAAACGATTCCGACGATGTAGGCGGCTGCCATCGTTGCACCTCCCGCCACGATGGAGCCAGGGTGATGACCTCCGCGTGGGATGGCCGATCCACGACGAAGTGCTCCTTCGAGAGCCCCAGCAAAGCAAGGCGTGCAGCCTGAATCGGATCCATATGGGAAACAATCACCACTTCGGCCTGGCTCGCTTCCGCGGCGCGTTCGATCGCTTGTGCCATCCGCTGCCCCATCTCGGAGAGCGACTCAGGAGAGAAGGGCAGGCGCCACGGTGTCTCGAAGTATGCGGCACGCTCAACGTCGGGAATGTCCTCCCAGTGCATGCCCGCCCATCGATCGGATAGGCCCCATTCGGCGAACGCCGGATCGAGGCTCACATCGAGCCCGTGGCCGGCGGCAATCGGCGCAGCCGTCTCCATCGTCCTGTCGAGGGGCGACGACCACACCCTGGTGATCAAACGAGATGAAAGGTAGTCGGCAGACTCCTGCGCCTGCGTCCGCCCCCGCTCGGTCAGCGGAAAACCAGGCAGACCTGCGTAGACGATCCTCTCCGGGTTTTCGACTTCCCCGTGTCTCACCAGATGAACGAAGGTTGCCACAGCGTTGCGAGTCTAGGGACCAGGGTCGTCAGCCGGCGCGACCCAGCACGAGGACGGCGTTGTGACCCCCGAAACCGAACGAATCGCTCATCGCGACACGGACATCCGCCTCGCGGAGCTCGTTGGGCACGTAGTCGAGGTCGCACTCGGGATCGGGGTTCCGGTAGTTGATCGTCGGCGGCACCACCCCATCCTTCATTGCGAGAAGCGTCGCAATCGCTTCGACGGCGCCCGCTCCTCCGAGCAGATGTCCAGTCATCGACTTCGTCGACGAAACCGGAATGTCGTAGGCGCGTTCACCAAAGACGGTCTTGATGGCTGCCGTTTCGGTGACGTCATTGGCAGGTGTGGAAGTCCCGTGCGCATTGATGTAGCCGATCTCCGAAGCGTCGACACCCGAGTCGTCCAGTGCTGCACGCATCGCGCGGGCCGCCCCGTCGCCACCCGGTCGAGGCAGCGTGATGTGAAAGGCGTCAGATGACATGCCATAGCCGAGGATCTCCCCGTGGATATGGGCGCCACGCGCAAGGGCATGTTCTCGCTCCTCGAGCACCAGCGACCCCGCACCCTCGGACATGATGAATCCGTCCCGCGTCGCATCGAACGGCCTGCACGCTCCCATTGGGTCGTCGTTGCGCGTGCTGAGAGCTTTCGCCTGGGCGAACGACGCAACACCGAACTCGCAGATCGGTGCTTCCGCGCCGCCGGCAACCATCACGTCGGCCGCGCCGCGTCTGATGATCTCGGTTGCGTCGCCGATCGCATTCGCGGACGCCGCACACGCGGTCACCACACACGTGACAGGCCCCAGAAGGCCGAATCCGATGGACACATCGCCCGCTGCCATGTTCGGAATCAGACGTGTCACCGTGTACGGCGAGATCCGATCAGGTCCTCGGGTCCGCATCGTGTCGATTCCGTCCTGCATCGAGATGAACCCTCCGATGCCGGAACCGACCACGGCGCCTGCTCTCGATCCCCCGACCGGATCGTCGCGGAGGTCGAGACCTGCATCTTGCATGGCTTGGACGGTTGCCGCGTAGAAGAACTGATCAAACCGGTCCATGCGGCGAGCAGTCCGGCGGTCCATGAACGCTTCCGGATCGAAATCCTTGACCTCACCGGCGAACCGGACCGCCAAACCCGACGCATCGAAAAGCGTGATCGGTCCGATGCCCGACCGACCAGACCGAAGCGAAGCCCAGTAGTCGTCGACTGTGTTGCCGATCGGGGTGATGACCCCGAGGCCGGTAACCACTACTCGTCGGCGATCCATCGTGAATCAGGCTCCGAGCTTGGCGACCACCACGTCGACGGCCTGACCAACCGTGCCGATGTGCTCCGCCTCTTCATCGGGAATCGTTACCCCGAATTCGTCCTCGATCGCCATCAACAGCTCGACGACGCCAAGCGAGTCGACCTCGAGATCCGTCTCGAACTTGGCGTCAGGCGCAATCTTCGATTCGTCGATGCCCAGTTCAGACACCAGAAGAGTCTTCAGTTTTGCTTCGATTTCTGCTCGATTCATAGTTCCCTCCTACAGGGTCAGTCCTCCATCCACCACGAGCACCTGGCCCGAGATGTAAGAGGCGTTTTCCGATGCAAGATAGCCGACCGCGCTCGCGATTTCGGCCGGCGTTCCGAACCTCCCGACAGCGATGGAGCCGACCGCGGTCAACTTCACCTCGTCGGGGAGGTCGAATGTCATGTCGGTCTCGACGAATCCGGGTGCGACGACATTCACGGTGATTCCTCGCGACCCAACCTCTTTCGCCACCGATTTCGCGAATCCGATGACTCCAGCTTTGGCGGCCGAGTAGTTCGACTGCCCGGGGTTGCCGGTGATTCCGGCCACGGATCCGACCATGACGACTCGTCCCCACCGAGCTCGCAGCATGTGCCGAAGCGCACGCTTGGTGCACATGTAGACGGACGTGAGATTGGTGGTGATGACCTCCTGCCACACGTCGTCGTCCATTCGCGGAAGCAGAGTGTCTCGTCTGATCCCGGCGTTGTTGACGAGGATTTCGACCGGCCCAAACCTGTCGTTGACCGCCTCGAACATGACATCCACGTGCTTCTTGTCCGACACATCAGCCTGGACGGCCATCGCTGAGCCGCCCTCCGACTCGATCGTCCTGATCACGTCGAGTGCTGCGCCCTCACGCGCCCGGTAGTTCACGGCCACAGCATGGCCCTGCCTCGCCAGTTCGAGTGCGACGGCACGGCCGATACCCCGTGACCCTCCGGTGACGAGCGCAACTCGACCCACGTTCATACGCCTTTGCCGAAGAACTGGACGTTGCCGTCGAGCAACGAGAAGACGTCGCCGTCGTATCCAGGCAACTCGGCGTTGCTGGTCGACATCGGTTCCACTCGACTCCCCCACCGCACGAGGGCCGCCGCCCAGGTGAGACCGGCGCCGAATGCAGCAAACACGATGTCATCTCCCGCCTTGACCTTCCCTGCTTCGAGCGCTTCGGTCAACGCCATCGGGATCGTCGCGGCGGAGCTGTTTCCGTAGCGGCCGATGTTGATGAAGACCTGATCCTCGCTGAGTTTCAGCCGCCGAGCCGTCGCGTCGATGATTCGGATGTTGGCTTGGTGGGGAATGAGCAGGTCGACATCGTCGACGGTGAGACCGGCATCCTCGACCACCTTTGTCGCAGCTGCACCCATCGCCTTGACAGCCCGCTTGAACACCTCGGGTCCGTCCATGATCACGCCGTACTTCGACCGATCATCGCCTTGGTACCGATCCCCGGACGTGCCAACGCCCGGGACCCAGAGAAGCGGTGCCGCTTCGCCGTCTGAACCCATTGTCGCCGACAAGAGGCCCTCGTCTTCCTCGGTGGGCTCCAGAATCACCGCACCCGCACCATCCCCGAAGAGCACGGCCGTGTTCCGATTGGTGAAGTCGATGTAGTGGGAGAGCCGTTCGGACGCAACGAGCAGTACTCTCCGGTTGGCACCCGCGCGGATCATCTGACCGCAGACGTTCAGTCCATAGATCCATCCAGAACAGGCGGCATTCAGGTCGAACGCTGCCGCATTGACGGCACCGAGCTTGGCTTGGAGCAGCGTCGCAGGACTCGGGATGACCGTATCACCCGTGCAGGTTGCCATGACCACCAGGTCGAGGTCGGTCGGTTCGAGACCCGCAGCAGCGAGGGCTCGGTGAGAGGCGATCAACGCCATGTCCGAGGTGGACACGTGCGAGATCCGTCGTTCCTTGATACCGGTCCGGCTGGTGATCCATTCATCGGACGTGTTGGTGAGCTTCTCGAGATCCTCGTTCGAGAGGACGGTCGGTGGGGCGTACCTGCCCCACCCGGTGATTGTGGCGTTTGTCATCGTTCCTCGTTCAGTTGCTGAGCGGCCGCTTTCCACGTGTCCGGGTCAGAAGCCACCAGGACGGTCGAGCCGTCAACCGTGCGTTTCGCCATGCCGGCGGTCACCTCCCCTGGTCCCACGTGCACAAAGGTGTCTACCCCCATGGCTGCGATCGATTCTGCGAATCTCACCGGCTCGACGACCTGCCGACCAAGGAGGGTCGCGAACTGGTTGTCGGCGTACGGCAACGCCGACACGTTTGCGTATACGGGGAACCGCGGTGGCTGAGGATCCGAATCCCTCACCGCCTGTTCGACAGCAGACGCGGCCGTCGCCATGAGCGGAGAATGGAACGCGCCGGCGACGTTGAGAGGGATCACTCGCCTGATGCCGAGATCCCGCCCGTGTTCAACGGCCCACTCGATATCGGCTGATGCACCGGCGACGACGATCTGGCCAGGGGCATTGATGTTGGCCACCCACAGGCGTCCGCCGGCCGATCGTCGCCGTTCACACACCTCCTCAGCGGCATCCCTGTCGACACCGATGAGTGCAGCCATCCCAGATGGTTCCCGCCCCGCGGCTTCCGACATCGCCTCTCCGCGCAGTGCGACCAGGCGCAGTGCCGTGGCGTAGTCGAACACACCGGCAGCGGTCAGGGCCGTGTACTCGCCCAAGGAGTGGCCCGCGGCAGCAAAGGGTTCAACATCGATGAATTTGGAGAACTCGGACCACGTCGCGTAGCCGATGGCGAACAAGGCGACCTGAGCGCGATCGGTCCGGGTCAAAAGCTCGTCCGGGCCTTCCAGGCAGACGTCACGAAGCGACCACCCGAGAATCTCGTCGGCAGCATCCCCCAACAGATCGGGCCGGGCCTCGAAGAGTGGGAGCCCCATACCGACGTACTGGCTGCCTTGTCCGGGAAACAGGATTGAAAAACGCACGGGTGATATGACCCTATGCGCATTCGTACGGTTACGTCGTCCTTTCGTGACAAAACGATGCCGAGCCCAAAGCTGGACTTCGAGCCTCGCGTCGCCGTCGGCCGAGCCCGAAACCGCCCGGACGGATGTCAGACCGCCGACAGCCGATCGACGACCGCGAGAACACGATCCACGTCGCTGTCGTCGACGTCCTGATGGAGGGCGAAGCGAAGCAGGCCCGGCGACATATCGCCAACGAGCACTCCGTCTCGTGCGAGCTCGGCGGTGAACTCGTCGCCGCCAAATGGGAACGCGTCCGTGTCAACGATCACCATGTTCGTCTGCACCTGGTCGAGGTCGACCGAGCCGGGGAATCTCGATGCCAGCTCCGAACCGAGCCGTTTCGCCCGTCGGTGGTCTTCACGAAGATGGTCTCTGTTTCGTAGCGCGAGCAACGCCGCTGCGGCGAGCACGCCGACTTGCCGCATCCCTCCCCCGAGGCGCTTGCGCCGAAACCTCGCTTCCTCGATCACCTCCGACGAGCCGCACAACACGGACCCGACAGGCGCACCCAGTCCCTTGGAGAAGCAGTACATCACGGTGTCCGCCTGGTCGGCGATCTCGGTGACCGGCACGCCAAGGGAGATCGCCGCGTTGAAGATTCGTGCACCGTCGAGGTGTACCGGCACAGCCAAGCTCCTTGCGGTATCCGTGGCGACCCGCATCGTCTCGAGCGGGATGACCGTGCCTCCAGTCGCCGTGAGTGGGTTCTCCCAGACCAGAAGGCGAACACGCGGAAGGTGGTAGCCGGCGCCGGCCACCGCCCTTTCGACGTCTTCAGGCAGGATGGAGCCGTCTGCCGACTCGATGGTTCGGAACTGGACTCCCGAAATGGCCGCCGCCGCACCCACCTCGTACTGACGGACATGGGCTTGCGCCACACAGACCGCCTCGTCGCCTGCTCGTACGAACGTGTTGATCGCCAGTTGGTTGGCCATGCTTCCCGTCGGTGTGAACACGGCCGCCTGCATTCCAATGAGTGCCGCTGCCTCCTCCTCCAATGCGTTGACGGTTGGATCCTCCCCGTATACGTCATCGCCGACCTCGGCGTCGGCCATGGCTCTGCGCATCGCCGGAGTCGGCCGGGTCACGGTATCGGAGCGGAAATCTGCTGTGCCGTCGGTGAATGCCATGTCTGTCCTCCGCGGCCACAGTACCCCGTTTGCCCGACACCGAGGTGCCACCGACTAACCTGCGCGGCCTGTGATCAATCTCAACATCCCTGTTCTCGGAACGGCCGAGCTCCCGATACCTTCGGCGTTTCCTCGTCTCTACGACCTTGCCTACAACCTGTGGTGGACATGGTCCGGAGGAAGTCGTCTGTGGCGGATGATCGACGCCGACCTGTGGAGTCGCTACCACAACCCGATCGAGCTCCTCTCGGCCGTCGACCGTTCGACATGGCGCAATCTCGAGGACAGTGGCGACTTCCAGGACGCGTATGGCGAGTCCATCGCGAAGTTCGACGAGTACATGAAAGGCAAGGGAACCTGGTGGTCGAACAACGCTCCTGAGGGTGCCGGCCCAATCGCCTATCTCTGCGCCGAGTATGGCGTCGAGAACATCCTGCCTACCTACTCAGGCGGCCTCGGCGTTCTCGCAGGCGATCATGCCAAGTCTGCGTCCGACCTGGGACTGCCGTTCGTGGCAACAGGGCTGCTGTACCGCCGCGGATACTTCAGACAGGAAGTCGATGCACTCGGCGACCAGCAGCACACCTATCCGGTGGTCGATCCAGTCCGCTTGCCCCTTCAGCAAGTTGCCGGGCCGACCGGCGGCCAACTCAAGATCGACATCGAGATGCCTGGTCGCACGGTGCGTGTTGGCGTGTGGAAGGTCCAGGTCGGCAGGGTTCCGATCCTGCTGATGGACACCGATCTGACCGAGAACGATGACGCCGATCGTCCCATCACCCACACGCTCTATGTCCGAGGCCGGGAGATGCGGTTCGTCCAGGAGTACGTCCTGGGAGTCGGTTCGATTCGCGTGCTCGACGCATTGGGAATCGAACCAAAGGCATGGCACATCAACGAGGGTCACGCCGCCATGAGTCTTCTGGAACGGACCGCCCGGCTAGTCGCCGAAGGGCACAGCGCCGAACAGGCAATGCACATTGTGAAATCGAACACATCGTTCACACTCCACACTCCTGTGCCGGCAGGCAACGAAGTGTTCGACTTCCCCCTGGTCGAAAAGTACCTCAGCTCCATGCCCGGTCGCATGTCCATCGACATGGCCCGCCTGGCATCGCTAGGCGCCGCTCACGAAGGCGATGAATACCACTTCAACCTGTCGGCCCTCGCGATCCGCCTCTCGACCTACGTCAACGGAGTCAGCGCGCGCCACGGGGAGATCGTCGGCAGGGACTGGACCCATCTGCTTTCGGGCCCTGCCTCCTCGATCACCAACGGTGTCCACCCACCCACGTGGCTCAGTCGCCCCCATCAACGGGTCCTCTCAGAGCTGTACGGCCCGAAGTGGCGCCAAGTGCTCATCGACGACCCCACAAGCATCGAGCGACTGTCGGAACTTCCCGACGAACGCCTATGGGAGATCCACGCCCGGCAGCGTCGTTTGCTCGCCAGATTTGCAAAGGGCCGAATCCTCCGTCAACGGGCTCGCCACGGAGCCTCGCCCGACGAACTGCGAGCCATCTCGAACATCCTGTCACCCGACTGGCTCACAATCGGATTCGCTCGCCGATTCGCTACATACAAACGAGCGCTGCTGCTGTTTCACAACCTCCCTTGGCTACAGGCGATCCTGACAAATCCCGACCGTCCGGTTCAGATCCTCATCGCGGGGAAGGCTCATCCGGCCGATCAGAACGGACAAGGTCTGATTCGCCGCATCGTCGAACTCTCGAGAACGCCCGAGTTGAGTGGCCACGTCCACTTCCTGGAGAACTACGACATGCGGGTCGCCCGGTACCTGGTTCAGGGCGTCGATGTCTGGCTGAACAACCCGCGGCCACCGCTCGAAGCATCGGGCACTTCGGGAATGAAGTCGGCGATGAACGGCGGGCTCAACCTCTCGATCCTCGACGGCTGGTGGCTCGAGGGTCACAATGGACGGAACGGCTGGGCATTCGGTCTCGAGTGGGGCAATGGGGACCACGCTGCTCAGGACAATGAAGACGCGATCGCCCTCTATCGCACGCTGCAGGATCAAGTCGTTCCGATCTACTACGACCGAGACGAAGAGGGCATTCCGAGGGGCTGGGTCCAGAAGATGCGGGAAGCGATGCGTTCCACTCTCACCGACTTCTCGTCCGACCGAATGGTGATGGAGTACGCCCAGCAGGCATACATCCCCCTGAGTTCAGAGTCTCGACTGACGACTGACGACTGACGACTTCGAGCGAAGCTCGGCTCAGGCTTCTTCGAGAAACCGCTTGATGCCGCGCACAGCCTGCCGAATCCGGTGATCGTTTTCGACGAGCGCGAACCGAACGAACCCCTCGCCGTGCGGTCCAAAGCCAACACCCGGGCTCACGGCGACCTTCGCTTCCTCGAGGAGCCGAAAGGCGAACTTGAGCGAGCCCTTCTCCTCGAAGCCTTCTGGCAAGGGTGCCCACGCGAACATGGTCCCCTTTGGACGTGGAATCTCCCATCCGGCGCGTGCGAGACCATCGACCAGCGCGTCCCGGCGGGTCTTGTAGATCTCCCGTACTTCGGCCACGTAGTCATCGGCTTCGTTGAGTGCAACGATCGAGGCAATCTGGATCGGCTGGAAGGTCCCGTAGTCGAGGTATGACTTCAGTTTCGCGAGTGCCGCGATCATCTCACGGTTTCCGACGGCGAACCCGACGCGCCATCCCGCCATGGAATGGCCCTTCGTCATCGTGTACAGCTCGACACCCACGTCCTTGGCACCGGGAACCTCGAGGAGGCTTGGCGGCACATAGTCGTCGAAGTAGACGTCGGCGTAGGCGAAGTCGTGCACGAGCATCACATCGTTGTCCTTCGCGAACGCAACGAGCCGTTCGAAGAAGTCGAGGTCGACACATGACGTCGTCGGATTGTGAGGAAACGACGTCAGGATCACTCGAGGACGCGGCCATGAATCGGAGAACACCGTTCGGAGCCCCGTGAAGAAATCCTCGCCGAGACCCAGCGGCACACGGCGGACCTCGGCTCCGGCGAGCACGGCCGCATAGATATGGATCGGATAGCTCGGCTCGGGGACGAGTGCCACGTCACCGGGTCGCACCAGCGCCCACATCAGGTGTGCGAGACCCTCCTTGGCCCCAATCGTCGTGATGACCTCCGTTTCGGGATCAACCTCGACGTCGAAACGCCGCCGGTAGCGATCGGCGACCGCCTTCCTCAGATTGGGGATGCCACGTGAGGCCGAGTAGCGGTGGTTTCGCGGATTCTGTGCCGCCTCAACGAGTTTGGCCACGGCAACCGGAGGAGACGGTATGTCCGGATTGCCGAACCCGAGATCGATCACATCTTCCCCAGCGCGTCGCGCCTCCCTCTTGGCCGCGTCGACCTCAGCGAAGACGTAGGGGGGCAGATCGTCGATGCGCCGAAACTTCAAGGTCACCTCCGTTTCGGGCAGGCTACCGCTCAAACTCCAATCGCGGCAGAACCTCGCGTGCGAACAGCTCCCACGTGTCACCGAGGAGAGCCAGCACGAAGTCGTCGACACCTGCCTCTCGAAGCTCGGCGAGTCGCCCAGGGAGTGTCTCGACCGTGGCTGCCAGAGCAGGGCTTCGACGACGCTCGACCGCAGCCTGAAGCGCAGGCTCGTTCTGTGCGAGCAGCACCTGTCCTCCCCAACTGATGCGCGGCGCAGTCGGCTGCGATCTACGGTCGACAAGCCACTCCGGACCGACGTTCCACACGTTCCAGCAGTCGGCCCACTCTGCCGCCACGCGCTGCACCCGGCGCGAGGTCCCGCCGATCCACACGGGAGCGATACCACGAACGAGCCGTGCGGTCGCTGCCAGGCCGGAGATCCGCTCGTCGATCGTTCCAAAGGGGATCCCGTAGGCATCGAACTCCCCTCGGGACAGTCCATCACCGGCCCCGAGGCCACAGATCACACGTCCCCCGCTCAGCCGCTGGGCAGACGCGATCACCGCAGCCGTCTGCTCCGGCGAGCGCATCGAGGTTCTCAGCACCAGTGTCCCCACATTCACCCGTGCTGTCGCCGCAATCACCGCCCCCAGGGCCACCGTCGACTCCACGATCGGCCGCTCGGGACCATCGATCGGAAACAGGTGGTCGAACAGAAAGACGCCATCGAAACGAAGCGTCTCAGCGCGCCGGGCACCGGCGACCAGCGTCTTTGGCTCCTGGACGAACTGCGGAAGTGTGACCGAGATAGTCACGCAATCCGCCGCACCAACCACGACAAGCGGGCAGGAACGAGCCCTGCGGCAATATCGACGGCGTGCTCGACGATCTCGAGGATGTCCTGTGGCCCATCCCACAGCTCCTCCACCACCTCGTGTCCGGCCGAGCGGATCAGCCTGTGGAGAGCCAGAACGACGATGAGTATGTCATCGGTTTCCCCGACCACCGGAATCATGTCCGGAATCAGATCGATCGGTGACACGACATAGCCGAGGGCCAGCAATGCGAACGCTTTTGCACGCCGTGGCACCCTTGGATCTCGAATCAGGCGGCCTACAAGCTTGACCATGCGCGGAAACGCCAGCAGCGCCTCTTTCATCCACCGCTTTGCATCCCCGCCGTGAGCGGGACCTATGACCTCATCGGGAGCCAGCGCATCAGACATCGATCATCCTTGCTGCAGCCAACCCGGCGCCGACAAGTGCCGCATCCTCACCGAACGCGGCCACCTCGATCGGAGTCGGGGTTCTCACATCGTACCCTTCGAGCGTGGCTGCAATAGCCCTTTGCGTCGGGCGCACCAGCAGGTCCCCGAGTCTGGAGACACCCCCGCCGATCACAATCACGTTCGGGTCGAGCACAGCGATCAGCGTCGACAGGCCGACACCGAGCCACCACGCGACTTCGGCAACGAGTTCGAGGGCTTGTTCGTCACCCTCGATCGCCGCCGTTGTTATGTGAACACCCGTCGGCATGTTCGATCCGGAGAGCTGCGCAATCCGGCCACTCGGGTGATCCGCAGCCGCGTCGCGGGCCATCTGATCCAGCCGTCGTCCAGATGTGAACGTCTCCCAGCACCCCTGCTGGCCGCAGGTACACAGCGGTCCACCGACGTCCACCAGCATGTGGCCGATCTCGCCGGCAAACCCGCGACCTCTGTAGATCTCTCCATCGATCACGAGCCCCCCGCCGATCCCGGTACCGAGTGTGACCATGAGAACCACTCGATGCCCTCTCCCGGCACCGATGGCCGCCTCGACAAAGCCCGCCAGGTTCGCATCGTTGTCGACGACCACCGGCAACGCGAACTCGCTTCGAATCGTGTCGAGGAATGCGAGATGCTCACCGGTCACGTTCGGTCCCCAACGCATGACCCCGGCCTCGCTGACCAACCCGGCGACGCCGAGGCCGATCGCCGATACGTGTTCGTCGATCAGATGGCGAATCAGCTCCACCGGACTCTCGAGCATCTGCTCCGAGGTACGCGGCCTCGGGCGTTCTATCTTGCGTTCGATCGTGCCGGAAGGATCGACCACACCCCCCGACAGCTTGGTACCACCCAGATCGATTCCGATGGTGCTCACCCGGGCATCCTACCGAGCCCAGTTCCGCGCTTGTCTCTAGAATAAAACTTGACTAGGCTATTGTTAGATTTACTGAGTAGGCAAGAGAGGAGCGTGTGGCCATGAGGGCACAACTACTTCGTTACGATCCATTCAGCATGGTCAGGGATTTCGACCGGTTCTTCGAAGAACCGAATCGCCCCTGGATGCCGCGGGTCGATGTGTTTGATCGAGAAGGTTCTCTCGTCGTGCGAGCGGAGCTGCCTGGCATGCAGTCCGAGAACATCGACGTGACCGTTGAGAACTCCGAGCTGGTCGTCTCCGGATCCCGATCGTTCGAGTCGACCGAGGATGACTCGGGCTATCACCGCAGGGAGATCGCGTACGGAAGCTTCCAGCGCGCCGTGTACCTGCCGGACGAGTTCGATGCCGACAAGATCACGGCTCAGTACCGCGAAGGCATCCTCGAGATCACCGTCCCGAGACGCCCCGAGGTTCTTCCGAAGAAGGTCAAGGTAGAGATCGGCGAGTAGCCGGTCCCCTGACGCAGAGCGGCCCGGTCTTGCTGGGCCGCTCTCATCGTTCCACGAACTCGATCGTCAGAACTCCGGACGAGAGGCGTGCTCCTCCGATCTCGCGCCGCTGGAGAGAGTCGGGAAGCACGAACGACCGTCGATACGGACCAACGGTCACATACACCTCGTGGCCATCCCTCATGACATCGATGTCGCCCCCGACGGCCAAAGGCAGGGACAGTTCAAGGCGGACCGATCCGTCTGTTTCGGTGACCTGGAAAGGACGATCGCCCGAGTAGGACGCGACCGGATCGGTATCCCCATACAGCTCGTGGCCGAGTTCCCGCAGGCGCTGCTCCCCCACCATCTCGTCATCGAACAGCCGGAGCCGAAGGACGGGCACATCCGCGAAGGAGTCCTCGATCGTCGCGAGATGCTCTGTCTGGATCTGCCGCCATCGTTCGAAATACGGATCATCGATCACGTCGGGAAGCACCCTGTTGACGACAACGCCATCCACGGCGTAGCCGAACAGTGTCAGGTATGTGTAGGTGCGCCGTGCCTCGTTGACAACCATCCGCTCCGGATTGACGACGAGTCGCGCCGACGTGACCTCGGTGTCCAAGAGAAGCGTCCGAGCCTTCTCGATGCTGGTGAAGACATTCTCGGCCGCGTCGTAGACGGCTTCACCGGGCAACGGCAGATCCGTGACACGGCTGAGCACCGGCCTCGCCGCTCGCATGAGCCTCCGCTGCGTGAAGAACATCTTGTCGAAGTACCAGGACAGGACCTCGGGGAGGGACAGCAGACGGAGGGTTTCCGCCGTGGGGGCGCAGTCCACAACGACGACGTCGTATCGGCCGGAGATCGCCTGCGCTCGGACTTCAATGAGGGCAAACAGCTCATCCATGCCGGGGAACACGAGGAACTCCTCCGCCTCGATCCCCCTGACACCTCCCCAGTCGAAGATCGCCATGAGCTGATTGCGGATCTCTCCCCAGTAGGACTCGAGGCGCTTCTGTGTGTCGATCTGCTGTGCGTGAAGGCCATGCACGATCTGGCGCGGCTCATCCCCCAACGGCACGTCGAACGCGTCTCCCAGACTGTGAGCGGGGTCGGTTGAGATGACGAGCGAGCGGTACCCAAGATCGGTCGCCCGGAGCGCCGTCGCTGCCGAAACAGTCGTCTTGCCGACACCACCCTTGCCGGTAACCAGGACGATCCGCATCAGTCCGGCCCGACTTGTCTCACTCGCTTTCGCAATCCTCGAAGCGCCGTCGAGACGAGCTGCTTTTCCGCCTGGTGGCGCAGGAACCCCGGGAGAGGGAACCCGTAGTCGACACGCAACGCGTACACGACGTCGGTGCCGCCGCTTTCCAGGGGGGCAAGCTCATAGGAACCGACCATCTCCTTGATGTCGTCGCCGGGATCGGCCACCCAAGAGATGACTTTCGGGCGATTGAACTCGTATGTGAGGACGTACGTGATGACCTTGACCATGGCATCGACCTCGAATCGAACCTTGGATGGCATGTCATCTGCATCCCGCTCGAGTACCTCTACGGCGCGCATAGCCGTGATCCATTCGGGATAGCGTTCCAAGTCCGCAAGCACGTCGAAAATGGCTTCGGGCGTTGCGGGAATCTCAATACTCTGAACCGTGCCTTCGCTCACTCTGGCTCCCTCTTTGCTCTAGCGTAGCTCGCCGGCACCTCGCACCGAACCCCGCGTCGGGTTGCACGGAAGTATCCGACATTCACGCACAATGTGTTGCCGATTCTCCACCGAGTTGCTTGGGGTTGGTGAACATCGCCGAAGAAGTGACGGAGCGGGCGATGACGGAGAACGTACTCCAACACCGCCTCGGAACCTCCTTCGAGCCTCCCCGTGATCACGTCCCGTCGCAGTGCCGGCACAGCGGGGGGCACGTGTGTGCACAGGACGTCGACGGGCCCCATCGTGGTGAGTTTCTCTGCCATCTCCACCTCCGACACCTCCCCTGGCACGCCGAGTGGTGTCGGCATCCCTCCTCCAACCATGCCGACGATGAGTCCATCGATCTCGACAACCTCACCGTCCACAAATCGAAAACCTTCGGGCAGCGACCGTTGAAGGAGTCCCGGCCAATCGACGTTGCCGAACGTCGTGAAGCCGTGTCCCCCCGAGAGCGCCCGCGAAAGCTCCTCGTACTGTCGCTCCACCGCTGCCTGTATTCCCCCACGGACTCCTCCGGCGTCGTCGGCCAGCCGCCCCTTCCACAGCCGCCTCGACGCCGCGTAGTCGCCTCGCGCCCGATGAGCGGAGACGTCCATGACGAACTCCCGGCCGAGCACGTCAGCAAGAATCCCTTCGCTCGTTCGATAGTCGACGAAGTTGATGAAGTCGCCCATCATCACGAGAGTCTCCCCTCGTGCGGCGATTCGGGCTAGGTCCGCAAAAGCGCCATGCACGTCGGAGGCGAGCAGCATCAGACCTTGCCGACGTACCAGGCAACGATCGCCGAGGCCCCAACACCCGCTGCGAGCGCTCCGAGCGACGGCCATCCGGCAAACGACGCAGACAACCCTCCCATGCCAAACGCGATCAGACCCCCAACGATTCTCCTTGCCACAAGGCGTTCGTCGATGCCGTTTGGTGCGAACGTACCGATGATCCACGCGACCAAGGCAACGAATCCGATCACGAGCGCCGCTGCATACACGTAGTTCACGTCTTCCCCCTCGTACCGACGGCCACAGCGATCAGGACCAGCAACATGACCGCCATGATGACCGACAACACACGCGGGCGGAGAACGACTTCATTTGGCTCTCCTCTCGCCCATCGGTAGGCGTCCAGCGCCCCCATCATCCATACGCCGAGCCCCATCAACAGCAACAGAAGGCCGGCGAGCATGACTCCGCCGGTCATCAGCACGATGCCAAACACGATGCCGAAGATCGCCAATGCCCCCGCCGACACACCCAGAATCGACTGGCCGGAGTAGAAGTGGCCAAGCCCCGGCACCAACAAGCCACGAATGAGCGCTCGCCGCGGGTCTCTCGGTTCGACGGAATCCTCCTTGAACCGGTCGAAGATCGTTGCTCCACACGCTGAGCAGGCCGACTGAACCAGCGGATTGGTCGTCCCGCACGTCGTGCACACCCACGAATCCCTTCCGACCCTCGGCTGGTCCTGCGGAGTCAGGTGCAGACTCAGCTGGGCGGCACCATCTTCTGTCGTTTGGATATCGCTTCCGGCCTCCTCATCTTCGGGAGTCAGCGGCCGGTAGCACTGCCCGCACCACGGAGCGCCGGCAGCGTTCCGCGCACCACAGCTCGGACAAACGACGTGGGTCGACATCGATGCTCAGGGTACCTGGTCGGTCGTCGCTTCAAGTGCCCAGCGCATCTCCACCAACGCATCCTCGTCGGTCTCGTGTTTCACCGCCGACGCAAGCACAGCCCTGCCCCACGTTCGTCGACCGAGCGCCCAGGCCGCGTGGACTCGAAGCAGCGCATCGGGATGTCCCAGATAGCCTGAAAGCAGGCCGACCGTTCCCGAGTCACCCACGTTGCCCAACGCAACGAGCGCATTGCGGCGCAGATATCGAGGATTCCGGCGTGGGATGTAGAAGTGGTCGAATCGGTTCAGCAGAGTGCGGTCTGCCGCTCGCAGGATCCAGACGAGATCAACGACGCCTGCACCCGACACTCCCGCCCGCTCCATTGCTCTCGATCCCGGAGGGCAGGCCTCCAGACAGTCATCACACCCGTAGATCCGATCTCCCATCGCCGCTCGGAACGGCCGCGGGATCACCCCCGGAAGCTGAGCGATCGCAGCCAGACACCGGCGGGCATCCAACACCCCCGGAGCGACAAGGGCACCCGTTGGACAGGCCGGCAGACAGGCCGTACATGTCCCGCACGATCGAACCATGGGCTGTGTCGGTTCCAGCCGGGCGTCTGTCACCAGTGAGCCGAGCAACACCCAGGGACCGGTGCCAGGTACCAACACCATGGTGTTCTTCCCCCACCATCCCACGCCGGCCCGAACGGCAGCTGCGCGATCGACGAGGCGGTTGTCATCCACGAGGACCTCCGCACGAGATCCACGACTTCTCATGGTCTGGGCGAGGTCGGCGAGCAACTCGCGAAGGGGAACATAGGCATCCTGGGTCGCGAATCTGGCGACCCGGCCCTGCCGCGACGTGCGTTGAGGGGGACTGGCAGGGTCGTAGGGCATGGCACACACGACAAGGCTCTTGCCCCATGGAAAGCTGGACCGGACGTCGGTAGCCCGTTCCGGATTCGAGTAGGTGAAGGTCAGATCTCCGGAGAGCCCCTCATCGACACGCTCCCGGATCGTGTCTCGAACGTCGTCGAACCGGTCGGCGACGGCCACACCGAATCCAACGGCTCCCCGGCGCAGCGCCATCGAGCGCAGGTCATCAGCACGTTCCAGCATTCGTCCAGCGTAGACGTGCTCATCCGGTGGCCTCCCGCCGCACCAGTCGAAGCGGCGGAAGCAACCCGACCGACGCCATCTGGCCAAGTGCTTCGGCTTCTTCCACATCCAGGTTCACAGGTCCTGCGCTTTCCCGGAGCAGGTAAGTGACCACACAGTCCTTGCACACCGTCGAGTGCTGCA
The DNA here is from genome assembly GCA_964496205.1 of uncultured Acidimicrobiia bacterium. Taxonomy (GTDB): domain Bacteria; phylum Actinomycetota; class Acidimicrobiia; order Spongiisociales; family UBA4744; genus CAYLHS01. The sequence continues at coordinate 67,628 of CAZBXV010000001.1, forward strand.
TGACGCATTCATCGCAACTGATCTTCATGTGTCCTCCTTCATGGAGGTCACCATACGAACCGGGTGTGACAAAAAAACAGGGCGGCCAAACGCCCAGCCCATACCTCGTGTCACGTGCGCGGCCAAGGTCGTTTGATGCCGCAGAGTGGCTGTACCGCTACCAGGTACTCGAAACGAAGTAGCCGGTAGGTGCCGGTTGTGACCGGCACCTACCTTCTGAACCATTCTTCGACTGCTTGGCCCCAAAGGCACAGCGCGTTGGAGGCGCCCTCACGAACCTCCCGGTCCGAACTCACGACCACCACGTTGCCCTCGGTCCGGGACGCTCGATCGATGATCTCTTCGTCGGCGATGACGCCGCGTTGCGTGAAGTGGATATCGATCCCTCCCGGACCGCGCCCGCTCTGTCCACCCCCCGAAAGCGTCGAGTCGTACACGACCTCGAGGCGTACCGGTGCCGTCGCCAGTCGTCGGACTCTGGCGAGTCGGTGGTTGAGATCTTCCCGAGACAGGGGCGGTGACCACCGATGGGCCACGTTGTAGCCGTCCACGATCATCACGAACGGTTCGCCCTGTTCCAGAAGCCAGTCGATGGCCGCCCCGGCGTCCGGGCGGATCCCGACCGGCAGTGTCAGGCCCAAAGCCGGCGCGTCAGTGAGCATCTCATCGGGCACTGCGTCGGGTGTGGCGTGGGCCATGACCTGATCGAGCAACGTGGCGAGTTCGGCCGGACTCCGGGACGACCAGACGTCGGGTCGCGTTTCGTCGCGCTCTCCGGGCGAGGACCGTCGCGCCCTCAGCAACTCATCCCTGAGGAACGCAACCCTGTCGTCAGCTTCGGCGAGATCTGCTCGCGCTTGCTCCAATTGTGGCTCCAGCTCTCGCAGCGTCGACTCGGCGGCGAGCCTGCTTGCCCGTTCGGCACTCGATGCCTCGTGGACTTTGCGGCCGAGTTCCCCACTCTGGCGCCTCGCCTGACGCTCCGCCTCCGCCAGGTCGGCGCGGGCCTTGTCGACCCGTTCCTTCTCAACGCCAAGCTGATACTGAAGATCTGTCACCTGCTTCTCGAGCATCTCGACCCGAGTCGCGAGATCTCGTTCAGAACGTTCGCTCCCAGCCGAGCTGATGGTCTTCTCCCAGCCATCCGGGCGAAGGAGGAAGGCGGCCGACGCCGCGTCCGCCTGGGGTGCCTCATCGATCCCAGGCCACGCTTCGACAGCTTTCCTTCGGAGCCACTCGAACCGATCCAGATCCCGGATGAGCGCTCCCGCGAGAGGCGGCGGCAGCCGGCGTGCCGCCGACGCAGCAACAGGACGCAGCGAGGCGGGTATCTGATCGTCGTCGAGGTCCCGGAGCGCCTTGCGTGCCGCCCTGAGGGCTGCTTCGATCACACGGGCCTCGTAGGTGGACATGGCTACCGGGGCAGCTTCGGCAACCGGCGGGTCGGCGGCTCTGAGAACACGGGGATCGAAGGCTGTTCCTGATCGATGATCGAGAGCACCTCTCGGATGGCGCCATCCATCTGAGGGTCCTTGCCCGCTGCATGGTCCTGCGGAGTGATCTCCACCACGATGTCCGGATCCGTTCCGTAATTCTCGACGTCCCAGCCGACGTCCTCGAACCAGTGCGAGAATTCGGGTTGCGTGGTGATCGTCCCATCCACCAACGCGTGACGGGGCCAGATACCCACGACTCCACCCCACGTGCGTGTTCCGATCAGCGGTCCGAGATCGAACAGCTTGAACGCGTGACTGAAGATGTCCCCATCGGATCCGGAGTGCTCGTCGGTGAGGGCAACCATCGGCCCCATCGGGGCGTCCTCCGGGTACGAGACGGGCCTGCCATAGCGCGTGACGCCGTAGCCGATCCGTCGACGGGCCAGCTTCTCCAGCAGCAACTGCGATACATGGCCCCCGCGATTGTTGCGAACATCGATGATGAGACCCTCATGGTCGACTTCTGCTCCGTAGTATCGGTGGAACTCCGCGTACCCCCTGGGTCCCATGTCGGGGATGTGGACGTATCCGACCCGCCCGTTCGTCTCTTCGTGTACCCGTGTGCGATTCGCCTCTACCCAGTCGCGGTAACGGAGTCCAAACTCGTTGCGAAGCGTGTCGACGACGACGGTGTGGGCCTTGCGCCGGCCTCTGCGGACTATCAGCCGGACGGGTCTACCCGCCCTGTCGACCAGCGCTGCGAAGGGTGATGTCTTGGCATCGACCCTGGTTCCCTCTACCGCGAGGAGCCGGTCACCCACCTTGACATCGATGCCCGGCGCAGCAAGCGGCGACGATGCGGAGGGGATCCAGGAGTCGCCTATCGGAATCCTGGAGATTCTCCAGGCCCGGCCGTCGAACGTGAGATCCGCGCCAAGGAATCCCTGAAGCCACGCGGGCTCCGGTCGATAGTCTCCGCCCAGCTCGTACGCGTGCGATGTCCCCAGCTCTCCTTGTGTTTCCCACATGAGATCCGAGAATTCGGCACGTGAGCCGACACGGTCCACGAGTGGACGGTAGCGCCTGGCGATCTCCTCCCAATCCACTCCTGCCATGTCGGGAAGCCAGTACTGATCTCGCTGAAGACGCCACGCTTCGTTGAACATCTGGGGCCACTCTTCGCTCGGAGTGATCTCGATTTGGATCCGATCGAGCTTGACCCACCCCGACTCACGGCCGGGGTCGCCTGGCTTCGGCTCGGTCTCTTTGAAACCTGCGGGAACAACCCGGAGCTTCTTTCCGACACGAATGGCAGCAGTCTTGCCATCAGCCGACACCGAGAAGCCGGAGATGCCATCCATGACCGGCTCCACCTTGTCCTGGGCGAAGTCGTACGCTTCCAGCTTGCCCTTCGGGGACGACTCGCTGTCCATCCAATTCACGTCGAGTGAGCCCTCGATCGGACGAGAAGAAAACAGGACTCGCTTCTGGGCACCGAGCACGCGCTGATACCGGCCTTCCGGTACCGGGAATGCGACCACGCGATTCTCGATGCCCTCGAGGTCGATCTCGATCGGCGGCGGGCCGTCCTCTTCTTTGCCGTCGCCCTTGCTGTTGTCTTCGTTGTTGCCATTCGGCTCACCAGGAGCCCGAGGGGTGCGGGCGGTCGACGAAAACGGGGACGGAGTGTCGGCCTTCAACGTCAAGAGATGCGGTCGCGCCGCCTTTGGGAACCCGATGTCGAAGTACAGGCTGTCGTAGACCGGGTCGTAGACGCGCCGCGATATGAAATACAGGTACGCGCCCCCCGGATCGAAAGACGGTTCCAGGTCCATGAAGTCCGGGCGCGTCACCGGATGCAGGGTGCCCCTTTCGGTGTCGTACAAGAAGAGCGAGCATGTTCGTCTCGTCGTGAACGCGGAGAACGCGACCCATCTGCCGTCGGGAGACCATGCTGCGCCTTCGATGCGGTAGAACGCGCTGCGGTACACCTCGGTGACAGAGCCGGATGTGAGATCGACGATCAGCACCTGCTGCCGTTGATTGGTGATCAGAACCCGATCGGTCCCGGCCGGCGCGGCGGCCAACGTCACGGGCCTGCCCATATCGGCCTCGACGATCCTCTCCCCGTCGTCGCCGAATACCAGCAGGTCCTCGTCGCCGTTCTGGTCGGTGGTTGCGACGAGTCGTGCGCCGTCCGGCAACCATGATGCGAGGCGGTATCGGACCCGCGAGCCTTCTCCGTAGGAAACCGGCGCCCCCTCCCAGAGTGGCATCGAGGCCACCGCCCCCCTTGCGGTGATCGCTATCGAATGCCCTTTCGGATGAAGGTCAACCGTCTCCACATACTTCGCCGCTGAGATGAATCTCCGGTTTCGGCCGCTGCGGGAACCGGGGATACGAACATCGAGGTGGCGTCCTTCTCCGGACCGAACGTCATATGCATACAGGTCGGCACCAGCGTGATACACGATGGTCCGTCCGTCGGTCGACGCGAACCGCGCATAGAAACCGTCGTGACCGGTGTGCCGTTGCAGGTTCCGGCCCGTGGGCGTGACCGAGTAAAGATTCCCAACACCCTCGTGATCAGACAGGAAGTAGATCCGCCCACCGATCCACATCGGCGATGCAAGGTTCCCCTTGATCAGATGACCGTCGGTGTCAACCAGTCGGGTGAACTCACCCGACCCATCCTTGTCGATCCAGAGCGTTCCGGCGGTCCCTCCTCGATAGCGCTTCCAGCGTGCAGGATCGTAGGTGTTCCTGCCCAGCACGACGCCGTTACCTCCGGGTCCGAACGCGATCGCGCGCGCCACGCCGAGGTTCATTGGCTCGGAGCGGTCTCCATCCGTCGTGTGCAGGTGCATGTAGCCGGTGTGTGGCTGCTGGAAATCCGAGGCGACGATCAGACGTGACGAATCCGGGGTCCATCCCGCGACCTGGGTCAGGGATCCCATCCAAGTCCATCGGCGGGCGGGGCCGCCACCTGCATCCATGACATACGCTTCTGGATGACCTTCATCCCGGGCGGTGAAAGCCACCTTCGAACCATCCGGCGAGAAGCGTGGAAACGTGATCGATCCAGGGCTCGCTGTGAGCCGGCTGGCGCCCCCTCCGTCGAGTCCCACCTGCCAGAGGTCGTCTTCGCTGACAAAGACGACGGTGTCCCCGTGAACCGTCGGGTGGCGGTAGTAGCCGGACGCGCTAGACATGCAGTCTCCTCGATCGAATGAGTCGATGCTACGCGCCCTCCGGTTCTTGCGTGAGGAATCGGTCAGATGGCCGATCCGCCCACGCAAGAACGGGAGAAATGGTGGCCGAAATCAGCTCGAGATGAAGCCGTTGGCGACGAGCCAGTCGTGTGCAACCGTCGACGCGTCTTCCTTGTCGATGTTGACGAGCTTGTTCATCTGGGAGAGATCAGACGTCGTGATCTTCGCCGTCACCGGATTGATGACACCGTCCAGCTTGTCCGTTGCCACGTCCGTCCTGACAACGGGAACGATATTGTCGGCCGGCTGGAGGTGCTTATCGTCGTCGAGCACGACGAAGTTCTCGGCGGCGATCGCCCCATCACTCGAGAACAAGAGGCCGACGTCGATCTCGCCACTCTTCAGCGCCGCGACCGTGATCGGACCACCTGTGTCGAGGGGCTTGAACTCCTTGAAATTCAGACCATACGTGTCCTGGAACCCGATGAGACAGAACGGACGATCAGGGCACTCGGGTGGCCCACCGAGCACGAGGTCGCCTGCAATCGGTTTCAAGTCACTGATCTTGGTCAAGCCGTATTTCGAAGCCGTATCCTGAGTGACGACGAGCGCGTTCGAATCAACGGCCGGGGCATAGTCCAGCACCGTCACGCCCAAGGGAGCGAACGTATCGCGAAGCTTCTGGACCGTTGCGGCGGCGTCGCCGCTCGCCTCGCCGGCGCCGTTGTTCAGGTATTCGAGCGCTGTACCTGCGTACTCTGCGTACAGGTCTATCTCACCTGACACGAGCGCCGGCTCGACGACATCTCGAGATCCGAGCTCGAACTTGCGCTCCACCGTGAATCCGTTGGCTTCCAGCGCTTGCGCGTAGATCTCACCGAGGATCTCCTGCTCGGTGAAGTTCGTTGATCCGACTTTGATAGTGGTAGCGCTTCCACCCGATCCGCATGAGACCATGACGATGGCCATAGCCACGAGGATCGCCCCGAAAACGCCGCTGCGACGCGTGATGTGCATGGGTACCTCTCTCTTGTCTTCCCTGCCCGAAACCCTGGATCGGGTGCGTCTCACCCTAGAGCATGCCGCCAAGTATTTCGTTGGCTCTCGGAATCCTTTAGGGATTCGTGAGGTCACGTCCCGAGGCCGGCCCGAAGCGTGTCTTGGTCGATCAATCTCGAGTGGCTTCGTATCCCCGGCGACACCGCGAGTCGTTCGATCAGCGAAAAGAGCCCCTCGGTGGCAATCGACAAGCCGGCCACCATGAGTGCACCAGCGAACACCTCAACGTAGTCTCGGATGGAGATTCCGTCGATGATGTAGCGACCGAGACCTCCCCCACCGATGAGGGCGGCCAGCGTTGCTGTCGCGACGACCTGAACAGCAGATACTCGAACGCCGGTGATGATCACCGGAAGTGCCATCGGGATCTCGATTCTGCGCATCACCTGGCGTTCGGTGAGGCCCATTCCACGGGACGATTCGACCATGGCAGGGTCCACCTCGCGCACACCCGTGTACGCGTTGGTGAGCATCGGTGGCAGCGCAAGCAGGAACAAGGCGGCGAAGGCAGGCCAATAGCTCAGTCCAAGGCCAAGGCGGATCGAGAATGGGAGCGCAAGCACCAACACAGCGAACGATGGAAGCGCCCGGCCGACGTTCGCCACAGAGATTGCCAGGAAGGCCCCGCGCTTGCGATGCCCGAGCACCACACCGATCGGAATGGCCAGTGCTGCTGCGAGCGCAACGGGCCACACCGTGAGTGAGAGGTGCTGGAAAATCCTCGCTGGGACGCCCGTGGAGCCCTGCCAGTTGGCCCCATCGGCGAACCACCGGGCGACATCTGCGAGGAAGCTCACGAGATCGCCGCCTTTCGCCGTGCCCACGGGGTGAGTGCTCGTTCGAGCAGTATCAGCAGACCGTCGAACAGGAGGGCCAACACCATCGAGAGGACAGCCCCCACCACCAGCGGTGTGGTGAACAAGCGGTTGAGTCCGTCGAGGATGAGCTGGCCGAGACCCCCGTAGCCGATCAGCGCCGTGATGGTGACGAGCCCGATCGTGGTGACGGTTGCGATGCGAATGCCGGCGATGATGACCGGGAGTGCCATTGGCACCTCGATGTCGAGCAGTAGCTTGCGGCGTGTGTATCCCATCCCCAGAGCGGCCTCTCGGATGTGCGTTGGTACGCCGTCGATGCCGGCCACGATGTTCCGTATGAAGATGAGCAAGGTGTACGACACCAGGCCGATCTCGGCGGTGGTGATCGAGAGTCCGGTGACAGGAAGCAGCATGACGAACAAGGCAAGGGATGGGATCGCATACAAGACTCCCGCTACCCACGTGATCGGGGCATAGGACTTCCTGTAGCGGAGCGCAACCATCGCCAGCACGAGTGAGATCGCGAACCCGACGCCCAGTGCGATCCCCGTCAAGACGAGATGCTGAACGACCTTGCTCCAGATCAGCCCGAGGTGCGACCACACCCAGTCCCAGCGGATGAACGGCTCGGACGTCTGAGCAAATATCACGACAACAGCGCCTCGTTGAGCCGTTCGGCAGTGAGCATCCCCAGATAGCGATCACCGTCGACCACGACCGCTACCTGTGTCTTGGAGGTGACGATCGCGTCCAGCGCCTGGCGGAGGGTGTTTGAACGTTCGAGTCGTGCCGAGAAGGGCTTCGGTCTGAGATCTGCAACGGTGTCGTGTCCGTCGAGATCCGCTATCCATATCCATCCCAGCATGCGGCCGTTGTCGACAACCCCCACCCAGTCGGTTCCCTGCTCACGTGCGACTGCGCGTGCCTCGTAGCCAGACGAGGATGCTTCAACGATCGCGCCCGGTTCGAGCACGACGGTGTCGACTGCGATGAGTGACAGCCTGCGAAGACCGCGTTCACTTCCGAGAAACGCCACAACGAAGTCACCGGCCGGCGCGCGCAGCAGGTCCTCAGGCGCCGCGTACTGCTCGAGTACCCCACCCACATTGAACACAGCCACTCGATCGCCCAGGCCGATGGCCTCATCGATGTCGTGGGTGACGAACACGATGGTCTTCTGGAGCCTGGCCTGAAGGATTTTGAGTTCCTCTTGTAGGCGGGCGCGAACGATCGGATCAACCGCCCCGAACGGCTCGTCCATCAGCAACACCGGAGGGTCGGCGGCCAGGGCCCTCGCAACACCGACTCGCTGTTGCTGTCCACCAGACAGCTCCGCCGGATAGCGATCGGCAACCGAGTCATCGAGTCCGACGAGCTCGATGAGCTCGGACACTCTCTCCTCGATACGGCCCTGATCCCAGCCGAGCAACCCTGGGACCGTCGCGATGTTCTCGGCGATGGTGCGATGCGGAAACAGCCCGATCTGCTGGATGACGTACCCGATCGATCGGCGAAGCAGGTGGGGCTCCTGGGTCGTCGATGGCACCCCATCGATCCAGATCTCACCGGATGTCGGTTCGATCAACCGATTGATCATCTTGAGTGTCGTGGTTTTGCCACACCCCGAAGGCCCTACCAGTACGACGATCTCACCCCGCGGGATCTCGAATGAGAGATCTCCCACCGCCGGCGTCGACGACCCGGGAAACGTCTTCGAGACGTGTTCGAACCTGATCATGAACACCGAGCCTAGGTGGAGCCACCCCGTTCTTGCTTTGCCCGCGGCCGCCTATCCCCTTCTTGGGTGAGAGAACCGTGACATGGCTACCTCTTCACGTCCGAAGCGTGGGAATCGGTCTAACGCGGAAAGAGGTGACATCACTCAGCCCGGCCTCCCACCTCGAACCCGGCGATCCCCTCGAGGGCTTTCACGAGGGCATGGTTCCCTTCGGAGCCGATCCCCTGGCGTTGCAGCGCGCGGTACAGCTGGAACACCAGAGCGGTCGCAGGAAGTGGGATCCCCAGTTCGTCGGCCGTTTCGAGAACGAGCCGGAGATCCTTCTGCTGGAGATCGATCGTGAAACCGGGCCGCCAATCGCGTTCGATCATCTGTGGACCGCGATTGGAAAGCATCCATGAGCCGGCAGCACCCCCTTCCACCGCGCAGAGGGTGCTGCGCAGATCCAGTCCGGCGCCCTGCGCGAACAGCAGCCCCTCGCTCACGGCCAGGCCCGTGACCACCACGAGTATCTGATTCACGAGCTTGACGGTCTGACCGGCTCCGGTCGGCCCAACATGGCCGATGGTGGAGGCGTACGAGTCGATGAAGGGCCTGACGCGTTCCAGCTGGCTGCTGTCACCACCGACCATGACGGCAAGTGTCCCTCTGGCCGCACCTTCGCTTCCTCCGCTCACGGGGGCGTCAAGCCAGTCTGCCCCGCGGGCACGAACCGCCTCGGCCATCTCGAGCGTGACGGAAGGGCTGATCGTCGAGTGATCCACGACGAGGGCGCCCTCGCGGAGTCCCTCCAGCAGGCCCCGCTCCCCCATCACCACCTCGCGCACGTCGGGTGAGTCGGAAACGCACACCATCACGATGTCGCAGCGACTCGCGACGTCTTCCGGTGACGCGCCCCTGGCTGCTCCGGCGGCGGCCAGAGGATCCATACGCGATGCCGTCCGGTTCCACACGACCACCTCAAACCCCTTGTCGACCAGGTTGCGTGCCATCCCCGAACCCATGATTCCGAGTCCGATGAACCCGATGTTCATGTCCACCTCCTTGGGCACGTTTTGACCGAGACTAGAGACTCACAACCGCCTGTTCTTGCATGGACAGACCGTGGAATTGTCAGCCAACCCGCGCCAACGAGAAAGGGCTTCCAGTGGTGTGTCGTCCAATCAGTGTCTGGGTGTCTACGAGGGCACGGCGTCATCTGGCCAGGACGCAGGACGAAGGCGCACCCGCAGCGGTGCGTCAAGGACGAGGACATCGCCAGGGGCGTCCGTGAGCCGCAGAGACCCGGCAATCATTCGGGCGACGGACAACTAGTCCCTCGACCCCGCCTTGAGGGCATCCCGCAGCTTCACCTTGGCGCCGATCCTCAGGATCGAACCTTGGTAGATCCGCGCTCCGACGCGCAGCACCAGATAGGTAGCCAGCAGGATCAGCACGACCGACAACGCAACTTCCCACACCGGCACGTGGGTTACGGTCATGCGCGTCGGCATCACGAAGGGCGAGAACGGTGGGATGATCGAACCGAGATGTGGAAGGATCGCGTTGGGGTTCTCCAACGCGGCGATCCCCAAGAAGAACCCAGGGAGGATCACGACGACCGGGATGAACCCCACGCCCTGCGCATCCTCCTGGCGGGAGACCGTCGCCCCGAGCGCCGCGTAGAGAACGGCGAACAGGGCATACCCGAGCAGATACCAGACAACCACGGTCAACGCGACTCGTGCACCGATTCCGGCGAGGTCGACATTCACCACGTTCGCCCGGCTGAGCGTGAACAGCCCGGCACCGCCGATGATCACGAGTTGGATGATGCCGAGGGCACCGATCCCGATCACCTTGCCCGCCAGTAGCTGACGGGGGCGGGTTCGGGAAAGGACGACTTCCACCACTCTTGACTGTTTCTCCTCCATCACTCCCAACATCACGAACTGACCGAACATGAGGATCGAGATGTACAGGAGAAGCGACCCTACGTAGCTCGCTATCTGCTTGGGAGTCTGGGAAGGATCGGGAGCAGTCAACGAGCGAGAAGCAAGTGGTGCGGGAGCCAGCAGTCGGGCGGCTTCCTCCTGACTGAGGCCAAGCGACGCGATGGTCTTGGCCCGGTCGAGCCCTTGCACGGCGGATGTCACAATCGACGTGAGTTGGTAGTTCGGGTCCTGGTTCCAGACGAGCTGCTCGCCATCGACCAGCAGGACATTGATGTCGCCCTTCTCGAGCGCTGCCTCTCCCTCGGCCGTTGAGGCGTAACTGCTGACCCCGACCGTCCGATCGAACGCCTTGGCCGACGCAGTGACGGCGTCATTGAAACCGTCTTGCACCGTTCCGGTAGTCCCGATCTTGTATGGCTTGGGGACGGCCGATTCTGCGGCGAGAAGCGGTCCAGCGATGACCACCACCCCGACTATCAGCAACATTGAGACGAGGAATGCCCTGCTTCGGATACGCTGAAGGAAGTCTCGCTGAGCGATCAGCATTACCTGTCGGAGCGGGCTCATCTCCGCACCGCCTGTCTGAAGAGATCGGAGAGGTTTGGTGGTTCGAAGCTGAAGCTGGTGACAGCTCCGGACTGCCGAGCCCGATGCAGGACCTCTTCGACGTCGGCATCCTTCTGAATCAGATACCGCTGGCCGTCATCCCCAACCGTTTCGATGCCGTTCATGCTTGGTGCCCACGGTTGTCCATCCACTCTGACCTCGAGGTGCCGGTAGTCGGAGCGGTCCCGAAGATCGGTCAGGTCACCGGCGAGCACAACCCGCCCGCGATCGATGATGACGACGTCCTGACACACATCCTGGACGAGATCGAGCTGGTGGCTCGAGAAGACGATTCCTGCGCCGCTGTCCGCCAGCTCCCTCAATGTGGCTGCCATGTCTTCTACGCCTATTGGATCCAAGCCCGCGAATGGCTCATCGAGCACCGCCAGTTCCGGCCCGTGGACGAGCGACACGGCAAGCTGCACCCGCTGCTGGTTGCCGTGCGACAGGTCTTCGAGCTTCGAGAGGGCCCTGTCGGCCAGGCCCAGCCTCGACAGCCACCGGTCGGCCGACGATGAGGCGGCAGATGGATCCATACCCGAAAGGCGCCCGAAGTACACGAGCTGTTCCCTGATCTTCATCTTCGAGTAGAGGCCACGTTCTTCCGGCATGTAGCCAAACCTAAGGTGCTCCTGGGGGCCCACAGGCGACCCGTTCCAGCGGACCTCACCCGCGTCTGGGCGTACGAGCCCGAAGACGCAGCGCATCGCCGTCGTCTTGCCTGCGCCGTTCGGGCCGAGAAACCCGACTACTCGACCTGGCCGTACGTCGAAGCTGACACCATCGAGCGCAGTGACGTTTCCGTACTGCTTCCGAAGGCCTGAGAGTTCCAGCATTCCCACCTCGTGTCCCCCCTACTCTGCCAGATCCTCGACGTGTAGGCGAAGCTCAGCGGACCGACCGGGCGGCACTGAGAGGACCGAGGCCGACGTCCCAGAGTTCGTCCGCGACCGCGAATGCCTCGGTCGCCTCTGGAGCCAGAGGCGAACCGATCGGCATGTGCGCGGGGTCTGGTCTGAATCTCACGAATCCACCCAAGACGCCAGGGCCGAGCTCGAGGGTTGCGTCGTGAGGATCGTTCTCATCGACGACCTCAAAGCCACAGTCGCGCCGGGCCAAGCACCTGGTCTCTGTTTGAACTCGAGGAGACTCGACGGACGTATAGGCGGCGCCGCCTCTGTGAAGATCTGCCGCCTCGACTATGAGCTGTTCGAGGTACCGCGGCCGGTAGTCGAGGTCTGCTCCTTCGACGAGCACCCGACCCAGCAGACCGAATGGGAGATCTCCCAATGAACCAATCATCGGCCCGATCGAGGCACCGGTCCGGGCGTTCAGTTCGGTCGGACGGAAACCGCGCTCGGTCATGATCCCGTCGATGGTGAAACCTCCTCGGTAGCCGACCGTATCTCGCAGGGTGCGACCGACGGCCCTTGCAATGGCGCGCATTGCCTCCCTGTCCTCGTCGGGTGGGTCCCAGAAGGTGGCGGTCCCCGCGTAGAGAAGCGCTGTGCTCGATTCACGGCGAAGAACGATCAGTTCCGCGGGCCTGAAGACGATGACGTCATCGGGAAACACCACCCCTTGGATGGAACACGGGATGCCTTCCAAGAACGGCATCACACGGACCGTGTCGCAGTGTTCGGAAAAGAAGGGCTGCACCTCTTCGATGTCGCTGGCGGATGTGACCCAACGCAGATAGACGGCGCCGCCGTTGAATCCCTCCCTGGCATCACCCGCCAGGACGGTCCCCATGCCGCGATCGAGCTGATGGTGTGCCAGCTCTAGCTCGTCGACCGTGGCGGGCACGACGGTCGATTCCTCTCGAGGCACCCCCGCAGCATCCCAGATGACCTCCGCCCGGACCTTGTCTTCGAGCACCTCCCACTCCGGTTTACGCCCGCCCCACACCGGACGTCCGTCGAGTTCGTCGACCGTGAAGAGAGGGTGTCCCATCATGAACGCTTCTCGGTTCGGATCCCACCGGTTGATCGCCTCTTTGACATCGGGGGGAAGGTCCCGGAGCAGGGCGCCCAACCGACGGAAGGCGTCGATGATGTCCGTGGGAGTGCCGCTGTCGACCACACTCCACTCCGCGTCACTCGGGTCAGGCATCGAACCTGTCCCGATCCCGGCGGCGACAATGAACGGCCGGTCGGCCCCAAGTGAGCGAAGCACAGTGACGAAGCGGCCGAACCCAGCAAGGACCTCGCCGGCGAGGATGAACTTCCGTCCCTCGACGAAGGGTCGGACGAGTTCCCGGTAGTACTCGGCGTCCATCTGAGGACGGTAGCCCAAGTGGCCCATTCCATGGGCGCATTTGCGGCCGTGAGGCGGTCTGTGCCCCAACTTGGGAATCGGGTTTCGTTCCCGTAGATTTGCAGCCACAAAGCAAGGTGGACAGGTGATGAAGCTAGGCGTACCCAATCAGACCGCTCAAAGAGAGCGGCGAGTCGCCATCACCCCGGATGTCACGGCCAAGTTCGTGAAGCAATCATTCGAGATGGTGGTACAAGCGGGAGCCGGTACAGCATCCGGTTTCCTCGACGAGGAGTACATGAACGCAGGCGCTTCCATCGTTTCGGAAGCGTCTTCCGCGTGGGGCTGCGATGTGGTGGTCTCGGTAGAGCCGCCTGAGAATGACCGGATCGCGCTCATGAAGCGTGGCGCGGTCCTGATCGGTCTCATGCAGCCGCTGGATCGACCGAAAGTGGCGGCGGCGCTCGCAGCGGCCGGTGTGACAACACTGGCATTTGAGACGGTTCCTCGCACGACCAAGGCGCAGTCGATGGATGTGTTGTCGTCCCAAGCAACAGCTGCCGGCTATCAAGCGGTGCTCGAGGCGGCGACGGCCATCACGAAGTTCTTCCCCATGTTGACGACTGCAGCAGGAACCATCGCTCCGGCAAAGGTCCTCGTGCTCGGAGCTGGAGTCGCTGGTCTTCAGGCGATCGCGACGGCGAAGCGGCTCGGAGCGATGGTCTCGGCCTACGACGTGCGGGCTGCGGTTGCCGAACAAGTCGAGAGCCTCGGTGCTCGATTCGTGAACCTCGAACTCGAGGAGCAGGACGAGAGTGCCGGCGGCTACGCAAGGGAGCTGGAGGCAGACGCTCAGAAACGGCTCCTCATGCAGCTCGGCGAGCATGTCTCCCGCAACGACGTCATCATCTCGACGGCAGCCATTCCGGGCAAACGCGCACCTCTCCTCGTCACCAGAGAGATGGTCGAGGCGATGAGACCGGGTTCCGTGATCGTCGACTTGGCAGTCGCTACTGGCGGCAACTGCGAGTTGTCCGTAGCCGACGAGGTCGTCGTGCACAACGGGGTGAAGATCCTCGCACCGACCGATCTGGTCAGCGGAGTCGCTACCAATACGAGCCAGATGTTCGCCCGCAATACTCTCAATCTCCTCTCGCATCTGGTGCACGAGGAGGGGTTGAGGATCGACCTCGACGACGAGATCACGGCCGGGGCGTGTATCACGCACGATGGAAACGTCGTGAACGAGCGTGTGCGGTCTCTGCTGGAAGGAGGAGTGAGCTGATGGACCTACTGATTTCCATCACAGTCTTCGTCCTCGCTGCCTATGTGGGATTCGAAGTCATCACCAAGGTGCCGCCAACGCTGCACACGCCGCTGATGTCGGGCTCAAACGCGATTTCGGGCATCACGATCATCGGCGCGCTGGTCGTGGCCGGCCGGTATGGAGGGGTGGCGGGCGTCGTGCTCGGATTCCTCGCAGTTGCGTTCGCCATGATCAACGTGGTCGGCGGCTTCTGGGTCACTGACCGGATGCTCCAGATGTTCAGGCGAGAGGGCCGGTCATGAACGAAACGCAAGGTCTCATCGGGCCGGTTCTTGCCGGCTATCTGTACCTGCTGGCTGCGGTCCTGTTCATCGTCGGTCTGAAGAGACTCCAGAGCCCGGCGACCGCTCGGCGAGGCAACCAGATCGGCGGTGCGGGCATGCTGCTGGCAATCGTCGTGACACTCGTCCACTACGAGATCTTGAGCTGGTGGGTGATCCTCGCCGGCATCGTCGTAGGGGGTGGGGTCGGTCTCTTGCTCGCCAAGACCGTCGAAATGACGGCCATGCCTCAGCTCGTTGCGGCGTTCAACGGATTCGGCGGTGGCGCATCGGCACTCGTCGCCGCGGCCGAACTCATCGAGAACCAGGGCAACCTGGATCTCCGTGCCGGGATCACCGTCGCGCTGACCATCCTGGTTGGTGGAGTCACACTGTCCGGAAGCTTCGTTGCCTACGCCAAGTTGCAGGGACTGGTGCCGGGTCGCCCGTTTGGATACCCCGGCCAGAAGGTAGGCGACTCGCTGCTCGTGGTCGTCATCCTCGCCCTGATCGTGTGGCTGATCGTGGGCGAGAGTGTCATCGTGATGTGGGTGTTGCTCGCCCTAGCGCTGATCCTGGGCATCGTTCGAGTAGTGCCGATCGGCGGTGCAGACATGCCGGTTGTGATCTCCTTCTTGAACGCATTCTCGGGCATTGCGGCGGCCCTGGCTGGTTTTGTGATCCAGGAGAACGCGCTCATCATTTCGGGAGCGTTGGTTGGGGCCTCGGGCTTGATCCTGACCAACATCATGGTGAAGGCCATGAACCGCACGCTCGGTCACGTGCTGTTCGCTGCGTTTGGTGGCGATGACAGCACCGGCGCCGGGGGCGGCAGCGGAGACAAGCCGGTCCGGAGCGCTTCCGCCGAGGATGTCGCAATCACTCTCGGATACGCCGATTCCGTGATCATCGTGCCCGGCTACGGTCTGGCCGTTGCACAGGCACAGCACAACCTGAAGGAACTCGCCGGTCTTCTCGAAGACCGCGGCGTGGAAGTGCGGTATGCGATTCATCCGGTGGCAGGACGCATGCCAGGTCACATGAACGTACTGCTTGCCGAAGCGGACGTTTCCTACGACAAGTTGTTCGCGCTCGATGAGATCGAAGACGATTTCCCTCGTACCGATGTCGCACTCGTCGTCGGCGCCAACGACGTCGTCAACCCGTCGGCACGCGACGACTCCACGAGCCCGATCTACGGGATGCCAATCCTCAACGTGGACCTCGCCAAGCACGCAATCGTGATCAAGCGGAGTCTGTCACCGGGGTTCGCAGGCATCGACAACCCGTTGTTTTACGAGGACAACACGTTGATGTTCTTCTCCGACGCGAAGAAGGGCATCGCCGAGATCGTGAACTCGGTGAAGGAGCTGTAGGGCCTTGGAGTTCAGCGATGTCGTGCGGCACCGCCGCATGGTGCGCAATTACACGGACGATCCGGTCGATCAGGCAACGATCGACCGGATCGTCGCGTACGGATCGAAGGCTCCCAGCGCAGGTTTCACCCAGGGTCAGTCGTTCGTTGTTGTCACCGACGCGGCGACACGTGGCGCAATCGCCCAGCTGGCAGGTGAGAGCCACTACGTTGCCCAAGGATTCGATCCCTGGATCAGCAGGGCACCGGTCCATGTCGTCGTCTGCGTTTCCGAGGATGCGTATCACCGTCGATACCAGGAGTCCGACAAGACGGACGCGAACGGACAGGAGATCGCGTGGCCTGTCCCGTACTGGTGGGTTGATGCAGGTGCGTCGATGATGATGCTTCTACTCGGGGCCGTAGACGAAGGTCTCGCGGCCGGGTTCCTGGGAGTCCACTCCATCCCCGGACTCCGGGCACTTCTGAGTATCCCCGGTTCGGTTGCTCCCATCGGCGTGGTGACGATTGGGCACCCTGCTCCGGACCGGAGGTCAGGATCTCTCCGGCGCGGGCACCGCCCTCTCGCGGATGTCATTCACAGAGAGCGTTGGTAGCGCTCGGGCCTCAGGCACGTCGTGAGGTGGCATCCTGGTCGGACTGCAACCATCGTGACTGGACGCTACCTCCCCTATTCTCTGCGCTGACCGGCTGTAACGCCTGTGAATGCCAAGAGACTTGCACCGTGAGATGAAACCGATTCGCGACCTTCGCTCCTACGGAGACTTCCTCGTAGGCCGAGCCGACCCTACCGAGGGTGGGCGGATCGCTCGTCGCGCCATGGCCGAACCGCTGAGACGAACCCACTGGTTGAGGCGGGTGATCGTCGTCATGGGATCGGTCGTCACATTGGTGGGGGCAAACGTAGGAATGGCGTTCGCGGCGAACGGGTCGATTCCAGGCGACCCCCTCTACGGACTCGACAGAGCGTACGAACGTGTCGAGATCGCCATTGGCCTGCATCCGAATCTCGCCGCCGAGCGGTTCGATGAAGCGTCCAAGCTCGTGGATCGCGGTGACATTGCGGCGGCGTTCGAAACGGCGTCGGAGGGTGCCGCCGACCTCGATGGGTCAAGCGGGATCGGAGCGACGCTTTCTCAGCTCGCCAGAGACCTGGGAGAGGCCAATATGGCAGCGCTCCCGACCGACGTTCGGCAAGCCTTGACCCAGCAGGCCCAAGAGCTCTTCGGCATTGGGAAGGCCGTGTCGACAGCTGCGACGACACACCTGAGCGAGGCCATGTCGAGTCGAGCGGAGCAGGTGTTGACGACGGTCAGGCTAGCCCAGGAAGAGATGCGCCAAGCTCGAGAAGACTTCGTTCCTCCGGGTCAGACCGACAATCCGGGACTGGGTGGGGAGACGCCGCCCGGCCAGGACGGAACACCCGGCAAGTCCGATGAGGCACCCGGCCAGGACGGAACACCCGGCAAGTCTGGCGACGCGCCAGGACAGGACGCATCGTCCAAATAGCAGGTATTTCCCAATCCTCTGGTAACAAGAGGGCGTGAATCAGCTCCGGCAGTGGCCACCACAGATCGACGTCGTCGAACGTGCGCGAGACGGCGACCGAGACTCGATTGCCGCACTCTTCTCTGCCGGGTACCCACGTCTCATCGGATTCTTCAGGGTGGCAGGAGCTCCGCCACCCGACGCCGAGGACTTGGCGACCGCGACGATCGAAGCGATGGTCAAGAACCTCCCAAGGCTCCGTGCACCGGTGGCGTTCGAAGCGTGGTTCTGGTCGATTGCTCGAGCCCAACTGCGAACCTGGATCAGAAAGCGCCGCCGCCCGCGTGCCGAACCCCCTATCTCCCCCGAGCCGAGCCACCCCGACGAGAGGGCGGAGGAAAGCGAGGAGCACTCGCTTGTCGTCAAAGCTCTTGGCGCGCTCTCACCACGTGACCGAGAACTCCTGTGGTTGAGAGAAGTCGAGGAACTCAGCTACGAGGAGATTGGGGGACGGCTTCGTTCGAGCGTGGGTACGGTGCGAGTCGCGTGCCACAGGGCACGCAAACGCCTGGAGGAGGCGTATCAACGATTGGAGACCGGTGGAGACCATCACCTCGACCAGTAATCAGCGGGTGAAACACCTGGTCAGGCTTCGAAGCAGAAGGCACAGGGACGCCGAGGGTCGTTTCCTCATCGAGGGGTACCGAGAGCTGACCCGCGCCGTCGATGCCGGAATCGACATCGAAGAGGTCGGGTTCTGTCCGAGTCTGTTTCTCGGTTCGAACGAGCCCGCACTGCTGTCTGCAGCGGAGGCGGCGGGTGCCAATCTCGTCGAGTTCTCGGATGAACCATTCCGGAAGGTCAGCTACCGGGACCGCCCCGAGGGCCTGGTTGCCGTGGCCCGCCAGTTCGCTACCGGACTCGACAGGCTAAGGGTCGATGGCGAACCCCTCCTGCTCGTCGTCGAGTCGATCGAGAAGCCGGGAAACCTGGGAACGATGCTGCGCACCGCCGACGCCACAGGGGTAGACGCCGTCATCGTTGCCGATCCGACCACCGACCCATTCAACCCCAACGTCGTGCGGGCCTCCATAGGTTGCTTGTTCTCCGTGCCCCTGGGAGTTGCGTCGACGGATGAAACGATCCGATGGCTCGACGCTCGTGGCATCCCGCTGGTCGCTACCACTCCGTTTGCCGATCGTCTCCACTGGAGAGCGGACTATTCGGGTTCGTGTGCGATTGCGGTGGGCTCCGAGCAATACGGGCTCTCAGACGACATGCTCGATGCGAGTGCCGAGCGCGTTCGCATCCCCATGCACGGATCCGCCGACAGCCTCAACGCCGCCATGGCCGCAGGAGTTGTCCTCTACGAAGCGGTGCGCCAGCGGCAGTGACGGCCCCTCGGGTCGTCACGTATCTCGTATCTCGTATCTCGCACCGTGTGCAGCCACCTGGATGCTGCGTTCGCATGCGAAGTACGAAGTACGGAATACGGGGCCGAAGGCCCGCTTCTGTCCCACCTCCCGTCTATCATCGAACACATGTTCGTTGGGTGGCCGACGTGACCTTTGCGATGCAGCGCAGTTTCGAAGAGCTGGGTGCACCGCTGTTCGACGTCCCGTTCTGCATCCTCGATCTCGAAACCACTGGAACGGCACCCTCCGCCGACGGCATCACCGAGATCGGAGCGGTGCTGTACCGCGGCGGAGAGGAACGCGGGTCCTTCCAGACACTTGTGAATCCGGGACGGGAGATCCCCCCTTTCATCACGGTCCTCACCGGCATCACACATTCGATGGTGATCGGCGCTCCGAGGATCGAAGAAGCCTTCCCCACGTTCCTCGAGTTCCTCGGCGACGCCGTCATCGTCGGTCACAACGTCCGGTTCGATCTTTCGTTTCTCAACGCAGCTGCCGTGGAACTCGGATACGGGAAGCTGCCCAATCGATCCGTCGACACACTGGGACTTGCCCGACGCCTCCTTGGACGCGAGGTACGAAACTTCAAACTCGACACGCTGGCCGCCCACTTGCGTTCCCCCCACACGCCGACCCACCGCGCACTCGCCGACTCCCAGGCGACAGCGTGGGTCTTTCATCGACTCCTCGAACGAGCCGGTACGATTGGAGTCACCGCGCTCGAGGACCTGCTCCAGCTTCCAACGGCACGCGGATCCCAGCACTACGAGAAGATCCGTCTCACCGACCGCCTTCCCCGACGGCCCGGCGTCTATCTCTTCCAGGATCGCAACGGCACCGTTTTCTATATAGGCAAGGCCAAGAACCTGAGAACACGGGTTCGCAGCTACTTCTACGGGGACAATCGCCGCAGTGTCGCAACCATGCTCCGAGAACTCGATCAGGTCGACTACCGCGAGTGTTCAACGGAACTCGAAGCCGAAGTCACAGAGCTGAGGCTCATCCACTCACATCGCCCGCGACACAACCGGAGATCGAAGCCGCCGAAATCGTCGCATTGGGTGAAGCTGACCAGTGAGGCGTTCCCGCGTCTGTCGCTGGTCCGAACCCAGCGCGGCGACGCCGCCACATACCTTGGCCCGTTTCGAAGCAGAAGAAGCGCCGAGGTGGTGATGACGGCTCTTTGGGATGCTGTTCCGATCCGACGCTGCTCGAATCGACCAGGGACGCGTGACGCGCCATGCGCTCCCGCCCAACTCGGAGTCGCGATGTGTCCATGCGACGGCACGCTCGACGAGGACACCTACGCACCCGTCGTCGACACGATCAGACGAGGTATCACTACCGACCCGGCGCTTCTCCTCGATCCGCTCGCAGACAAGATGACCGAACTCGCGGCACTCGAACGCTATGAGGAAGCCGCGTGGGTACGGGACCGCTACAAGGCGCTCGCCAGGGCTCTTGCCCAACGCCGGCAGTGGCAGGCGATGAACAGCGCCGGTGTGATATGGGCCGAGGCCTGTGACGGCGGCGCCATCATCGACCACGGCCGGCTCTCCTTCGCCTGGAACGGACATCACGGACCCATGCTCGCCCCGGCAGGTGACACCCACGGGGCCGACTGGCCGCAAACCCCACCATCTGTCGGAACCGCCGAGGAGGTCCATCTGGTGTGGCAGTGGCTGACAAGACAGCCTGTGCGGCTCCTCGAGACGACCGGCAGGTTCGCACTACCCAGATCGCCGGTTCCTCAGCCTGCCCTTTCAGAAAGGGCCCTCTGACCTATTCCGTTGGTGGGCTACGCGACGGTAGGGTGAGCAGCGGTCCCGCCGATGTCGTGCCGGGCCAAATGGGCTGGAATTCCTGTCTCTAAGGACCGACCTTTCCAACGGCATCGGCCGGGACCTACGATTGCCTCCATGCGTTTCACGATTCGTGCCGGTACCGATCCGTTCATTGCGGCGGATGCGACCCTCCTCGCCGCCATGGGGCTCCCCGGCGGCGGCATCGTCAGCCTCGGACACACGCACGCCATGGCTCGACCGTCCGACGTGCGTGAGGCAACGGCGCTTCTCGTCGGCCCGGAGACGATGGCAAATGCCGGCCTCCACCCTGGTCAGGCCGCCGACGTCACCCGGGCGCTGCTCCCGTCGGCCGAGATGGTCACCATCTCCGGGGATGCTCTCGACCTCGACTCGAGGTCGCTGGTTCATGCGCTGCAGGGCCGTCCGGTCAGCGTCGGCGACACGGTCACGATCGATCCCTCCTACGGGGACGCCGGACCGGAGCCGGTTCAACTCATGGTCCATTCGGTCTCACCGGCGTCCTCCGGCGTTGTCACCGCCGCCACACGTTTCGTGGGTGAAGGCAAGGCTTCCTCGACCGAGCCCGCATTGGAAACGGTTCACCTGTCCACTACCCCGCCCCCTGTGCTCACCGGGCTCGAACAGGAACTGGAGACGCTGACGAGCTGGTTGAAGCTCCTCACATCTCCTCAGGACCTGCCGTCGGCGTGGGGACTGCCAAAGGTCGCAGGAGTGCTGCTGGAGGGGCCGACCGGGTGCGGCAAGTCCGAGCTGGTCGACGCTGCGGCGCACGCTGCCGGAGCGAAGGTGGCTGCTGTCGACCTCAACCTCGTCTTCAAGCCCGAAGGCCTCCTCAACGCGCTCGAGAAGGCTGTGAAGGGCACGTCTGGACCGACGGTGATCTACGTGGATCGCGTCGAGGCGGTTGCCGGAGATCAGGGATTGGCACCGTATCGAACACAAGTGGCGGCGATTCTCCGATGGTTTCTCGACGCAGTCTCGGAGAGGGCGACCGTCGCATGCACGCTCGGTGTTGCCTCGGCAGCGAGCCTCGACTCGGCCGTCACCGCATCCGGCCTCCTCCCCCGGACTCTCTCGATCCCCCCGCCCGATCTGCAGCGCCGCCGACTGCTGTTCGAGGCGGCGACGGCCAGGGTGCCTGCCGAGCCGTTGGACTTCGACATGCTCGCGGCCCGCACAGCCGGATTCTCGGGGGCCGACATCACGGCTGCCGTCGTCCATGCATCGGCGCTCACCGTCGGGCGCGGCGGGAAGCTCACAAACGATCTGCTGCTCGAAGCGATCGAATCGACCGTTCCGTCTCTTGGCTCAGTCCCGCTGGGCGAGGTGCCCTCGTACGGATTCGAGAAGGTTGCCGATCTGAAGGAGGTCAAACAGCGTCTCACCGAGGCGGTGATCTGGCCGATGACCCAGCCCGAGCGTTTCACGTCTATGGGGATCGACCCACCCCGTGGCATCTTGCTCTATGGGCCCCCGGGTACCGGCAAGACGTTCGTGATCCGAGCACTCGCCCACGAATCGGGAGCGGCTTTTTTCCCCGTGAAAGGCGCCGAGCTTCTCGACAAGTTCGTCGGTGAGTCGGAGCGCGGGGTGCGCGAGGTGTTCGCCAGGGCACGAGCAGCGGCTCCGTCGATCCTTTTCTTCGATGAGTTGGACGCGCTCGCCCCGGTACGCGGCAAGTCGACGACCTCGGTGACCGATTCAGTCGTTGCCGCGCTGCTCACCGAGATGGACGGTGTGACGGCGCGAGGCGACGTGTCAGTGATCGGAGCGACCAATCGGATCGATCTGATCGATCCTGCACTCCTGCGTTCAGGGAGGTTCGAGGTCCACATCGAGCTGGGCTTGCCGAGGGAGGAAGCCCGCCGTGCCCTCCTGGGCCTCTCCGACGTCCCCTTCGCCGACGAGGTGGATCTCGATGAGCTTGCCCGCCGTACCGAAGGCCTGTCGTTTGCTGATCTGTCGGGCATGCTGCGGGAGGCTGCCCTCACCGTGCTGCGGGAGGGCAAGTCTGAGCTGACGGTCGGCTGGCCGGAATTCGAACAGGCACTGGGCCGGTTCTGACGCGAGGAGCGGGCCCGAAGGCCCGCTCCTTCATCATGCTGCGAGTGCAGCGCTAGTCGATCGTTCCTCCCAACTGGTTGTAGGCGGCGTACGTCGTGTGGAACGCCTGCAGACCGGAGGTGTCCCCACTTGTGATGTACAAGTGCAGGGCGTCGTACCAGTCGCTCTGGATCGTCGCCACAGAGGCCGGGTAGTTCACGCCTGCGTGTGCCGAGTTCAGCACCGCGGCGATCGCATCCCTGGCCGCTTTCAGCACCCAGTCATCCGTGCCGCCACTTCCGACGATGTCGAGCATCGGCAGGTTACAGATCGAGTGGAAGTCCGGATTGCAGTTGCCGTCCGAGATGTATCCGTACAAGACCGTCTGGTCCTCCCAGAGTTGGTAGGCCCAGAACGGATTCCCGCCGACTGGATCGAAGTCCGGATCACTCGGCTCGTCCCAGCGGAAGAGGCCATTGCCACCCTGCCAGAAGCCTGGCGTCAAGCCCTCATCGCACGGGATGTGGAACAAGATCGTCCAGCTGTCCGTGCCGCTCGTGAACGTGTCGTTCGTGACGAATTCCGCTGTGTTGATCACGTAGTGATCAACACAGGCCGGGAAGTCGTCGATCGTGAACGTACGGTCGTAGCAAAGCGTCTTCGGCAGCGTGTCCGTCAACGCATTCACCGTACCGAGATCGACGTCGTCAGACGTGTCTCCCGGTGTGCCGTGGTCGTCCGTGACCGTGATCTCCTCGTCCACGTTTGTGACGGTTGTTGACGAGTCGAAGACCACATTGGCATTGCCGCTGTAGCCCATCGTCCCATCATCCGTCGCAACCTTCGCCGAATCAAAGTCATACAACTGCTGAGTCGCAGTCGCCGTATTCGTCCGACTCGACGCATCCGGCAACGACGCACTGTACGTGCATCCCAGTGTGCCGCCATTCGCCGCAATGCTGTACGGGAACGTCACACCACAATCCACCTGGCGGTCGTGGCAGAAAAATCTCGGCCCTCTCCGAGAGCTTCGACCTTCTCGAACCCACCTGCCCGCAATGCTCCGAGAAGACCTCAAACCCAATCGGACGGCGCCGATACCGTGAGTATGAAGAGGCTTGCCGCTCTCGCGGTCGTGGCCGTGCTCGCATCCGGGTGCGCGCCCCGCTACGACACCGCGCTTCTCACGTCGATCGAGGGCCGTTGGATGTGCGACGTCCAGCGATACACGTTTCAGCACCAGGAAGACATCCAAGCCGAACTGGACATTCGCCTTGAAGGCAACGGAGTGAGTCCGGAGCAGTACCACGCGTTCAAAGACGACCTGACCAAGAGTGAAGACCTCAGACAGCAGGTTCAAGCCGTGTACGACGAGGCGTGCGGGACCTGAACTCAACCGAAAGTCCGATCTTGCCGATAGCCACCACATGAGATCACTGGCCGTGTCCGGACTGGCACTCCTGCTGCTCGTCTCGGCGGCACAACCCGCGTCCGCCGCCAAGGGCGGTCCTGCGAAGGTCGACGCCCTCACCGCCCAAACCGGCACCGTGTTCGCCGGCGACTCGGCCTGGATCGAGATCGTCTGGGAGGCAGCCAACGGTGACGCAGACGACTTCCAGGTGACCGTCAGGAACCCCGAACCCGGGTGGGAGGTCCGATACCCGGCCAACACAGGCTCGTACACGTCCACCTGGGCGGACGCCACTTTGTCAAACGGGGAGATCGACTTCACCGCCATCCACGTCACCGTCCCCTACGCCGCCAAGAAAGACGTCATCCTGCATCTCGAGGCCACCTTCACGACCGACGGCAAGTCGCATCAGCAGGCCTTCCAGGTGAAAGTGCCGGTCGCCACCTACTCCGGCAGCGACCTCACTTCGGCCGGCGGTGACACAATCATCGACGGATCAGGGTGGGTGCAGGTGCCGTTCGTCGGCAACGCTCCACGCCTCGACGAATTCCAGATGACCGCCACCCCACCGACGGGGTTCTCGATCACGTATCCCGGTAACGCGGGCTTCACCAGTCTCGCCCACGACGCCCGCCTCGAAGACGGCGAATCCGACTACGCCGCTTTCCACGTCGACGCCACCGGCGTCGCGCCCGGAACCTACACGGTGCCGCTCGACGTCACGTACACGAAGGACTCCACTCAGGGCAGCTGGACAGGATCGATCATGATCACCGTACCGGACACCGGATAGTCCCACGCCGACCCCTACATCGACATCGAACCCTTGCGGAATCCTGTCCGGCCGATCAGTGCGTTGATCAACACCGGACGTCCTGCTGATGCGGCTTGTTTGGCGCTCGAAAGGGTCTCGTCGATTCGTGCGGGATCATTCAGCAGGAATCCCACGGCACCAAACCCCTCGGCCACCCTGTGGTAGTCCGTGGCGGCCAGCGCGGTGCCCACGTCGCTTCCGAGCATCGGGATCTGTTCACGGGCAATCTGTGTCCACCCGGCGTCGTTGCCGATGACCGCGATCGCGGGTACTTGGTGACGAACGAACGTGTCGAATTCGACGAGTCCGAACCCGGATGCCCCATCACCCCAAATCAGCCACACCTCGGAGTGCGGCCGCGCCCGTTGGGCAGCCATTGAGAAGCCTGCGCCGACACCGAGTGTGCCAAAAACCCCCGGATCCAGCCAACCGAGGGGACCTCGAGGATGCAGGATATACGAGGCCGATGCGACGAAGTCTCCGCCGTCGGCAACGATCACCGAATCGGCGGCCATGGCATCGTCGATCCTCTCGAGCAGATGAAGTGGATTGATCGGGTCGACGTGCTGCGCAGCCTGCTGAGCGATCTCTCGTTCTCGCTCGGCGTCCCGACCTGACAATCGTTCGCGCCAGTCGGACCAGGTACCTGCCCCATCTCGCTGGGAGAGACGGACCAGGAAGCGTCCCGCATCTGCATGAACCGCGACCGCCGGTCGACGGTTCTTGGTGAGAGCCGCCTCGTCTCGCCCCACGGTCACCACCTTGACAGAACGGCCAATGGAGCGTCCGTAGCCGAGACGGAAGTCGATCGGCATGCCCGCAAGGATTGCAAGGTCGGCCTCCTTGAGCGCCTCTCTTCGACGATGACGCATCTGCAAAGCATGGGTCCGCCCCAGCAGACCCCTTGCCATACCCGTCAACCAAGTTGGTACCCCAAGGCGTTCGACGGCCAATGCGACAGCACTGCTCTCGGCAGGCACCGACACGGCCCCACTCCCCACGATGAGCAGTGGCCGTTCCGCCGATTTCAGCAATCGATCGACACGGTCCACGAGAACTCGTGACGGCCGCGGAATCTGAACGGAACCCTCCACTTCAGGTTGACCTTTGGCGAAGAGCCGGCTCAACCGCCACTGGAGGTATCTCTCCGTCGCCCGGCCGGCCATGCTCGTCGGCGTCCCTCCCGATCCCACATACATGTCGCGCACGACGCTCTCCGGGTACAACAGGTCAACCGCCGCCTCGACGAACACAGGGCCCGGCACATCGGACATCGCGATTCGAGCCGCACAGTGGACTGAAGCCGCCAAGTCACGGACCCGCTTCACTCGCAGCGTTGCCTTGACGTGGGGGCCTACCACCGCCTGCTGATCGATGTCCTGTAGCGCTCCCCTTCCCTGAAGTACCGTGGCGGCCGCACCTCCGATCAGCACCAAAGGAGACTGCGCGAGTGTGGCGTTCTGAAGTGCGGTCAGTGTGTTTGTCACGCCCGGACCCGCCGTGACAACTGCCACACCCGGAGTTCCGGTGAGTCGCGAGGTCGCATCGGCGGCAAAAACGGCTGTTGCCTCGTCGCGCACGTCGATCACTTCGACTCCTCGATCGACCGCAGCGGTCAAGATCGGAGCGATGTGACCCCCTGTGAGCGTGAAGAGCGTCCGAACGCCTTCCTGGACGAGCGCGTCGACTATGACATCTCCGCCGTGCATCAGCGATCCAGAACATGGTGATCGAGGGTCACACAGATGAAAGAGCCGGCGAGGATCGGGTCCCCGTTTCGACGGACGGCTACCTCGACGCTGGTTCGTCGACCCTGCCGGTCTGCGATATGGGCAGACGCGGAGAGGGACTCCCCTACCTGCACGGGGGCCGTGAACCGAACGTCGGCTCCGCTCAGAACGACGTTCGGATGGTTGACCGCCAGCATCGCCGCGTAGTCGGCCAGTCCGAACACGAAGCCGCCGTGCACCAAGCCCCTGTCGTCGGCCGCCATCTCCGCTGTCGTCGTGAGTGCCACCTCCGCGTGCCCCTGCTCGAGGCGCGTCGGAGTTCCGCACAGTGATCGATCGATTGCGACATGCGTCTGAATTTCTGTCATGTACGCGAGGGTACCGAAGGCCGACGACTGAACGGCGCCCGCGGGACAACGGCTCTGACCTGTGAGCCCGTCGAGCTTGGAACTACCCTGCGTCCGTCGTGAACCTCCAGCACTTCCTCACAACCGGATCGGGAACGCGCCTGGCCATCAGGTTGAGCCGCCTCCTCCCGCGCCGTCTTGGTCACCGGCTCATCAGAATCGTGACCCGACTCATTGCTCGGCGTGAGTCCCAGATGACCGGCGCCCTTCGTTCCAACCTGAGCGTGGTACTCGACACCACACCGGATGACCGAACGGTCGGCGCGATGCTGCCAGAAGTCCTCTATCAGTCAGCGAGCGGAACCTTCGACTTCTTCCGCTCCCTTGGTGCAACACCCGAGGAGAATCGGCGTCTCGTCGAGATCCCGGATGGGCTTTGGCACGTCCTCGACGAGGGATCACGTACCGGCCGAGGGGTCCTGATTGTCGCCCCGCACGTCGGTGTTCAGGATCTCATGGGTATCGGTTTCTCAGCGTCTCCGAGGCACGACGCCTACGACGTCCAAGTGCTGTCCTACGCTCTCCCCCCCTCCGGATACAAGCTGGTGAACAGTCTCCGTGCCACCGAGGGCCTGCGGCTTACACCGTCCTCGGGCGAGTCCATGCGAAAGGCCGGCGAGCTTCTTCGCTCCGGGGGAGTCGTGTTCACCTCCCTGGACCGTCCGCCGCCACGAAGCAAGACGGCCCAGACCGCTGAGTTCTTCGGCAGACCGGCGCGGCTCTGGGACGGATTCGCGCGTCTCGCCGTCTCCACGGATGCACTCCTGCAGATCATCTGGGTGGAACGTCTGCCAGACAGCAGGTACCGTCTGAACCTCGTGCGGCAACTCGACCCGAGAGACATGGCGGGAGGCGATCCCGCTGCCGACCTCTGGCGGGCGGCACTCGCAGAAGCCGAGACAATCATTCGCAAGCACCCGGAGCAGTGGCTGATGTTCTTCCCCGTATGGCCGGAAACCCCATGACGACGTCGCACGAACGCGAAAACGACATCCTCCTGGGCCCATTGGAGCGCCCGGCCCTCCAATGGTTCGCCCGGCACCT
>CAZBXV010000002.1:0-27319 GCA_964496205.1 uncultured Acidimicrobiia bacterium
GGAGGCGGACGGGAATCGAACCCGCCGGGGACCTTTCGACCCCCCACCGGTTTTGAAGACCGGGGAGCCCACCAGGCGCTCGGTCGCCTCCGTGCGGCAGGTTAGCGGGCCTTCTGCAGCCCGATTCCGGCCTTCCGCCCAAGGGTCCACGGCAAGTGTGGTCGCGTCTTCCTGACGACTGACGACTGACGACCTGACCAGCCGATTGCCGATACCCAGGTAATCTTGAAGGGTCGATGGATACGTTCGCCACACTCGTTCGACGCGCCCGGGCAGCCACCGGGATGAGCTACCAGAGGATCTCTGATCTGGTTGGGAGGGCGCCGTCCACGATTCGAGGCTGGGAAAAGGGGAGGAGTGAACCCTCTGATCCCGAGACTGTCATGACGCTCGCAGCGGTCCTCAACATCCCGGAGGACACGCTCCTTGAGAGTGTCGGGATGTCTCGGCCCGAGAACGTTGTCGCTGCGTCGTTCGCCGATCTCGAACAGCTGGGGGAGCCCGCACCTTTCGAAGAAGCTCCTTCGGAACCACGCGAGCCGGTTGTCGCCGCAGCGGAACCTGCCGGCACTGATCTGAATGTTGCCACTCACGAGGAGGAGCCGAGTTCTCCGGTGGCGGTCGGGGGACGACACGAAGTCGAGCGGCGGTCATCTCGGGCCATTCCTATCGATACTCGGAGACCGGTGATTCCTCCCCAGCCTGCCTCGGTTGTCGAGCGGTCGTATCTCGAAGACCAGCACGAGTTGATGACGTATCGGGTGCGTGCCGTGGTGACGGTCGTCATCTGCATCGTGCTGCTCCTCCTCATCGAGTGGGGACTCCACGGGGCCGGTTCGTCACTGAAGAATGCGCTGAGCGGACTCACTACCCCTTGACGAGAGACCACGCAGAGTGTTAGATGGTCACTAGCGGTGGTTGGCTGGGACCGTGAGAAGGGTTGACCAGGTGGAGACTTGGGAGAACTGGGATCCGGTCATGCAAGAGGACTATGTCCGCGAGATCGACTTGACCATGGATGATGAGCTTGTCCTGGAGATCCGTCGCCAGGTGTTCGACAAGAGCCACGTGGGCGGCATTACACACCAACCACGGTCTTGACGGCGAGCCCGATGCTTGCAAGTGCGGATACGATCAGGATTCCGCGCCGAAGTGCCGGTCCTTCGACTCGACCTGACAGATAGCGACTGAGGAACAGACCAAGGGCGACTGCAGGTAACAGCAGGAGTGCAGTGATCAGGTCTTGTCTGTGGATCTGCCTGGCGATCGCGAGGGTCGTCAGATTGATCGTTACGCCGATCGTGAAAATCGCCGCGAGACTCGATCGCAACGTGGCGCCGGCCTCTCCGTGATAGAGCAGTGCGAGCGGAGGGCCGCCGATTGCCGAGGTCGTTCCGCTGATGCCTGATACGACTCCGGCGACGAACTTGTTGACTCGTGTGAGCTTGATTGACAATCCAGCGGCCAGGGCGATGACCCCTATGAATACCACACCGGCGATGAGGCCGTCGAGGGCGCGTCTCGACACGCTCGCGAGGAGTAGTGCGCCGATCACCGCACCAGGGAACCTGCCGGCGACGATCCATCCGGCTCCTTTCAGGTCCATGCTGCTTCGCTCTCTCAGCGCCATGTAGATGGTCAACGGAGCGACCATGATGAGCTGCGGGATGGGTGTCAGGCCTGGGTAGAGCAGGGTGAGGATCGGCACCGACAGGACGGAGAACCCGAATCCGATCGTTCCTTGGAGCGTGGCGGCAGCAACGGTCACCACCAACGCGGCGATGAGAACAGATGTCGGGTACATCAGAACCTGAGCGCCGCGGCAAGGTCGTCGAGGAGGTCGTCGACATGTTCGATTCCCACCGACAGCCGGATCAGGTCCCCAGGAACCTCCAGAGAGGTGCCGGCGACCGAGAGGTGAGTCATCGAGGCCGGTACCTCGATCAGCGACTCGACACCGCCCAGGCTTTCGGCCAGGGTGAAGATGCGGGTTGCCGAAGCGATCCTTCGGGCTGCATCCGTTCCGCCCTTTGCTCGAAACGAGACCATCCCCCCGAATCGCGACATCTGTCGTGTGGCGAGATCGTGCTGCGGGTGTGCCTCCAGTCCGGGATAGAGAACGTCTGCGACCTCGTCTCTGCCGGTGAGGAAGGCTGCGACGGTCTCTGCGTTGTCGCAATGGCGTTCCATTCTGACGGCGAGTGTCTTGATCCCACGCAGTGTCAGCCAGGCATCGAAGGGACCGGGCACCGGACCGGCCGAATTCTGGAGGAACCTGAGCCGCTCGAGCAGGTCGGAGTCGCGCGTAATGACTGCACCTCCGACAACGTCCGAATGGCCACCCAGGTATTTGGTCGTGGAATGGATGACGAGGTCGGCGCCGTAGCTGAACGGCCGCTGGAGATAGGGGGTCGAGAATGTGTTGTCGACTGCAACGAGTGCCCCGACCCTGTGTGCTGTCTCCACGACCGAGGTCAGGTCTACGAGACGGAGCAGTGGGTTCGTTGGGGTTTCCACCCACACGAGGCGGGTGCGATCGTTGATGGTTTCTTGGACGGCTTCGACGCGGGTCATGTCGACCGCCGACCATTCGACTCCCTGTTCGGCGAGGACCTTCGCGAAGAAGCGGAAGGTCCCTCCGTACGCGTCGTCGGAGAGAATGAGATGGTCGCCGGGCTTCATCAGGTAGCCGACGAGGGCGACCGCCGCCATGCCCGACGCCGTTGCGACGGCCCCACCGTCGCGGGCACCCTCCAAGGTCGCGAGTGCCGTCTCGAGTGCACGACGGGTTGGGTTGTCTGTGCGCGAGTACTCGTAACCGGAGTGGACGCCAGGCGCGACCTGCGCGTACGTCGATGTGGCATGAATCGGTGTCGTCACTGCGCCGGTCGTCGGATCCGGCTCTTGACCGGCGTGGATCGCATCGGTTTCGAACCGCATCAGGTCACCTCGAATCCGTTGGCGATCATCCACTCGTCGTTGAAGACTTTCGACAAGTACCCACGGCCTGAGTCCGGAAGCAAAACAACGGTGAGCCGATTCGGTTCCCGCCGAGCGAAGTCGACCGCTGCGTGGACCGCCATGCCCGCGGAACCCCCTACCAGCAAGCCTTCCTCTCGAGCGAGGCGTCTGGTCATCGCAAACGACTCCGCATCCGAGACCATCACATACTCGTCGACTACGGATGGATCGAGGGTCTCGGGCCAGAAATCTTCTCCGACCCCTTCCACGAGGTATTGGTGGATCTCATCGTCGGTGAGTGCCGTGTAGATGGATCCTTCGATGTCGGCGCCGATGATCATCACGTCGGGGTTCATTTCCTTGAGGTAGCGCCCCGCGCCGGTGACGGTTCCTCCGGTGCCCACGCCGATCACAGCGGCTCCGACTTCCCCGTCGGTCTGGTCCCAGATCTCGGGCCCGGTTGTCACGTAGTGGGCGTCAGGGTTGGCCGGGTTCTCATACTGGTTAGGGCTGTATGCGCCAGGTGTCTCCTCGACGATCCGGCGTGCAACCCCGTAGTAGGAGTCCGGGTGCTCCGGGAGCAGCTCGGTGGGGGCAACGATGACCGTCGCGCCGTAGGCTCGAAGCAGGTCCTGTTTCTCTTTGGACACCTTGTCCGGCACGGCAAAAACCACTTTGTAACCACGGACGGCCGCGACGATCGCGAGTCCTACTCCCGTGTTTCCGCTGGTCGGCTCCACGATCGTTCCGCCCGGCTCGATGAGTCCGAGTTGTTCGGCCCGGTCGATCATCGTGATGGCGATTCGCTCCTTGACGGAGCCTCCCGGGTTGAGGTGCTCGACTTTCGCGACGAGGTTGCCTGGAGGGTGGATGCGGGAGAGACGAACGAGGGGGGTGTTGCCGATCGTCTCGAGGGCGCTTTCGTAGATCACCCGGTGAGTGTATCCGGGGGTGAACCCTCTAAGCTCGTCGTCATGTCGCGCCTGGTGAAACTCGCATGGACGACCGTCGTGTTCAACATGGCGGTCATCGCGTTCGGGTCGGTTGTTCGGGCAACCAAGTCAGGGGCCGGATGTGGCGCTCACTGGCCTTTCTGCAATGGCCAGGTGGTTCCGGCCGAGATACATGGTGCGAGGCTCATCGAGTTCACCCATCGGATCACGAGTGGCATCGCGCTCGTCCTCGTTGCCGTGCTCATCTGGAGGGTGTTTCGCACGTTCCCAAAGGGACACCGGCTGCGGGTGGTCGCGACGCTGTCAGGGATCTTTGTGCTGACCGAAGCGCTCCTCGGAGCGATGCTCGTCCTCTTCGAGTGGGTTGCCGAAGACACGTCGATTGCCAGAGCGATTGCCGTGCCGATCCACCTGATCTCGACGCTGGCCCTGCTCGCCTCGTTGACGTTGACCGCCCATTGGGCGGCAAGCGACGAACCCATCCGCTGGGTTCGTCGGAAGGGGTGGCTGCTCGTCGTCGGGGCGGTCGGCATCGCGCTGACAGCGGCGTCCGGCGGAGTCACCGCACTCGCCGACACCCTGTTTCCTTCGGAGTCGATCTCGGAGACACTGTCGAAGCTACAGTCGGCCCAGCACTTCTTGACCCAGCTTCGTGTCGCCCACCCCCTGATAGCGATCGCTGTGGGCCTCTCGGTGTACTGGATCGTGCGGGCAATCGACTCCAGACGCACGTCCGGTCGCGTGGTCATCGGGCTGGTCGCTGTTCAGTTCGTTGCTGGTATGTCCAACATCCTGCTGCACACGCCGCTTTGGCTCCAGATCTTCCATCTGGTGCTCGCCGATGTGCTTTGGATCGCGTTCGTGGTGTTCAGCGCCGACGTGCTCTCCGACGCCCCTACGCCAGACGCCTCCTGAGTTCATCTGGGGTCGATACGGGAAGATCACACACGAAGCCCTCACAGACGAACGCCCGTGGCGTATCAGACCAGCGGCCCTCGAGAAGTGGAATGGTCCCCGATTGCGAACCGTCCTCGTCGACGGCGAGGACAACGCCGGGCCGGAACTGCTCCCACACGACCTCAGCAAGGTCGCTGCTGCGCGGTCCGGTGACCGCAACTTCCTTTGTGCCTGCCTGAAGTGTGGTGAGAACCCCAAGGAGGTGACCTGCGGCCATTGGCGACCGTCGCGCTACAGCGATGCCCGACCGCAGGGTCGACTCTGCCAGGGATCTCAGATCGTCCCGGCCCGTGAGCAACGATGCGATCAGCAGCACCTCGGCGGCCATGGACGTTGCCGACGGGGTCGGGGAGTCGACTTGATCCTTCATGCGGGCGAGGGGAGCCTCCTCGTCGGACCCGGTGGTGAAGATTCCGCCTTCCGGGTCGGCAAACAGGCGCACCATCTCGTCGGTGAGCCGGATCGCTTCTCGATACCAACGGACGTCGGTTCCTGCCTGGTAGAGGGAGAAGAGCCCGAGAGCGAGCGATGCGTAGTCGTCTGCGAAGCCGGGAACCGAGGTCCTGCCTTCACGCCAGCTCCGCATGAGTCTTCCCGACGAGACCATCGTGTCCAACACGAAGGATGCCGCATCCGTCGCAGCGTCGATGAGGCGGTGATCCCGTGTCACCGCCCCTGCCTCGGCCAGCGTCCGGATCGTGAGGCCATTCCACGCCGTGATCACTTTGTCATCCATGCCGGGGCGTACCCGTGTCGATCGCTGCGTGCGCAACCGCACCCGTATCTCATGGAGCATCGATCGTGCTGTGACTCCGTCGATTCCGAGACGGCTGCCGGCATCGGGATCGACGATCCGGAGATGGTTTCGCCCCTCGAAGTTCCCACCTGAGGTGACACCGAATACGGAGACGGCGAGCGGAGCGAGATCGGGACCGACGGCGGACTCGAACTCGTCCCTGTCCCACAGATAGAACGTGCCTTCCTCACCTTCCGAATCGGCATCCTCCGCCGACGCGAAGGCTCCACCGGGAAGGCGCAGATCGCTGAGCATGTAGCCGATGGTGTCAAGCGCCACTCCTGTGAAGACGGGCTCACCGAGCGTTTGCGCCGCACGCAGGTAGACGCGAGCAAGCTGGGCGTTGGTGTAGAGCATCTTCTCGAAGTGAGGAATCATCCATGAGGCATCAACCGAGTAGCGGGCGAAGCCTCCACCCACGTGGTCACGGATACCCCCTGCGGCCATGGCGTTCAGCGTTGTACGGAGAAGGGATTCGGCGTCGGCGTCTCCGCTACGAAGAAGGAACTCGAGCACCGGTTCCTGTGGAAACTTCGGCGCGGTGCCGAAACCGCCGTTCACGCGGTCGGCCTGGTCGATGATGAGGCGGAGCCCGTGGTCGACGAACGAACCATCCGGCAGAACCGACTCGACGGGAAGGTGGACTTCGAGGCTTTGCGAGATAGCAGATGCGGTGGAGACCAGTTCGTCTCTGCGGATTGTCCACGCTTCGGCGACGGCGACGAGCACTCGCTGAAACGACGGCATGCCCGGGTGGTCTACGGCTGGGAAGTAGGTGCCGGCGAAAAACGGCTTGCGATCCGGTGTGAGGAACACGGTCATCGGCCATCCGCCGCGTCCGGTCGTGGACTGGAGTGCTTCCATATAGGTCGCGTCGACGTCAGGTCGCTCCTCTCTGTCCACCTTGATGTTGACGAACAACTCGTTCATCAGCGCGGCCGTGGCGGGATCTTCGAAGGACTCGTGTGCCATCACGTGGCACCAATGGCAGGATGAATAGCCGACCGACAGGAGAACCGGCATGTCGCGTTCCGCAGCGACGTGAAACGCTTCGTCACTCCACGGGTACCAGTCGACCGGATTGTCGGCGTGTTGCAGGAGATAGGGGCTGGTTGTGTCGGCGAGACGGTTGGGCATCCTTCGACGGTACAACCGTCGACGCGATAGGTGTGGCTGGTTGCTGGTCGCTGCGGGCGAAGCCCGCCGCGATCAACCGTGCAGCTCCACGACGTCACCGTCGGCGAGTTCATGGTCTCGACCGACATGCTGGCCGTCGAATGTGTCCGATCCCCAGACGCGGGCGAACTTCAGGGTTCTGGCGAGATCCTTGTGAACCATTGTGGCGACCTCGTCGACGGTGCCGCCACGGCGGATCGTGTAGGGGCGGGTCATGTCGGCAGGTTTGCCAGGCACCTTCGTGTAGACACGAACGATGCCGAGATGCTCGAAGAGCCACGGTCCGACCGCTTCGAGTCCTGTCCCCTCGGTGGAAGAGACGGTCAACGAGGGATAGTCGAGCCCGAGGAGCTCTTCGAGGACCTCCACCGACTCCATGCACCGCGGCGCACGGTCAAGATTCGTGGCCACCAGAACGGTTGGGAGCCTGATGGAGAATGGGTCGTCGTCCATCTCGTCGCCGCCCCATGATCCGGTCAACGTGACCCGCCGTCCCGAGAGCGACTCATGGAGGGACTCGATCCGCTCGAGGCACCCTGGGGTCGAGACGTTGACAACCAGAAGGCAGGCATCTGCCGGTTGGAGTGCGTTGGCGAGCCAAGGGACCGGATGATCAGCCGCCACCGGCGGGAGGTCGATGAGCTGGATCGCAATGTCCTGGTACGGAAGCATTCCCGGATGTGGATACTGGGTCGTGTAGGGGTAGGGGCCTGATTGGCTGTGCGACCCGGTCAGCGTGGCGTGCAACAGCGACTTGCCGGAGTTGGGTGGTCCCACGAGCGCGACCTGCGCAGCGCCTTCGGGACGGATGACGGTGGGCGGCCCACCGCGGGCACCGCCCTTCCTCGGTCCGGCCAGTTCGTCGACGAGTTCCTTGATGCGGGTCTTGATGTCCGCGCGCAGGTGTTCGGTCCCTTTGTGTTTTGGAACCGTGCGGTACATCTCACGCAGTGCATCGAGCCGGTCCTGTGGATCACGGCTCCGGCGGTATGCCGATTCGGCCGCCTTGTAATCCGGGGTGAGGTTGGCCGGCATGCCTCCATTATCGTCTGCGGCGAGCTGGGAACACCGCGGACCGGGCCGGTGTTGTACGTGGTGGAACCCAAAAAAGGGGGGTTCACATGGCGTGAGATCTGTGTCATAGTTGCACGGCGTGCGACACGGACCCCCCTATCCGTGTTAACCCCTGAACTACGGAGGACATACCCCCTATGGCATCGACCAACGAGACGCGTCCCAGCGGCAAGCCGGTTCCCGACCGCGCCCGCAAGGAGCGTCGCAGCAAGCTCACCGATGAACGCGGCCGCCTGACCACCGACCTGGTCAGCCAGTACCTCACCGCGATCGGCGAATACGACCTGCTCACTGCAGAGCAGGAAGTCGAGCTTGCCCAGAAGATCGAAAGCGGAGAAGACGCAGCTGAGAAGCTCGAAGACGGCGCCTTCACATCGAAGAAGGAGGAGATAGAGCTGCGTCGAAAGGAGCGCCTTGGCCGCGAAGCGAAAGACGCCTTCCTCACCGCCAACCTCCGACTGGTTGTCGCCAACGCACGGCGGTACGCGAACACGTCAGGTATCGACTTCCTCGACCTCATTCAGGAAGGCAACCTCGGCTTGATTCGTGCCGTCGAGAAGTTCGATTGGCGCAAGGGCTTCAAGTTCTCGACGTATGCGACCTGGTGGATCCGGCAGGCAATCACCCGAGCGATCGCCGACAAGTCCAGGACTGTCCGAATCCCCGTCCACCTTCATGACACCCTCGCCGCGGTGCGTGCCGCACAAGCCAGCCTCAAAGCCGAACTGGGCCGCGACCCAAAACCGGACGAGATCGCCGAGGAGGCCGGCGTCACTGTCGACAAGGTGGAACTCGCACTTGGCGTGGCCGACACTGTGTCGCTCGAGCAGCCGGTCGGCGAGGATGGCGCCCAACTCGGCGACTTCATCGAGGACGAAGAGGCCACTGATCCGGTGCAAATCACCGAGGAGATGGACGTCGCTCAGAGCCTGCGTGTCTCTATCGAGCGCCTCCCCGAGCGCGAAGGGCGCATCCTCGCGCTCCGCTACGGCTTCTACGACGGTGTTCCGAGAACACTCGAAGAGATCGGTGACGAGTTCAACTTGACCCGTGAGCGGATTCGCCAACTCGAGAAGCTTGCGCTGTGCAGGCTCCGCCACCCCTCGTTCGGAATCAGGGAACAGGATCTCGTCTAGACCGAGCGAAGCTCGGTCGTAGTCTCCGTATCTCGTATCTCGGTCCCTTGTCGGACGCGAGACGAAGCACGAACCACCCGGTACGGGTTCCTCAAGACTCGATACACCCGAGTGTCGCTCGGCCCTCTAGGCTTCGGAGTATATGGAGCTACAAGATCTCGTCGGAGGACACGCCCACACCTGCGCACCCGAACTCTCGCTGAGCGATGCATCCCGAGCGATGCATGCAGCGGATGTAGGTTCGATCGGTGTCGTGAAGGGTGGGGAGCTGGTTGGCATCATCACCGAACGCGACATCCTCCGGGCTGTTGCGGCCGATGTCGACCTGCACACGGAAACAGTGGCGATCTGGATGAGCAACCCTGTCATCACCTACGACGCCGACATGTCGGTCGACGAGGCGGCGCTTCATCTCCTCGAACGCAGCCAGCGGCACATGCCGGTGACCGATGACGGGAAGCTGGTCTCGATCCTCAGCATTCGGGACATGTTGGCGGCCCTCGCAGAGCCGGACCGGCGGTAGCGCCGTGCCGTTGACCGGTTCCCACGCCGTCGTGCTGGGCGGCGCCGGTTTCCTCGGATCGCACCTGTCCAAACGCCTCGTCGATGAAGGTGCGAGGGTGACGGTCGTCGACAATCTGATCACCGGCAGGGAACGAAACCTCGATCCACTGTTCGGTATCGAAGGGTTCACCTTCGTCAACTACGACGTCACCAACTATCTGCACATCCCTGGCGACGTCGACTACGTGATCCATTTCGCGTCGCCGGCATCCCCGATCGACTACCTTCGCTGGCCGATTCAAACGCTCAAAGTCGGATCCCTTGGAACCCACAAGGCACTCGGCCTCGCGAAGGCCAAACGCGCTCGCTTCCTCCTCGCATCGACGAGCGAGGTCTACGGCGATCCGAACGTTGATCCGCAGCCGGAAACCTACTGGGGGAACGTCAACCCGACCGGTCCACGTGGTGTGTACGACGAAGCGAAACGATTCGCCGAAGCACTGACGCTCGCCTACCACCGTGAGCACGACGTCGAGGCGAGGATCGCCCGCATATTCAACACGTACGGGCCTTTGATGCGCTTCGACGACGGCCGGGCCGTCCCGGAATTCTTCGGTGCGGCGCTTCGAAACGAACCGCTACCAATCCACGGCGACGGGTCCCAGACACGGTCTCTCTGTTATGTCGACGACCTGATCGACGGCATACTCTTGCTCCTTCAGGGAGAAGTGGTTGGCCCAGTGAACCTCGGGATGCCCGAAACGGTCTCGATCAAGGAGCTCGGTGAGTTGATCCAAGACGTCGTTGGATCATATCCCGGGTTCGAATACCAACCGCGTCCTGTCGACGATCCGGGCGTGAGATGCCCCGACATCACGCTCGCTCGGACCGAGCTGGGGTGGAACCCGTCCATCCATCTCCGAGAGGGCCTCGAACGAACACTTCCCTGGTTTCGAGAAGCCGCCAATCGGTAGACCCGCCTGATCCCATCCAGCTACGCTTCGGGACGGAGGTGACGCGTGAAGCTCAGGTCGATGGTTGGGGGTCGAGCGGAAGTGTGCGGTCCTGAGACGACACTCCAAGACGCATCGATCGCCATGATGACCGCCCACGTCGGGTCCATCGGCGTCGTCCGTGGACGACAGCTGGCAGGCATCATCACCGAGCGTGACATCGTGCGTGCCGCGTCCGAAGGCAGCGATCCGCGCCTCGAGTTGGTCGAGGACTGGATGACATCGGATCCGGACATGTTCACACCTGAGGTGTCTGTCGATGATGCTGCCCGGTGGCTGCTGGAAACCGGGTACCGTCACCTGCCCGTCATGGAAGATGGAGAACTCCTTGGCATCCTGTCGATCCGTGACGTTCTCTGGGCGGTACTGGGCTCGGAGCAGTAGCGACGAGTCCACAGCGTTCAGCTATTCAGCTGTCAGTCTTCAGTCTTTGGTCAGAACGCGGCTATGGGCGTGGCAAGACCGAAGGGCGTGACTGTTTCCTGCCCCAGGGAGCGAAGTGACCGCTGGGGGAGGTGGCGTCGAGCTGATGCTCGACGCAGGAGGGGGCGGTATCCACCAACGAGGCCCGCTGCCCACTACGGAGCGTTTCCGCGTTCCTCGTCGGTCGACGGTCGCACAAAGAGCGAGGGGATCGCGGCCAGCACGAGAATGAGGAGCATGATGGTGAGGGTTGTCGGGAGGAGAGCCAGTGCCAACATACCGGCCCATCCGAGCCCCCGGACGAACCGGCGTCTGAATCGGGCGGGCCCATCGAACGAGAGCACGTAGAGCACGCCTCCGGCAAACCCCAGAAACCCGGACGAGAGAATCCAGGCGAGAACGGCGCCTCGGTATCCGCCAACGGCCAGGTTGCCCACCAAGATCCAGAGTCCCAGCAGTGCGAACACCAAGCCGACAAAGCGGGCGAGGAGCCGCGTTACGAAGAGCATGCTCAGAGGATATCCCGGTCCGCGGCCCTGCGGTTCCGCCGTCGGTTTTCTTGTCCTGCAGCAGCCAGTCTCCGGCACCCAGCCACCAGCAGGTACGCGGCCGCAGTTGCCCCAAGACCGCTGGACGCTGGTCGCTACCCGATTGGGACCCATACCAACGCGACTTCGTCGACATGCACGTCGGTCTTCTCCAGTCCGATCTGGAGTGTTTCGATCTGTCCGGCAGCCGTGTCCCACTTGGTGGTGATCTCGGTGACATCGTTGGAGAGATCGGCCTCGAGGTCGTCAAGTGCCTGTGTCTTGTCCGAGTAGGACTCCTGTGCGCTTCGCAGGCGTTCCTGGGTTCTCACCGTCTGCGATCTTCGGGAGGCGACGCCTGAGAGACTCCGCGAGCGGCGTTTGCCTCCGAGGAACACGGAGAGGAGCTCCCCTGCTCCTGCGACGAGTTCTTGCTGGCGTCGGGCCTGCGTATCGACCTCGAGTTCGCGAACACGTCGTTCGGCCTTGGATATCTGGTCCTTCACTCGATCGATGCGCGTCGTGTAACGGTCCTTCAGCTTGGCGATGTCGGCGTCGGCGGCATCTTCGGCGGCGTCCCTGCAACGTCTCTCGAAGGCAGCCTTCTCTTCACCAACCCGCGAGTAGAGCTTCAGCTCGGCGTTCCTGAACACCTCCACCTTCCGGTTCGCGACCGCCCATTGCTTGAGCGACGACCGAGCGTTCCTGAAGAAAGACGCTGTGTCGATTGGGGCATCCGGAAGAACGTATGTCGCTCCGGAGGGTGGTGTGCTGCGCAGATCGCGCTCGTCGTAGTCGACGGTGACCGACGCGTCGAAGTCGGGAGGGTTGGACACCGGGTGCAGCACCGACTCCCACACCTCCTGGTGATTGACACCGGCGTGCACGTCGTCGTAGAGCATGCTGACCCGCGCAACCATCGCCGCCTCGAACGAGGTACCTCCAGGAACCGCGCCGACGGTCGATGCCCACTTCGCCGCCGGATCCAGGTAGCGGACGGCGGTGGCGGAAGCCACAGTTGGAGCGACGACCGTCTCATCATCGGCCAGTTTGGGCACCGAGGGTTCGGTGGTGGCCGCCACCTCGCGCTCGGGTGCGTCTTTGGTCAGCGTCGACACCTCGCTCCTGGTGAGCGGGCCGCGCAGGTAGGACATCGCCCACCGGGTGCCGAAGAGGGTCGGCGCGGGGGACGAGGTGCTGTGCAGAACGAACTGGCGTTTGCCGAGACCGCCGATCAGTGTGCTGAGGCTGCCCGTGTCGACTGAACCGGATGCAGACTTCAGGCCATCCAGGATTCGCGATTTGTCCCGCTCTGTCTGAAGCCGGCCGATCATCCATGTTCCGGCATTGGACATGGCCTTGTAGTCGAGATCGACAGGGTTCTGCGTCGCGAGGAGCATGCCGACGCCGTGTGCTCGTGCCTGTTTGAGGATCGTGAGGATCGGTTTCTTGGATGGTGGTTCGGCCGTTGGGGGGGCAAACCCGAACACCTCGTCCATATAGATCAGTGTTCGCAGCTCCGAGGTTCCCGGCTGGCGGCGTATCCACGTCACCATCTTGGAAAGCAGCAGCGTGACGATGAATTGCCGTTCCTGGTCGGTCAGATGTTGAAGGTAGACAACTGCGGCCTTTGGCTTGCCGTCGGGGGTAAACAGGAGCGTCTGCGGATCGAGGGGAGTGCCGTGGATCCACGAGGCAAAAGATGGGGACGCGATCAGGCCATTGAGGCGCATCGCCAGCTTCGTGCGATCCTTCGGTGGGAAGAACGTGTCCAGGTCGAAGACGCCGAGTTTGCGAAGGGGTGGGTCCTGAACCTGCCCGATGAGGGACGCAAGGTCGAGGTCACGGTCC
Source organism: uncultured Acidimicrobiia bacterium (assembly GCA_964496205.1). Classification (GTDB taxonomy): domain Bacteria; phylum Actinomycetota; class Acidimicrobiia; order Spongiisociales; family UBA4744; genus CAYLHS01. Next base: position 13,372 of record CAZBXV010000002.1, read on the forward strand.
GCCTGCCAGGACGTTTCGATGAGATTGGAGAGCAGGATGTGTTCTCGTGACGAGATCGGGTCTGCCGTGATCCCCGCGAGAACGAGAAGTGAAGAGACGAATCCTTCAATCTCGTCTCGGGCGGTTTCGGCGTCCGTCGACCAGTCGATGTCGGGGGCCTTGAGGGACCCGACGATGTTCAGGGGTACGCCGGAGTCGGAGCCTGGTGTGTAGATCGTCATCTCCGCGGTGGTGCGCAATGTACCAATGCGGGAACCGTCGATGTTCCAGGTGCTGAGTCCGTTCCTCCACAGAGCGGCGGTGTCCGCGGCGTACGCGTCCGGCGTCTCGCCTTTGCGAGAGGCCTCACCCTCGTCGATCCATGGTCGGAAGTCGGACGGTTGGAGGTTCGGAAATGTGAGCAACAGGTTGCCCATGTCCCCTTTCGGATCGATGATCAACGCCGGGATGCCTGCGAGGAGGGCTTCTTCGAGGGCGATGATGCCGAGGCCGGTCTTGCCGGATCCCGTCATGCCGACGATCACGCCGTGGGTGGTGAGCCGGTGGCTTTCGTAGTTGACGGGCGTGTCGGGTTGTGCGTCGCCGGAGGCGATCACGCCGCCCAGGTACATGTCACTCATACGGGACGGGATTGTACGGCGTTGGAACTTCCAAGGTCAGGTCAGCCGTCTCGGAGGACGAGCCACACGTCGCCGACGTTCGTTCCCGTGGGCCCTGTCATCAGCAGGTCCCCGACGGTGTCCAGGAACGGGTTCGAGTCGTTGCGGGCGAGATAGCCGGCGATCTCCAGCCCACGTGCCCGGCCTCTCCTTGCCGTGCCACCGTCGACGATCGCGCCGGCCGCCGCCGTCGGACCGTCGACACCGTCGGTGGCGAGGGTCGCGAACACGATGTCGGGTCGACCATCGATAGCGGCAGCGACAGCAAGTGCTCCTTCTTGATTCCTGCCCCCGATCCCGTCTCCCTCGACCGTGACGGTCGTTTCCCCTCCGTAGACGGTGAGGCCGGCGCCGGCCCGATCGACGCAAGCGAGAGCCGTCGATGATGCTTCCCCGCGAAGGTCGTTGGTGGCGATGGTCACATCCATGCCTTGGTCGGATGCGGCTTGGCGGATGGCGGCGGTGGCCGTCGCCACGTCGGCGACGACGATGCAGATGTGACCGGGAAGTTCGTCTTTGAGCGTCTCCGCGACCATGCCTGCGGCACCGTCTTGAAGGTGTGATCGAACAGCCGATGGAACCCTTTCGAGGAGTTGGAATCGGGACAGGACTTCGATTGCGTCATGAAATGTGGAGGGGTCTGCAACGGTTGGCCCGGACGCAATCGAAGGCAAGGGATTGCCGGCGATATCGGAAAGCACCAGGGTTACGAGGCGAGCGGGCTTGGTTGCTTGTGCGAGGCGTCCTCCCTTGAAATCGGAGAGGTGGTGCCGGACCACGTTGAGGGGCTCGATGGGGACGCCTGCCCCGAGCATGAGTCTGCTGGTTGCTCCCACGTCGTCGAGTGACAGATCGGCCGAAGGGATCTCGGCGAGTGCCGAGCCTCCACCTGAGATCAGACAGATCACGAGATCATCGGGTCCGGCCGACTCGGCCAATCGGATGGCTTCTGTGGCACCACGCACGCTCTCCTGGTTTGGTACGGGGTGACCGGCGACGATCAGGGATGCTCCCTCGGGTAGCGGCTCCGAGTGATCGGAGACGACCAGCAAGCGACTCTCCAGATCGCCGAGTGCGTCCCGCGCAGCTCTTCCCATGGCGGGAGCTGCCTTGCCGATGGCGATGAGGAACACTCGATGTGGGAGGTCGATGATGTCGTCGCCAACTGTCAATCGGGGCCCATGTCGGCGGAGGGTGCGGGTGACTGCCGCCCGCGGATCCACCGCATCGAGGGCAGCCGAAAGGAATCCGAGGACGGTGGATCGTCGATCATGGTCGTGTCCGAGGACGGTCTGATCGAACCGTAGGGTCACGCGGATGAGTGTTCGCCTGGTGCCGATCCTGACACGAACAGGCCGGGAGTGGAGAGGGTCGAAGCGGCTCTGAGATCGATACTGACCTCTCCGCACTCTGTGCAAACCGAGCGGGTGAGGCCGCCGCCAACCGACATGGAAGGACCGAACGAATGCTGGCCCTCCTTGCAGCGGCCGGTTCGTCCGTTCCTTCTGTGACGTCCACGTGTCTGGCGCATTATCGTCGGCTTCAAGCTTACCTGCCGTTCTTCTGTTGAAAAGAGGTCGCTACCCACCGAGCGGCATCATCGACAGAGGCTACACAACTGACTAGATCCCCATCCGTATCGAGTCGAGTTGCGAGGTACGGAATGAGATCGGACCACAGTGCCCCAATAGTGATGATTGGTTTCGGATGGCGGCCACTGAATGGGGCCACGAATGCCAGGTTCCATGCCGACATGAGTTCAGTGAGCGTCCCGATGCTGCCCGGAAGTGCGATGACGGCGTCGGAGTGGTAGATGAGCCGATGGATTCGTTCCGTGAGGGTGTCCGCCTGCCGTTCGTCAGTCACGAACCGATTCACTCCTGTCCTGCCTGGAAACACGTCGGGTGCGGTCACGCCGATCACTTCGCCCCCTTCGCTGCGGGCACCGGCCGATACGGCTTCCATGAGTCCCCCGTATCCACCGCTCGCGACGGTCATCCCGGTCGAGGCGAGGATCCGTCCAAGACGAAAGGCGTCCTTGTAGTCGGGTTCGTCCGGTTGCGTTCGTGAGGAGCCGATGACGGCGATGACAGGCATGGAAGCGAGGGTAGCTCTCGGCTGTTCAGCGCTCAGCTATTCAGCAAAGCAGCGTGCTCGCCCTGTGGTCCCGAGGCAGATCAGGTCGCGTCTGACTGACGACTGACCATTGACGACTGACGACTGTAAATGGTCGGCCTACTCCATCGCTCGGCGGATCCCGGCAAGCACCCGGGTCTCATCGACGAGTGCGAACCGTTCGAGCGCAGGCATCGGAAGCGGTGAGTCGAATCCGCTGATCCGCACAACCGGTGCTTCCAGGAGGTAGACACCATGTTCGCTCACATAGGCGGCGATCTCTGCGAGAGGTCCGAGGGTCCGCGGCGCCTCTTGGACGAGCACGAGCCGTCCTGTCTTCTCGACGGAAGCCATCACGGTCTCGATGTCCCACGGGAAGAGCGTGCGCAGGTCGATCACCTCAACGGACCCGTCGGCCGATTCGGCCGCCCGCAAAGCGACGGGGACCATACCGCCGTACGTGACGATGGTGACGTCCGAGCCGTTCTTTCGCACCCTGGCTTTGCCGAGCGGTATCTCGAAGCGTCCTATCGGCACCTCTTGACGCTGTGCCCGATACAGGACCTTGGGTTCGAGAAAGATCACCGGGTCGTCAGAGTGGATTGCGGCCGTGAGGAGGCCCTTGGCGTCGACCGGTGAAGACGGCATGGCAACCACAAGTCCCGGTGTGTGCATGAAGTACGCCTCCGGGCTTTCACCGTGGTGCTCGGGTGCTGCGATGCCGCCTCCGCTCGGGAAGCGGACAACAACCGGCAGGGTGACATGCCCCCGTGTGCGGTGCCGCATCCGTCCCAGGTGGGAGACGATCTGATCGAACGCCGGGTAGACGAAGCCGTCGAACTGAATCTCCGCCACCGGCCGGCCGCCGGCGACCGCGATGCCGATCGCCGAGCCCACGATCGTGGACTCGTTGAGCGGTGTGTCGAGCACACGATCGGGGCCGTACCGTTCCTGCAGGTGGTCAGTGATTCGGAACACACCACCGGCGATTCCGACATCCTCTCCGAGCACGATGACCGAGGGATCATCGGCGAGCGCTTGATCGAGTGCCGCATTGAGCGCTTCAGCCATCGTCCATGACTCCGTTGGGCCTTGTGGTTCGGTCTCAGGTCGCGTGTGCCACAGTTCGTCGTCTCGGAAGACGGTCTCGGCTTCACCGGAGTCCCGTTGAGCCCGGTGGAGTTCTCTGACGAGGATGGGAGGGATCTTGACGTACGCATGACGGATCACGTCGTCGCGACCTGGCAGCGGAGTCGATTCGACCGTGACGACCGATGCTTCGAGCCGCCGGTCGATGTCGGCTGCCAATGCCGCCTCCTGATCTTCGTTCCAGTGGCCGCCGGCTTCCAGGAAGGCGCGGAGTCTTGGGATCGGATCCTTCTCTGTCCAATCGCGTTCCTCCCCTTCACTTCGGTATCGGCGGGGGTCATCGGCGGTTCCGTGCGGTCCGAAGCGGTATGTGACGGCCTCCAGGAGGGTCGGGCCTTCGCCCGACCGGGCCCGTCGAACCGCTTCGCGGGTCGCAATGAACACGGCGAACGGGTCCATTCCATCCACTCGCATGCCGTCGATGCCATAGGCGAGGGCTTTCTCGGCGATCGTGGCCGACGCTGTTTGGCGTTCGAGCGGAACCGAGATTGCATACTGGTTGTTACGACAGAAAAACACGTTGGCGGTCTTCCACACCCCGGCGGCGTTGAGGGCTGCGTGGAAGTCGGACTCAGACGTGGAGCCATCACCGAAGTAGGACAGGACCACCGTGTCTCTGCCGGAGAGCGCTTCCTGGTACGCGTGGCCAACCGAGTGGGGGAGGTGGGAGGCGATCGGGATCGCGTCCATCTGCACCCTGAAGCGGTATGGATCCCAGTCGACGTTGGGGAGGCCGCGCCAGTAAGCGAAGAGCACGTCCAAGGGCACGCCTCTCGCGAGTTGCGCTCCGTGCTCCCTGTAGCTTGGGTACACCCAGTCATGCTCCCCGAGGGCGAGCGCCGACGCTACTTGCGCGGCCTCCTCCCCTTCGAGCGGGGGATACGTACCCATGCGACCCTGCCGCTGGAGTGCGACGATCTTTCGATCGAACCGGCGCGCCTCGACCATGAGCCGGTACATCCGGGTCATCAGGTCGACCGGAAGATCGGGATCCGGTCCGATCAGCGCTCCGGCCTGGTCGAGAATCTGGAATGTGGCTTCGGTCACGCCTGGCCGCCGATGTCGACGGCATACGCCTCGTACACCATCTCGGCATCTCTCAGTCGGTGCCTTTCGATCCGCTCCAATAGGCGACCGACCTGGTCGCTGATGGTCGACTCGTCCGGTGTCTCGGACTCCAATGCGACGCTCGTCGCTTCGATCAGGCACTCCATGACGTCATGGTCCTTCGTCAGGAGCCGGATGTCGTTCGTGAGGCGCGGCTGCGTCGAGATGAGTTCGGCATGCAGCCCGTCGGGTCCCTCGGTGAGGCGAATGTGGTCGCTCAGGGCCAGTGACAGTCCGGAGAGCTCGGCGGAGATCAACTCGAGACGATTGTCTTCGCTTGCCGACGACGCCTTTTCCAACGCAGCGGCGGCTTCTTTGAGCGGCAGGTGCCGTTCGCGGGCCTCCGCGTACAGATCACGCTCGTGCATCATGATCCTTTCGGTTTCAAGGCCAAGACTACTCCCGGTATGGGGCACCGACTCTGAGTAGCCTGAGCCCGAACGAGGAGTCGAAAGATGATCATCGATGGGGACCGCGTAAGCCCCGAGGCCGTGGTTGCGGTGGCCGTGGGGTACGAAGGGGTCGAAGTGGCGTCGACGGTGCGGAAGCGCATGGAACCCGCTCGCCGTGTCGTCGAACGGGTCATTGAGGAAGACCGCACGGTCTATGGCGTCACAACAGGATTCGGTGCGCTCGCCACTACCCCGATAGGGATGGAGGAGACACGGGAACTTCAGGTGCACCTTCTCCGGAGCCATGCCGCGGGCGTCGGTGATCCGCTTCCCGACGAAGTCGTTCGAGCAATGTTGCTTCTCCGGGCGCGCACACTCGCCCAGGGTTACTCCGGTGTCAGGCCGGCCCTCGTGGAACGGTACGTCGAGTTCCTCAACAGGGGCCTGCTGCCGGTGGTCCCGTCGCAGGGCTCGGTTGGCGCCTCGGGCGACCTCGCCCCGTTCGCTCACCTCGCCCTCCCGCTCATCGGGGAAGGGTTTCTGAAGGTTGAGGGCCAGGTCCGACCGGCAGCTCACGTGCTCGCAGAGGCGGGCCTCGAGCCGTTGAGGCTCGAACCAAAGGAAGGACTGAGCCTGCTCAATGGAACTGAAGGCATGTTGGCCCAGGGTGTCCTCGCGTTGGCGCGGGCGGAGCGGCTCATCGAAACCGCCGATGTGGCATGTGCTTTGTCCATCGAGGCGCTGCTCGGGTCGGCGAGACCGTTTCGTCCCGAGATTCACGCCCTTCGACCACATCCCGGCCAGATCCGGTCTGCCCGCCGCATCGCGGCGTTCCTCGACGGATCCGAGATCGTGGCCAGCCATCGGGAAGACTTCACCCACGCGGTGCAGGATGCATACAGCTTGAGGTGCGCTCCCCAAGTGCACGGCGCTGTCGCCGATGCGGTTTCGTATGCCCGTGACGTATTCACGAGGGAGCTGGGTGCGGTTGTCGACAATCCGATCGTGCTTCCCGAGACCGGCGAGATCGTGTCAGGGGGCAACTTCCACGGTCAGCCGCTCGCAATTGCACTGGACACGATGACGCTGGCCGTCGCGGAGCTTTCTTCGATCTCAGAGCGTCGCACCGATCGGCTGCTCGACCCCGAGCGTTCGTGCGGACTGCCGGCGTTCCTCGCCGATCGCCCCGGCGTGGACTCCGGGTACATGCTCACGCAGTACACGGCGGCTGCGCTCGTCGCCGAGAACAGAGTGCTTTCTCACCCCGCCTCCGTCGAATCGATTCCAACCTCCGGCTCACAGGAGGATCACGTGTCGATGGGATGGGGCGCGGCTCGAAAGCTGTCGCTGGTGCTCGACAACGTCACACGCGTGCTTGCAGTGGAGCTGCTCTGTGCGGCTCGGGGTGTGGACCTTCGGGCGCCACTGCGGCCGTCGCCCGCCGTGGCCGAGGTTGTCGAACGTATCCGATCCGTCGTGCCCCCGATGAAAGGCGACCGCCCTCCGGGTGTCGAGATCGAGGCTGTTGCAGAGCTGATCCGGGCCGGGTCCCTGGTCAGCTGAGCCGCGACCGGATCACCTGCTCATACTCGGGGAAATATCGTCCGATCACCGGCAGATCGAACGTGCGAAGAATCGACTCCTTGGGCTCGTGTTCGAGGAGGAACCGGAACGACTCCTCGACGAGGCGAACTGGTTGGACGCCAGGGGCGATCCGTCGAAGGTCGATTGCCGAGACCCGAACGCGATGGGTAGTTGAGCTGGTTGCGTCGGCGATGGTCACGGTGAACAGGTCCGTGCCTGTTGGCGTGACGGTGATGTCCGGCATGGGGAGAAGGTACCAGATGATCGGGGCGCGGTAGCCTCTCACCAGGAGGAATCATGCCCAGAGAGATCCGAGCCCCGCGGGGCTCCACACTGCACACGAAAGGCTGGCTCCAGGAGGCGGCGCTCCGGTGCCTGATGAACAACCTCGATCCGGACGTCGCCGAGAATCCCGCCGAGTTGGTGGTCTACGGGGGCCGTGGCAAGGCTGCTCGTTCGTGGGAGGCGTTCGACGCGATCGTCGCCGAACTCGAGGCACTCGAAGGCGACGAGACGCTCCTCATCCAATCAGGCAAGCCGGTTGGAGTGTTCCGCACGCACCAGATGGCGCCGAGAGTGCTGATCGCCAACAGCCTCCTCGTTCCGGACTGGGCGACATGGGAGCAGTTCTGGGAGCTGGAAGCCAAAGGTCTGATCATGTACGGTCAGATGACCGCCGGTTCGTGGATCTATATCGGAACCCAGGGCATTCTCCAAGGCACCTACCAGACGTTTCTCGCCATCGCAGAGCAGCGCTTCGGAGGCTCCCTGAAGGGGACGGTCACGTTGACCGCCGGGCTTGGGGGCATGGGGGGCGCTCAGCCACTCGCCGTCACGATGAACGAGGGCGTGGCGCTTGTGGTCGAGGTGGACCCTGACCACATCGCACGCAGGGTCGACACCGGCTATCTCGACGTGGTGGCGGGCTCCCTCGACGAAGCCGTGCAGGTGGCGATGAGCGCGAAGGAAGAGGGCAGGAGCCTGTCGATCGGCGTGCAGGGCAACGCCGCCGACGTATTCCCCGAGCTGCTGGGCAAGGGCGTCGAGTTCGACATCGTCACCGACCAGACGTCTGCTCACGATCCGTTGAACGGGTATGTGCCGAGCGGTTACGATGTTGCGGCCGCCGCCAAGCTTCGCACAACCGACCCCGACGGGTACGTGCAGCAGGCGAGAGCATCGATGGCGCGACACTGTGAGGCGATGGTCGGGTTCATGGCGACCGGCGCAGAGGTGTTCGACTACGGGAACAACCTACGAGGCGAAGCCATTCTCGGTGGTTTCGAGAGAGCGTTCTCATATCCCGGGTTCATGCCCGCGTACCTTCGCCCACTGATGTGTGAAGGGATGGGTCCGTTCAGATGGGTTGCGCTCTCTGGAGATCCGGCTGATATCGCCGCAACCGATGATGCGATCGCAGAGTTGTTTCCCGACAACAGTGGTCTTCAGCGCTGGCTGGCACTCGCCAAGGAGAAGGTCCACTTCCAAGGACTCCCTGCTCGGATCTGTTGGCTCGGCTACGGCGAACGCGCCAAGGCCGGCCTCGCGTTCAACGAACTCGTTCGCACCGGCAAGGTCAAAGCCCCGATCGTGATCGGCCGGGACCATCTCGACTCAGGATCGGTCGCGTCTCCCTACCGGGAGACGGAAGCGATGCTCGACGGTTCGGACGCAATCGCAGATTGGCCCATTCTCAATGCGCTTCTGAACACGTCGTCGGGTGCCGCCTGGGTTGCGGTTCATCACGGCGGAGGCGTTGGCATCGGCAAGGCTATTCACGCGGGCGCCCAAGTCGTTGCCGACGGAACCGATGAGGCGGCGAGACGGCTCGAACTGATGCTCACGAACGACCCGGGCACCGGTGTGATGCGTCACGCCGACGCCGGCTACGAACGGGCTGTCGAGGTTGCCAGGGAGCGTGGTGTGCGCATCCCGATGCTGTAATCAGGCCAGAAGCTGCTTCGCCATCTTGTAGTGGGCGATCCCTTCGACCCTGCGGATGAACCCTGGGCTCTTGCGGAATCGTTCCGCGATGCGGGCGTGGCTCTCACCGTCGGCCACCAACGCGAGGACTCGTCGCTCGATCGGTCGAAACGAACGGCTCGACGTGGACTGTGACCGGGGGATCTCAGTCCACGAGATGATGCGCTCTACGTGCTGAGGACTGCGTCGGAACCGCACGGCGATCTCCTCGATATCGACCCCGTCGCGCCGCATGCGCAGGATGCGACGCTCTATTGGTCTGAGTTGTGCCATGTGGGTACCTCGAGTCCACTGTAACCGGGCTCTTGCCGTTCGGCCCTGGATTCGGGTGCCGATCTTCAGCTCATGGAGCATCCATGGGGTTCCAGCAGGTTGCGAGATCCTCGTCGAGCCCGTCAAGGGTTGTCATATCCTCACGGCTGAGTTCGAAGTTGAACACATCCGCGTTCTCTCGGATCCGCTCGGGGTGCACCGATTTGGGAATGACGATGAACCCGTGCTCGATAGCCCATCGGATCAGAACCTGGGCGGGGCTCTTCTCATGGCGTGATCCGATCTCGACGAGCGTCGGGTCATCGAGTTTCTGGCCTCTCGTCAGCGGACTGTAGGACTCGACCGCGATGTCACGGGCGAGGCATGCATCGACGAGGTTCCGTCGTGTCAGGTAGGGACTCAGCTCGAACTGGTCGACTGCCGGTGGCACGTTGGCGTAGGTGTCCAGCTCGTCCAGATGCTGAGGTGCGAAGTTGCTCACACCGATGGCTCGAGCACGGCCATCGGCAAGGAGATGTTCCATTGCTCGCCACGTCTCTGCGCGTTTGCCGGGGACCGGCCAGTGGACCAGATAGAGGTCGATGTACTCGAATCCGAGCCTTCTGAGGCTGGCATCGGCTGCTTTCAGCGTCGACTCGTATCCGTGGTCGGTGTTCCACAGCTTCGTGGTCACGAACACTTCACTTCGAGGGATTCCGGTTCTGGCGATCGCCTCGCCGACGTCCTCCTCGTTGTGGTAGATCGCGGCGGTGTCGATGTGCCTGTAACCGGTTTCGAGCGCCGCCATGACGGCGTTCCTCGCTGTCGCCCCTGCCTTGCTCTGGTACACACCAAGGCCCAGCACAGGGACGTGAACCGACTCGGCGATGCGTCTGGTTGGGATATGCATCACCACACCTCCCGATGCACGACGCTGTCGAAGGGCTTTCTGTTGGGTCGTTTGAGAGGCCGAAGCGGTCCGTCAGCCGGATAGCCGAGGGAGATCAGCCAAGCGCAGAATCGATCGTCGGGCAGTTCCAGGATCGTGGCAGCCAGATCGTGATCGGTGACGAGTGCGTGCCCGCTTCCGATTCCAAGATCGGCTGCTGCGAGCATGATGCTCATCGTCACCTGACCCAAGTCGTACTGCACGGAGGCTCGATCTCCTTCTGGCGCGACGATCGCGATCGTCGCAGCGGATCCGGCAACGTGCCAGGCGCCCCGCCACACCTTTGAAAGAGCTTCGAGCCGATCCCTTTCCGTGACGACGACGAAATCCCATGGCTGGCTGTTTCTCGACGAGGGTGTCCGCCGTGCGGCCTCGAGGATCTGATCGAGATCGTCGGCTGGGATCGGCCGTGACTCGAACTGGCGAACGTTGCGTCGTGAGGCGATGGCAGTGAGGGTATTCATGGGAATAGCCTATTCACTCACCTGTCCTGTGCCGACGCGTCGCCAGACGCGCAACAGCTCGGCGACACTCCACGCCTGAGCGATAGCGGCGCGGGGCTCGTGGGGAGGGTCACCCTCAGCGCATTCGGTCACCGTGCCGTGGTTCATCAGATGGGCGATGAGCGGTCCGATCAATCGGCGAATCGTCGCCGGATCGTTGTACACGCGCAGATGCGCGAAGGCGTAGGGGCCGATCAGCCACGGCCACACCGTGCCTTGGTGGTAAGCGCCGTCCCGCTGTGCCGGTCCGCCCCCGTACCGGCCTTGGTACCCGGGCTCGAACGGCGCCAGCGTTCGCAGCCCCATCGGTGTCAAGAGCTGCTCGGTGCACGAGTCGACAACTGCACGTTGCCATGCCGGATCGAGGGGGCTGTCGGAGAGCGAGGCTGCGAACAATTGGTTGGGTCGGAGAGAAGGATCGTTGCCGTTGGTACCGTCGATGACATCGAACAAGTAGCCGGTTTCTGAGTTGTGAAATCGTTGGAATGAACCGGCAACTTCGTCGGCGGCATGTGCGTAGCGATCGGGGTCTGCGCCTACCTGTGCAGAGAATCCGGCCATGGTTCGCAGCGCTTGGAACCAGAGTGCGTTGATCTCTACCGGTTTTCCGATGCGAGGCGTGATCTCGCGACCGCCGACACGGGCATCCATCCAGGTGAGCTGCGTTCCGGGTTGACCGGCGGCGAGCAGCCCGTCATCGGGATCGACACCGATCCCGTGTCTCGTGCCTCGCTCGTGCCATTCGATGATGTTTTCGAGGACGGGGAACAGCTCTCTGACAAGCCCGTTGTCTGGGGCGGCACGGTGAAAGGCGCGGAGGGCTTCGATGTACCAGAGGGTGGCATCAACAGTGTTGTACTCAGGCGGACCGTCTTCGGGGAAGTGGTTGGGGATCATGCCACGATCAACGAAGCGGGCGAATGTCCGGAGAATCTGTGCTGCCTCGTCGTGGCGCCCGGTTTCCAGACACAGGCCCGGTAGCGAGATCATCGTGTCACGGCCCCAGTCTGCGAACCAGTGGTAGCCGGCGATGACCGTCGAACCGGGCTTCCCTTCGGTGGCTCTGGCAACGATGAACTGGTCGGCGGCGAGCACGAGCCTCTTGGCCACCTTGTCCGAGGGCGGCACGGCAGCGAGGAGCGCGGGTTCTCGGGATCGGCGCCTCGAGAGTGCGTCTTCTAGGTCCGCCACCGGGTCGGTCGTGGCGGCGATGGTGATCGAGTGTCCAGGATCCAGCGTCAGCGAGAGGTCCGCGGCATGGAAGTCGGTGTCGCTGTCGTCGAGTCCGCGGAACGCCTCCATCGCCAGGGGCTTGGGCGGGTCCCATTCGTTCCGGAGGGTGGCGTCTGCGTCACTCAGAAGGAAGTACTCGGTTTCACCGCTGATACGAACCCCCCGGAAGAACATGTCGGAGCGAAGGGGCAGGTCGGCGGTGGTCAGGGTCTCGTGGTGACTTCGGCACGTGACGAACGCTTCGAGATCGAGACGGATCGGCCGTTCTCCGCGCGCGTGCCGGTAATCGATGTATGTCGTGTTCTTGCCGTGCTCCATCCAGATCGTCTTCTCGATGAGGCCGCCGCCGACTTCCCAGCGCCAGGTCGGAATCGAACCATCGAGATGGAATCTGCCGGCGGGGACAGGGCGTCCGTCGAGTTTCTCCTCGAAACGGGTAACGAGGACCGTCCGTCCAAGGGGTGGATGAAGGGCCGCGACGAGCAGGCCGTGATAGCGGCGGGTTGGCGGTCCCGCTGCCGGACCGGACGCATAGCCTCCGATCCCATTGGTGACGAGCCACTCCACGAACGGGAGCCTAGGTCGTGCTGGACACCCTGCGGGTCGGGGAGTGTGCCGGTTCTCCGTGCGAGGCGATTCGGATCACGGTGAGGGCGATCACCACCAGGGCGGTGCCACCGTAGAGAGCGACGGCGAAGTCGCCGTGGCTGTCGGTGCCCGCTTGGATTCCGTGAAGAACGGCTGATGTGAACACCCCGTAGGTCAGGTAGTGGATGGCACGCCACGTCTTCTTCCCGATCCTGCGCCGCATGTAGAACGTCGCCGACGTGAGGACCATGCCGTACATGGCGATGATGCCGAACGAGACTGCCACCGGATGCCAGGTGGTCCGTCCGGGTATCAGGACGTCGGCGATGGTGAATGTGACGTACTGGTCCGCCAAGATCGCCACCACATGGAGGACAGTTGCGATGAGGCTCCCGATTGAGAGCGCTTCGTGAGTGAACGTGAGTCCTTTCGAGGAGATGCGTCCGGCGACGATCTTCGATGAGAGGAGAAGACCCCAGATCGTTGCCGCCGCCAGGAGTACGAACGCGGCGATTCCCGCTCCCCGCGCCGAAGCCCATGTCAGGTTCATGCGACTGTCACCCCCGCTGTTGCGTAGATCGATCCGTCATTCCACACGCAGAGGGCTGCCCGAATCCACTCTTGTTGGTCTGCCCAAGCCAGACCTTCGCTGCCGAGAAGGAGGACCGTCTTTGCGCCCGCCTCGGCGAGGACTGCCCTGTCGGCGATCACCGACGCGGAGAGGATCGGTGTCGTTGCAGGCGTGCCGGTTCTGGGGTCGATGATGTGATGAACACGCCTGCCGGCCACCGTCCAGGAACGCTTTGCTACTGAGCTGGTGGCGAGTGCGCCTACACCAACGTGGAGCGATGCGGCGATGCCACCTGACGGGTCATCGATGTCGACCACGGTGGCTTCTCGAACCGAGCGGAGATCTCCGCCTGCGTTGACGATCGGGGCAAGGTCCAACTGGACGGCGAGATCCGCGGTCCATCCTTTGGCGATGCCTCCGAGATCGAACTCCAGCCCCGGCGTCCGGTGCAGCGTGCAGCCTTCGAGCCACCACTCTGAGTCGTCTACAGGCAGGATCGGCGCCTGATCCAAATCGACGACATCCTCGAATGTCCGGTCGTAGCCCCAGGCTTTCATGAGGCCGCCGATAGCAGGATCGATGAGACCATGGGTGAGCGCTCTGATATTGCTCGCTTCATCGAACACGTCGGTGAGGAGCGGCGAGAGCGTCACTGCTTCGTCCTGCGAGCGGTTCACCTCTGCCAGCTCGCTGTCGTCGAGGAAGCGGCTGCACACCTGTTCCACATGGTCGAACAGGTCTCGGACACTCGTGAACGATGGGGCGTGTTCGGCTGTGACCGTCACCGTGGTGCCCATGGCGTGGAAGCTGTCCGAGTGCATCAGGAGCCTCCCGAGCGTTGCCTGGTTGGTGTCTGCACGACG
>CAZBXV010000002.1:27419-70883 GCA_964496205.1 uncultured Acidimicrobiia bacterium
GGTTGGTGTCTGCACGACGCGACGAACGACTGTCTGCTGTGGTTGTGTTTGGACGGCCTGCACTCCTCGCGCCGAATTCGTGGATCCGGCTCTGATGACCACGAGACCATTCTGCGGCAGGGCGGGTGCCGTCGTTTGCGTAGTCGTCTCGGTGACCGACGCAGATGCATCGGGCGCAGCCGTCTGAGTTGTTGTCGTTGCTGCCGTCACTCGACCGGCGATGGCCGCGGTCATCCACGCGACGGCAGCGACGGTCCACGCGACGATCTTCGCTCCGCGAAGTGGCAGAAATCGTTTGCGAATCATCCTTGCCCCAGTTGCACTTGAAGAACGACGCCGCGGGCTTCCAAGACGTTCACGATCGAGGCCGGCAGCATCTGCTGGGCTTGATCAGTGGGCAGGAACCACGCCGATCCTTGCGCGGCGAGTGTGCGTAGCACCGCAGGGCTGATGCTCTCCTCGGTGAGGGTGGTTGTGGCTGCGGGCTGGGCGACTGACCCTGCCGCAGCCACAACCGTGCCGGCCGATTGGGTCGAGGAAGCTGCCGGCAGATGTGTGAGGAGTGTGAGGAAGCCTGCGATGGCGATGGCCACTGCGATCACGATCGCTGCGACATCAGTCATCGTTTTCTCCGCTTTCGTGCTCATGCTGTTCCTCGCCTTCGGTTTGGGTCGATGAGGCAGACTGAGTTGAGGGGGGAGCCGCCGCCTCGATGACGGTTTGCTCGACGATCACCGGTGCGGTCTGCTGCTCGGGAGTTCCCGGAAGCGTGTACCCGTTTGCCTCACAGATGGGTCGAAGCGCGTTGAGTGCCGCCTGTTCGATGACGGTGATTCGACCCGCAGACTCCTTGGCTGCCAGCGCCGGACCGTCGCTCGTGCACGCGGTGACCAGATCCTGATCGATCGTGGGAGCCACCGTCGTTTCGGGGGCAGCGGCAACCGTTGTCGACGTTGTCGTAGGGGCTGCCGTGCTTGGCGAGACGAGAAACCCCGCCGCAGGCACACCGACGGCCGCAGCCAGGATCATCGTCACCAGTTTCGCTCTCATGGAACCTCCAATCACAGGAGAGGATGCACGAAGCAGCGATAAGCGAGCACTAAGCGGCCGTAAGGGTTGGTCGAAGTCTGGATCCCACATCGACCACGTTTGCCCAGGTCAAAAGGGACGGAACGCTCGGTTGCACGCCACGATGAGGGGCAGGGGACGTTCACATAGCCCGGGATCTGGCGACAATGCGGCCCGTGAGACGAGCGGTCGCGATGATTGGTTTGCTTCTGGCCGGATGCGCCGGCCAGACGGCGGCACCCGCGTCCGTGTCCACGACACCCGTGACTGTGACGACGACTGCGACGACAACCGCGCCGCAGGCCATCACGACCACCATCCCGTCTGCCATCCCCACATCGGCTCCGACGACAACGACCCCACCACCGCTACCGACATCGTCACCGCCGGTCGGCCAGCTTCTCGTCATCGGCGACTTCGGAAGCGGGGGATCTGCCGAGTATGCGATCGCCGACGCGATGCACTCATGGGCCGAAAGCCATGATGTTGCGGCGATCCTCACGACTGGTGACAACCTCTATATCAACAGCGTCGACAAGGCGTGGTCGACCCCGTTCGGATGGGCCGCGGAGATGAGGATCCCCGTGTGGACAACGTGGGGCAACCACGACAATCAGCGCCCGAACGCCGAAGACGCGGCATTCGACAGCCCGCCACGTTGGTCTGAACACCTCTGGGGCGACGTCAGAGTGCTGAGTCTCGACTCGACGTCGATCTCGTCGGCCGACCAGCAGAGCTGGATCGAGAGTGCCCTCTCGGGAATCCTCGGGCCGATGATCGTCGCCGAGCACCACCCGCCGTACAGCTGTTCGTTCCACGGTGATAGCCGGACGGTCCAGAAGGATTGGGTGCCGATCTTCCAGCAGGCAGGTGTCGAACTGGTCCTCTCCGGACACGAGCACAACTACCAACGGTTTGAAGTTGGAGGAGTCGAGTACATCGTGACGGGAGGCGGTGGAGCAGGCTTGTACCCGCTGACCGGCTGCTCGTTTAGCCACCCCGAGAGGATCGCCGGGGAATCGGTGCACCACTTTCTGGCCATTTCCCAGGACTCCGGTGGTCTGCGCGTGCAAGTGATCTCATCCGATGGCAGCATGCTTGATACATTCGACGTGAAACAGGTGATCGGTGGACTTCCTGCTGTCGGACATCGGGGAACTGACTACGAACAACGGTGAGGCACGTCACGATGCGGCTGTGGCCGTATCGGACGGAACGATTGTCTGGGTCGGCGACAGCGACTCGACACCTTCTGCTTTCAGGGCTTTTCCCCGGCTGGGCGCCGGGGGGAGAGCCGTCCTGCCGGGTTTCGTCGACGCACACACTCACTGCGTGTTCGCGGGCGAGCGTTCGGCCGAGTTCGCCTCGAGAATGCATGGCGAGCGCTACGAAGACATCCTCGCGGCCGGCGGGGGAATCCGGTCGACGGTGCGGGCAACGAGAGCGGCTACTGCGGAGGAGCTCACGGAACTTGCACGCATCAGACTCGACCGGATGCTTGGGCACGGAGCTACCACGGTCGAGATCAAGTCCGGCTACGGGCTCGAGCTCAACTCGGAACGAAAGATGCTCCAAGTGATCGCCGAGTTGGCGTTGACGCATCCTGTCGATGTGGTGCCGACGTTTCTGGGTGCGCACGTCGTTCCCAGCGAGTACCGGGAGGATCGAGCCGAGTACGTGCGGGTGGTCATTGATGAGATGCTGCCGGCGTGTGCGCCGCTGGCCCGGTACTGCGACGTGTTCTGCGACGAGGGAGCGTTCACCGTCGAAGAGGCGAGGACGATTCTGTCCGCGGGGCTCCGTGCAGGGCTCAGACCTCGGATGCACGTCGAGCAGCTCGTTGCCACCGGTGGGGCAGAGTTGGCCGGAGAAGTGGGGGCTGCTTCGGCCGATCATCTCGATCATGTGACACCGTCCGGTGTTGAGGCACTCCGATCCGCGGGGACGGTCGCGGTGCTCCTCCCCGCCGTGTCGCTATCGATGCGGACGCCCCAGCCTCCTGCTCGAACGCTGCTGGACGCGGGTGTTCCTGTTGCGATTGCGACCGACTGCAACCCGGGCACGTCCTACGTCGAGAGCATGCCGTTGGTAATTGCCCTGGCGGTGATCGAGATGGGGCTCACGCCGGAGGAGGCGGTGTGGGCAGCGACCCGAGGTGGAGCACTCGCACTGGAGGAGAGGCGCAAAGGTCTCGTTGTCGAGGGGGCGGCCGCCGACCTGATTGTGTTGGATGCGCCGAGCGCTGTGCACCTTGCGTATCGGCCGGGTGCGAATCTGGTGGGGTCGGTCATCAAGGACGGCGGGTTCCTTGTCGACGCCCTCGGTCTGGCTCCGTAGGCGGGGCCTTCGCGCCTATCCGGTGGCGATCAGCGCTATGCCGATCAGTGCGAGCACGATGCCGACGATGCGAGTGAAAGTCATCTGTTCCTTCAGCACGACTCTGGCGAGGATGATCGTCGAAGCCGGGTAGAGGGACGTGATGACCGATGCGAGCGAAAGCAGGCCGGCGCGCACAGCGAAGAGGTACAGACCGTTGGCTGCGATGTCGAGGATGCCGGCCCAGACGATCGTGGCGTTGAGATCGCGAAGAGGTCTGACCGGCTGTCGGAATGCAGCCGCAATCAGCAGAACGAAGGGGATCGACGCGGTGCGAGCGCCAACGAGCGGCCAGATACTGGAGGCAGGATCCGAACGGGAGATGAGGACGAAGAACGCGCCGAATCCGATCCCGGCGATGAACCCGTCGAGGGCACCCGTCGATCGTGCTTCGCCGACACCGGTGGTGCGTTCTCTGGTGATGAGGGCGATGGCAGGGATGGCAACAACGACTCCGATGCTGGCAAGCGTTGATGGACGTTCGCCGAGGATGAGGCCGAAGGCGAGCGGGACGAGTGCGGTCATGACCGCCGAGAGGGGAGCGACGACTGCCATTCGCCCGGTCGACAGGCCTCGGTAGAAGAAGATCAGGCCGATGACACCGATGAGGCCTGCCGCGGCACCCCATGCGAAGTCGGAAAGCCGATAGCGATCTGGACCCAGGACGAGGAGTAGCGAGAGAAGCAGTCCCGCCCCGGCGATCTGGGAGATTGCAACGACGGCGATCGGGCGGTGCTTTCGCGAGGCGACCCCCCCGAGGAAGTCGGCGGCGCCGTAGGTGATCGCGGAGAGAACGGCGAGAGCAACCATCGGAGAAGCGTATCGCCGAGGAGCCGTCGGCGAAACCGGGGCCTCGGGTTCGAGCAGCGCGATGCAGCCTTCTCCAGGGCTAGGTTCGCTCAGGGGCAGTACGGGTAGATCTCGCCGGCCGCCGCGATGGCGGCCGACCAGTCGAACTCCTGGCCATCACTGGCGTAGTAGTACGCGGTCCCATTGGGGAACAGCGCCACCACGATCCCCGAGTACCCGAGCATGACGGGAACCCAGGTCTCGCATCCGAGGCCGGCTACCCGGTCGGCCCAGAATGAGTTGTTGTACCTGCCTCCGCCAACCCTGTCGACTCCAGGATCATTGGGGCTGCGCTGGAGGCCGGCGGCAAGGAGGGCTGGGTCGATGAGTTGCTCGCCGTTGGCGACACCTCCGTCGACGTTCAGGAACACGGAGATCTTGGCAAGGTCGTCGGGGATCCACCACAACCCCAACCCTCCCACTGCCTGTCCCTGCCAGTTGTCGTCGCGGGTACGCATCGTCTCAAACAGCCCTGGACCGATGCCAAGGGTCCGGTAGACGTCGTCGACGACGAACCGGAAGAGATCTTCGTCGGGACCTTCCTTCGACTGCAGGTAGGTCTGGAGTGCGTCGACGAGGATGAATGTGTCCGATGTGTGATACACCCACGTGGTGCCGGGGTCTGCACCGTGCGGGTAGTGCAGCGCGTCGGCGAGCATCGGCTCCTTGTACTGGGCTGTCCAGAACGGATCGTCCCAATGCTCCTCGTCGACCATGTAGGCGGACGTCGTGAAGTTGCCCGATGCCATGTCGAGCAGATTGTCGAATGTGACCGAACTCCAGTCGCCCGGGCTGCCGGCTGTTTCGGGGACGTAGTCCTTCACCAGGAGGTCGGGCACCTCGGACCCATACTTCTCGGCGAGTCTCAGCAGGGCGATCGCGACGAACGCCGACTTGGCCGTCGAGTAGGAGGGGACTCGCATGGACGCGCAGTAGGGATAGGTCCCGTAGCGCGTGTGGCAGCCGCCGATGTAGTTGGTTCCATCGATCACGAATCCGAACCACGTCATGTTCTCGGGTACAACGCCGGCTCCGAATGCCGAGACATCGACCCCGGGATAGTCGCCGTCGAGCTGTTCGATTGACTTCACTGGCAGTCGGGCAGCGAGCTCCTCGGCGAACGATGTCCGCAGCTCGTCTGCCCTCTCAACGGGGCCGGGAAGGTACGCGGCGTCGAGGAGACCCCACAGATCTGCTCGGAATGTGACCGTCGTTTCCTGGGTGATCTGGTACCAGACTCTTGAGACGCGTTGGTCATCGAACAGAAACGTCATGGTGCCGTTCAGCGTTGCGTTCGAGTCCTTCCAGACGAGGGCGAAGGGAAAGGACGCCCTTGTGAATCCCTGATCGTCCCCTTCATCCCAAGCGCGACCAGGTTCGAGGATGAGATTCCAGTGAGGGTCATCCGTGATGATGAGGCCGCGCTGGAAGGGGACGAGATAGCCGTCGGATGTCTGGACGAACGAATAGTCGAACTCTGGGAGATGACGCACTTCTGCGTCCTCGTCGCCTCTGAGAACGGTCATGTCGCCGCTGGTCGCCTCATCGAGGAGTTCAAGCCGGCCCTCGAAGACGTGGGACGGAGGTGCAGCATCGGAGGGGAGCGCGAGAGCGTCTTCGTCGAGGGGGGAAGTGACTTCGAAGCCTTCGGTGAGATCGCGATAGGTCAGGAGGTGGCGGCTGACCTTCCCTGATCCCCACTCAATGGGATCGAACTGCGACGCCGGCGCAGGGGCGGGGGAGGCACAGCCGCCAACCATCAGGAGGGCAGCAGCAACCAGGCCGAGCCTCGCTCTCATGCCCCAAACCTAGGCCCTGGCGCTAGAGGTGGAACGTGAAGATGGTCGTGTCCGGGTCGCCCTCTACACCACCGACCTTTTCATACAGTGATACTGCTCCGCTGTTGTGGCGCTCGGTGAGTACCCATGCTTCGCCGCAGCCGGCGTCGTGTGCTTCGGAGAGCACTCGTTCGATGAGCAGCCTGCCGATACCTTGTCGCCGGTAGCCCGGAGCGACGCCCACTTCGTTGATCCACATCTCCGGGCCCGTCTTGTCGGGATGGAAGTAGACGACAGCGCTGACGAATCCGACTACCACATCTTCGTCGACCGCCACGACCAGCTTGTGACGCGGATCGCTGAGGAACAGGCGAGTGGAGCGCTCATCGATGGGGTCGTCGAACACTCCCGGCGCGACTCGGGTCAGCGTGTCTGCGTCGTCCGAACCGAGGAGTCTGATGTCGATCACTCTGGCAGAGCCTACGTCTGTCGATCGACGAACACCCGATAGCTGAGCCGCTCTCTGTGGCGACGCATCTCTCTCAGTCCGACACCGAGGCCGAAGCAGAGCCCCTGGGGGTCGGGGACCAGCTTCAGGAAGACGGCGCTTGCGACGTGGGCCGTGTTGTCGCGCAAGATCCGGTGCTGTTCGAATGCCCATCGGCCGTCAGGATCATCGGTAGGGACGACGGTGACGGCGCCTGTGAACGTGACACAGCTTGCGGGCACGAAACTGAGAACCCGGTGGGGAAAGGTGACCACCAGTGAAGCGTTCGGGTTCGACCGAACGTTGCGTGTTTTGATGTAGCGCTCGCCTGTTAGCACGAACATAGCAAACCCCGACGAGGGTGGGCCGACTCCATACAGGACACCCGTCGAGTGCGGCCGACCGTTGGTGTCGATCGTCGTCAAGACGCCGAAGGTCTTGTTGCGTATGGCGGCCTCAACTTGTTGGAACGTCAGAGGTGTGTCCGACATGAGTCCTCCTGCCTCCAACCTACGCCCGCCCTCGCCACGACGGCGAGGCTCTTCGGGTCCTAGACTCGCCGCCGTGATCGACTGGTTGCGTCCGACTGCGTTCTCACACCGTGGAGGACGGCTTCTGTGGCCCGAGAACACCCTGTACGCCTTCCAGCAGTCGTACGACCTCGGGTTCCGCTTCTTCGAGACCGACCTTCATCTCACGAGGGACGGGCACATCGTTCTGTTTCACGACGACTACCTGGATCGCACAACCGACGGGTCTGGTGACGTGTGCGACTACACGCTGGAGGAGCTCAAAGGGGTCGATGCGGCGTTCCGTTTCGGGGCCGATCGTGACTGGCCATTCCGAGGGCAGGGGATTGTCGTCCCGACGTTGGAGGAGATTGTCACCACGTTCCCTGACATCTCCATGACGCTCGAACTGAAACAGGGCGGGCTGGAGCATGTCCTCGTCGAGTTGGTACGACGCCATGATCTGTGGGATCGGATCATCGTTGGCGGGTTCGACGACAGTTGGGTCGGGGCTGTCAGGGAGGCGTCGGGCGGACGGATTCCGACATCCACGGCACGCAACGAAGGGCTCCTCTTCTGGGCCGCTTCCAGGGTCGGAATCGGCCTGCGGACACCCGCCGCAGCACTTCAGATCCCTGTGACCTACGGACGCTTCATCAAGCTCGACAGGCGGTTCCTCGACGCGACCCGTAAGGCCGGCAAACTCATGCACATTTGGACGGTCAACGAGGCTGATGAGATGCATCGACTGTTGGACATGGGGGTGGACGGGATCATGAGCGACCGGCCGGATGTTCTCAGGGCCGTGTTCGAGGAACGGGATCTGCCCCTTGCCTAGGATCGCCCGACTTCAGGCGCAGCGCACCCGTCTCAAGGCCGGCGGTACCTACGATCCAGCGGCGTTGCTGTGCCCGGAACGGGCGTTGTTGACCCGCCAGGGCATGCTGGCTGCACACGACGGAGGGTGGGTGCTTGACGCCCACCATGCCTCACACCCGCAGCGCACCCGGTGGAACGCCGAAGGGAACGTCTCGATCGGATTCACATCTCACTACGAGCACATGTGGACGCGGTTCAGGCGTCGCCCGGTGGGTGTCGCCGGCGAGAACATCATCATCGAAACGGACAGGATGTGGACCCTCGACGATCTTGCCGGGGGTCTCGTGGTCGTTACGGCCTTTGGCGAGATCCGACTGGACGGTTTCGAGATCGCCCAACCGTGTGTTCCGTTCACCCGGTTTCTCTCCGGACGTCCCGACGCCGATGCCGCGGATCTCCAGACCGATCTCGCGTTCCTTCGAGATGGCGTCCGCGGGTTCGTCACGGTGATGGACGATCTTCAGGCGCCTGTTGAGATCAGGGTCGGCGACGAGGTGCGTATCTGAATCCCCGCCCCCCGCGTGGACGTCGGTTCTGTCGGTGGTGCGATCGAGTGCTTGCCGTCTGTCGTCTCAGAACTTCCTCGGCACCGACCCTGTCAGGGTGAACAGCGCTCGCATCAACTTGTGCCCCGGATCGGCGGCGGGATCGAACATCAATGGGCACCCGCCAGGGATGACATCGATTCCGTGCGCCTTCCCGTAGTCCACAGCGGGCTCGCTCATGCTTCCCGGACCGACCCCCCGGTGGAGCCAGACCCTCTGGATGCCGAGATTGACGCAGTCGCGGACCACGCCCTCGGCGGCCTCCGGGGTCGTTGCGACCAACACTGCATCGACCCCTCCCGCGATGTCTGCGAGAGAGTGATAGCAGTGGTCACCTTCGACTTCGTCGGCGTTGGGGTTGACGGCGAACACCTCATAGCCGCGGTCGCGAAGGCGTCTGTAGACGCCGTTGCCGCTGTGCCCGCCCTCCGGGTGACGTGATACGCCGGCGACGGCAATCCGTCGCTGGGCGAGGAAGTCTCCTGCTGCTTCCCGTAGTGTGGTCATGGTGCCTCCGACGCGTGACCTCAGACTACCCTCAAGCGGGGTGCGGTTCCGTGGCCGTCGCGTTGGTCGGACGCGGACTCAACAGCCGAAAGGTGGCTCGCCGGTGTCACCGGCGAGCCACCTTGGTTGCGACGACTCCCCGTTCCCTTGAGCATGAGGGTCTAGCTCGGGGTGTTGTCGGGGTTCGATCCACCCCTGCAGGCGTCTCCAGGATTGAAGTCGTGAGGGCTGATCCGTCCGCTCTTCACATCCTGTCCATACGACTGCGTCCGTCCGGGTGGGCCGCTCTGAGAACCGTCTGGATAGTCATTGAGTCCTGAGAATGCGCAGATGGAGTTGGCGTGGGAAGGGGCCGCCGTTTCCAAGCCGTTGTGCCCATTGACTTCCCCAGCAAATGCGGGAGTGGCTCCCACCACCATCACCGTGACCATCAGCGCTACCAGCAGTGTGATTGACAGTGATCGTCTCATTCTGACTTACCTCCGTGTTTCGTTGTGCTGACAGAGTCAGCTGTTCTCGCTGACGGGATAGATCTCGTCGGCGACGAGCCCGTGAGCCTCCCGGTGAACGGTGTTGGCGTCCTCCGCGCTGTCGGCCTCGACGAGGCAGAAGATCTTCCCCGCGCTCTCGTCGACCCAGTAGCGGAGGTAGCTCACTCCGTACTTGCTCTGCGTCTCGAGATCGGCCTTGTGGGCATCCGCAACGTCCGCTCCGGAGACTCCTCCCTCGATGGTGTGTACGTCCATGAAGAGTGACACGCAAACCTCCTTGCTTTGTCAGTCCAAGAACGTAGGGGGAACACGGCGGCGCGTCATCGGGGACGACCACTCAGTTGTGGCGCCGCAGGTACCTACTTGCCGTCGGAGAGAAGACCGAGCGATTCGGCCCGGACGACCGCCTTTGAGCGAGTGTTCGCGTCGAGCTTCGACATGACGGCCGAGACGTGGTTCTCGACGGTACGAGGGGAGATGAAGAGCCGGTCGGCGATTTCCATGTTGGAGAGACTCTCACCGAGGAGCGCGAGGATCTCCATCTGTCGGGCGGTGAGACCGACGACGTTGCTTCTGGTCGCACGGCCCCTGCCTCTGGGAACCGCGATGCCCTCGTCCCTCAGCGCCTTCCTGAGCTTCGCTGCAACGGCGGTTGCCCCAAGGGTCTCGAGCACCTCGACGGCCTGCAGTCTCGAGTTCCGATCTCCGCGCATCAGTGCCAACGCCTGCTCATAGGGAACGCCCTTCTGGTTCCAGATGACCGCCGCCTCTGCGGCTCTCCCCTCCATCACGAGTCGATACGGCTCGGCAATTCCGTGTGGGATGTCGGTGAGTTCATCCAGTTCCCAGAGCCAGAACGCAATCGATCCTGCCGAATAGCGGAACCCTCGCTCGAGTTCGGAGGCCATCACCCCGTGGAACTCGGCCACTGGAACATCCGTGCTGCCACCGATCCACATAGACTCGGCCAATGCTGCCGCGGCAGGCGCCAGACGCTGGTTTTCGCCGGCGGCGAGTGCCATTTCCCACGCCGTCTTCAGCGTTGGTCGAGCCGAGTCGCGCCCCTTCCTCGCCGCAATCACACCGAGGATCGGCTTGGCCACCATCTGACTGAGCGGCCAGCTGTTGAGCACATGGTTTGCAAGATCCTCCGCTCTCGTCCATTCGCCTTCGAGCTCGAGGATCCGCGCGTACATCGCTTCTGCGTAGGCTTCGAGCGCGGGGAGTTCGTGTCGAGCAGCCGAGGCGATCGATCTCTGGATGTAGTCCGAAGCGATAGGAAGATCTCGGAACTCGACAGCTGCCCACGCGTGATTGAACAGAGCTCGGCTTTCCTCATACCACTGGCCGGACGCTTCGGCACGCCGCCACGCCTCATCGAGACTTGCCCGGCCTTCCGGATAGTTCGCGATGTTTTCCACGATGCCTCGATGGTTCAGTGAACGGATGAGCACGCTCTCGTCGATGTCGGCACCTCCGGCTTCGAGGGTCCGGTCCACCAGCTCAGGGACGACGGAGACATCTCCCGCCATGGTGTGCAGGTAGGCGTTCACTTCGAGGGCCCTGGCGAGATCGTCGCCGCGAGGGTTGTCTCCGAGGACCTCTACGGCTTGGCGAGCGCGTTCCTCGGCAAGGACACGTTGGCCGGCGTTCTCCAGGAAGTGAGCTGCCTGCGCCAGTGCCCTGGACTCCGCACGCCGGTCACCCACACTCCGATAATGGGCGAGTGCCTCCTCGTTGAGTCGCACTGCGTCGGTGATGTTGTCGACCAAGAACTCCTCTCGAGCCCATTCGTCGAGAAGGGGTCCCAGTTCATCCTTGGCGAACCGGTCGAGGTGCGGTCCGACTTCTCTGAAGTCCTCGGCCGCCTGAACGTGGCTCCCCATTGCCGCCGCGTAGCGGGCCGATCGCGGGGCGAGATCAACAAGCCGATCGATGTCGTTTGCCTCGACGGCGCAGTGGATGAGGAGACATGGATGGGTTTCTTCCGGGAGACCATCGAGGACCGCACGGTGTTTGGCGAGGCGCTCACCGCCCGTCAGCGAACTCTCGACGACCCGGCGTATCAGATCATGACGGAAGCTGACCGTTCCGCTCTCGACGACCAGAAGCCCACGCATCTGGCATTCATCCATACGGTTCTCGTCGGCGCCTGGCAGCCCCAGGGCATCCAGGATCGGGAGCGGCTCGGGCACGACCGCGAGTGCCTTCAGCATCTCCTGGGCTCCGATGGACAACCTCTGCACTCGCGCCATCACGGAATCCTGAAGCGACGTCGGGACCAAGTCGTCGGAGGTCATCTCGCCGATCAGGAAGGGGTTCCCGTTGGTGGCGACCATCACCTCGTCGAGATCGAGATGAGACGTGCCGATCATCGAGGCGACGGCCGAAGGTGACAGCCCGCCCAGCTGAATCCGGAGGACGTCCTCGGGAGGAAGATCGCCGATGACCCTGCGGAGGGGATGCTCGAAGTCCACCTCGCCATCCCGGTAGGTGAGAAGGAGCAACCCCCGGGTTCTGCCGATCCGTCGGCCCACATACCTGATGGCATCCAGCGTCGCCTCGTCGGCCCATTGGGTGTCTTCGATGACCATGATGGTGGGGCGCAGTGATCGTGAGAGGAGATCCAGCACGGTCTCGAGCAGACGCGGGCGGTCTCCTTCGCCAAGGGGTTCCCCGAGCAGGGGCTCGGCGCGTGCCATGTCCCAGAATGGGCTGAGTGGTTGGGGGATCAGGAGGTCGTCACAGGTCCCTGTGAGTATCTGCGCGTCGTGAGTGTGCAGCCCGATGAACGCTCTCACCAGGGAGGTCTTGCCGATACCGGCTTCGCCCCTGATCAGGACGACCTTGCCGCCGGAATCGATCCCTTCCAGGAGATCCGACAGGAGAGTCAGCTCTGTTTCCCTCTCGAGCAGCACACGTGCAGGCTATACCGCGAGTGGAACCTAGGACTCGGGTTCTCGACGACGGTCTTCCGGTCGTCTGAGCCGCCGCTATCTAGAGACCAGCCTCGAACCGGATAGGCAGCCCGAATGGCGAATCCCGGCGCGATCGACACCGGAAACCTGGGTACAGAGGTTGCGCTCGCTCCGGCTGATCCCGAATCATTCGTGGTTCCCACGTCGAACAACCCTCTCGAATCGAACGCTCTTCGAGCCCGGGAGATCATCTATCTGGGGAACATCGCTCAGCCAGCCGGTGCCAGTCACTCAGCGTTCGTGCGGCGGTGGTCCAGAAGAGGCTTCGCGGTCCTTCGGTGGCTCTTCGCGGCGTTTCGCTCGCTCGATCTGGTCGGCTTGACCTTCGACGGCGCAACGGCCGCAGAAGGGCCTCTTCTTGACGATCACCACAGCGGGGGCATAGCAGCGGCTGCACGACAGGCTCTGTTCGCCTGCACCCACGGGCACGCCGTATGCACGCCATCCCAGAACGAAGTGGTTCATGGATCTGATATCGGCAGAGCATCGGTGTTGTCGGAGAATCAACTCTGCAATCCCCGTATTGCCTAGTCACACGTGGAAAACTGTTCGAGACGAGGTTCTTTCGACTCTCCACGAACCTGTCCTCCGCCTCTACTGGCCGAGGCGGCGTCCACGTACCGTTGAGGTGGACCATGAGAAACCCGCTCCATCGAGACCTGATCTTCCTGCACCCCCCGTCGATCTACGACTTCCGGCGCAAAGACGTGTTCCTCGGCCCGATCGCCGACGCAGTCCCGTCCACGGGCGAGTTCGAGATGTATCCGATCGGACTGACGAGCATCGCTTCGTTCCTCGAGAAGAACCACTACAACGTCCAGATCGTCAACCTCGCGCACCGCATGATGCGGAGCAAGGGGTTCAACGTCGAACGTTATCTCGCTCGTCTCGAGTCGACCGTGTTTGGCATCGACCTTCACTGGCTGCCCCACGTCCAGGGTGCCCTCGCGATAGCCGAACTGGTCAAGAAGCTGCACCCCGAGAGCTACGTGCTGCTCGGCGGTCTCTCCTCCTCGTACTTCCATGAAGAACTCGTCAGCTACCCCTTCGTCGACTTCGTCGTGCGCGGAGACTCAACGGAGGAGCCGGTGCGCCAACTTCTTCAGGCGTTGCGGGAGGGGACGGAGCTCGCAAATGTTGAGAACCTCACGTGGAAAGACCCAGACGGCACGGCCGTGACCAACGACTTGACGTTCATCCCCGCGGACATCGACTACGTCGACGTTCCGGACTACCGGTACGCGATGCGTTCAGTGTTCAAATACGCAAACCTGCCCAACCTGATTCCTTACGTCGAGTGGATGAGGTATCCACTCACGATGGTTCTCAACAGCCGGGGATGCGTCCAGGATTGCGCTGTGTGCGGTGGGTCGGCGTCCGCCTACCGGATCATCGGACATCGGTCCCACCCGGCTTTCCGATCGCCGGAGAAACTCGCCCGCGATGTCCGCACGATCATGAGTTTCTCCCGGGCGCCGATCTTCATGGTCCACGACCCACGAATCGGAGGCATGCGGCGCTGCCGAGAGGTGTTCACCAGACTCGCGGAGCTCCATGTCCCGAATGAACTCATCCTCGAGCTCTTCCATCCGGCACACGCCGACTTTTTCGAAATGGTCGAAGCGTCCGTTGGCGCCTGGAGTCTCGAGATCACCATCGAATCCCACGACGAGGAACTGCGGCGAATCAACCGGAAGTTCCCGTTCTCCAACGAGGTGCTCGAGTCGACGATCGAGGCTGCGCTTGCTCACGGTTGTCGAAAACTCGACCTGTTCTTCATGATCGGGATCCCGCACCAGACCTATGCGCAGGCGCTGGGGACCGGCGACTACTACCGGCATTTGCTCGACCGGTTCGAGGGTCGGGTTCATGCGTACGCGACGCCGCTCGG
The DNA here is from genome assembly GCA_964496205.1 of uncultured Acidimicrobiia bacterium. Taxonomy (GTDB): domain Bacteria; phylum Actinomycetota; class Acidimicrobiia; order Spongiisociales; family UBA4744; genus CAYLHS01. The sequence continues at coordinate 41,778 of CAZBXV010000002.1, forward strand.
ACCCTTCCTCGATCCAGGCAGCCTGGCGTACGAGGACGCGTCCCTCGGCTACACCGTTCAGTGTCGAACCCTCGAAGCCCACAGGCAGGCGCTGACGAAGCCGTCGTGGAAAGATATGCTCACATTCGAGACCGATGGGATGACCCGTGATCAGATCGCGGTCGCGAGCTATCGCGTCGCCGGTGATCTGAACGAGTTGAAGTACACCCACGGACTCATTGATGCAAAGACCTACTCGATCGTTGCCCACAGGCTCGCGACGGCTCGTGCGTTGCTCGACGAGATCGATCGGGTGTTAACGCTTCCTCTGGACGCACAGGCGGACGCACTCGCGACGATCCATCATCAGATCATCACCGCAAACGGCTCTGCCCTTCTCGGCCAAGACGAGTTGAAGTGGCCACTCTCCCAGCGTTTCCACGTTGGGGGGACGCTCACAAGAGGACTCGTTTGGGGTCTCCTGAGAGAGTTCAGTCACACCATCGCACGCGCTGCAGGTCGCTATGACCAGGCCCCGTTCCGCGGCGAACGTCTCGTACCTACCGTTCCACAGCCTTGAACACGATGACATCGGTGGAAGATGGTGTGTCCACTTGGAAGGCGTAGCAGCCAGGTCCCGGAATGAGCACGGATGTCGCGGCGAACCCTGTTTGTCCTTCTGGAGGGTTGGTAGTGATGGTCAATTCGGAGAGCTTTCTTCCGCTGGGAACCGGTTCGTCGGGTTCGAAGCCGACATCAGCCGGCCCGTCCAGTTGGTGCCCTCGGATCAGTACGGGGCCTTCGCCCGTGAACGACCACAGGACCTTCGTGTAGTAGAGGCCGTACTCAAACATGTCGCTGTACAGCTCGACTGTGGAGTTCCGTGAGCCGAGCGTCGCGTATACCGGTCCTGTTCCGTAGGTCTGCGCGACGCCCTGCAGCTCATCACCAACGGGTGTCAGCGGGCACTCCTCGGCGGCGGAGAGGGAGGGGAGAAAGAGCTCCCTCTCCCGAAGGAGATCGAGAGCACTCGGGGGTGTCGTGCTGGTTGTGGTGGCGGTCGGCAACGGCTGGGTGGTGGTGACGGCCACGGTGGCAGCGACCGCGGTTGTCGTCGTGGTCGTCGGAAGCGCAGGTGACTCCTCGACGCAACTCGAGATCAACGTCGCAAGGAAGACGACGTACGCGACTTTGCTCAACCGCGACTGCATCCCGAACCTCCCTCGCTCGACCCGCCACCCAGCCTGCCACTCGCCATCAGACCGGTCAACTCTCAGATGATCCGGCCGGCATGCTCGTAGACGGGTGTGCCGTCAAGGATTCGCTGAGGACCGAACCGGGAAAGGTCGAGTTCATGCGGGAGCCCCAAGAGCAGTTCGGAGAGGTAGCGCCCGACTGCATGGCATTGCTGGAACCCATGCCCGGAGAAGCCGTTGGCCAGGTAGAGGCCGGATAGCTCGGGCCGTTCGTCGAGGATTCTCCTCCAGATTGGACTGGATGCGGACGTTTCCGTACGGGAGCAGCGTGGACGAGTATCGGTGGCTGGGGTCTTTCTCGACGACGGTGACCGACAGGGATGGATCTCGGGCAAGCAGGTAGTAGGCGGTCGCGGAACCCATTACCCCGCCACCGACGATCAGCACGTTGCTCATCGGCAAAACCTACCGCCTGCTCCGGTGGCGGGTCGCTCCGAACGTCCCTGTCTGAACATGGCAACTGGTGGTAGCCTCCCTTGGGGAGGTCTGTGTGACCACGTGGCAGCAGACACCGGACGGATTCAGTCGCAACGGGTACGAGGTGATCCGCGCCAATCCTCTCGACTGGAGGCTGACCGCACATGGACGCACGGTCAGCCGGCATTCGACTGCGTCGGCTGCCCGATTCCAGGCAGATCGCCGGGACATCGTCCACGACGGGAGGCTGACGATCCTGAAGCTCGTCGGAGCTTCTCTCGTGCTCGTTGTGTTGCTGGCTGTCGTCTCCGCCATGCGCTTCGCGCCGAACCCTGCGCTTCCGCAGGCAGAGGAACTCATAGATCGACTCGAAGCGACCTACCAGGCAATCGGGAGCGGGGTTCCCATTGGCGAGGCGGCCGTGGGTGGGGTGCAGGGAGCAATCGTCGAGGTGCCAACCACAGGCCAGTCGATCGATGTGCTCACGGGCATGGCCGGCGGTGAGTGCTACGTCCTGATGTGGGGAGCCAGTACTCAGAAGCGTGCGCGGGTACTCGCCCCAGGCAGCCTGTGCGCTCCGACTGCCGAGGTGACCTCGGCCGACAGGAACTACATCACCCGCGACACCCCGGCCCAGTCATGGCACTTCACCTATGTGCAAGGGGTGTTCAGTTGGAGCTCCCTGCTTCCGGCGTCTGAGGTACAACGAGCGTGGTTCATTCCGGCGATCGTTGGACTCACCGCGCTTCTCATGCTGACCATGGTGCGAGTATCGACGGTGGCGCTCTCCGGCCGGCTTCGGCACTTCTAGAGATCTTCGACGGCGAGAGACAGACCCTCCTCGAAGTCGGTCGTCGTGCCGTGATCGAACCCGACGAGGCGAATCTCATCCAGGGCATCCGGATGCTGGGTCACCCAGCGGACGATTTCAGAAGCTACGACGCTGGTTGCTTCGGCCCTCGGGTATCCGAAGATCCCGGCCGAGATCGCCGGAAAGGCCACCGATCTCGCGCCGACGTCGGCGGCCGCGTCGAGAGCTGCTCGAACCGACTCCCGAAGAAGTACCTCGTTGTTCTGATCGGCCCGGTAGCGCGGGCCGACGACATGAATCGCGACGTCGGCGGGCAGCACACCCGCAGAGGTCACGGCTGCCTGGCCCCGCTGAACAGGACCGTTGGCCCGAATCCACGCGTCCGATTCGTCCTGCACTGTTCTGCCGCCGGCTCGGACGATCGCGGCGGCCACGCCGCCCCCGTGTGCGAGGCGCTCGTTGGCCGCATTGACGATCGCGTGGACGTTCTGACGTGTCAGATCTCCGTGGACGGTGCCAATAGCGGTCGTGCCGACGAGATGAACCATGAAGGAAGGGTAGGCTCGCCTCGCTCGCATCTGGCGGCCTCCAGCTGACGGCACCCACCCGACGGTCGCACAGCGGATGTGGCTGCTGGCTGAATAGCCGATTGGCTGATCGCTGTGAGCCGGAGGCTCACCCTGTACTCTTTTGACATGTCCGGCCTGCTCTCACTCGTCCTGGTCCTCGCGACCGTGCTCGGGGGAACATTCGGCGATGCCAGTGCCACCGCCACACCCGCTGGTGACGGCAGATTGAACGTCGAATTCACGGTCGAGGTGTCGGGCCAGGCGGATGCCGTCGTCGCGCACATCGTGGACATCGGAGGGGATCAGTGGGTCACGAGCCTCGCACCCGAAGGGGCCGGGAAATGGACCGGAGTGACCGAAACCGACGCCACGAACCTCGTCGTCGTGTTCGAGGCCATCCGCGGCGACGACTCGAGTGACATGTCCCAGCCGGCGACGTTTGCCACCCTTGGCGTCGATCCCGATCTGATAGGGATGGGAGCGACGAGTTCGACCACCACGACTGACGCCGGATACTCACAGCGCACCAAGCTATGGGGCTGGGGTGCCCTTTTCCTCGCTGCGCTGGCCCTTGCGTTCCTGGCGCTGTGGGCGGCGGGTGGAAGACCGCGTCGGCACAAGCAAGAGCCAGAAGAGACGGTGCCTGAACCTGAGGAGGATGAGGCACCGGACGAACCCGAGGTGTAGCGGCTAGGACGGTTCGACTTCGGCGCGGGCCCGTTCGATCTTGGCGGTAGTGAGCCGGGGAAGCGCGAACAGGAAAAGGACCACATAGACAGCTGCACCGAGCAGGAACGGCATCCGAAGGCCCAGGTCTCTCGTCGCCAAGCGAGTGGTGACATCGACGACGATGCCACCGAGGAGTGATCCGATGGGAATCATGCCCCAGGCGAAGAACCGATAGACGCTGTTCACTCTGCCAAGCAGACTGCCTGGAATGATTGCTTGCCGGAGTGAGACGGTGATGACATTCCACAGCACGGCGAGGAAGCTTCCGATCAGGAACATCGCCCAGACGATCGCTGCAGAGGAGACGAGTCCGGTGACCGCCAGTGTGACGGCCGAACCGGACAGCGCGAGAAAGAGCGATGTTCCTGATCCGATCGCCTTGCTGACCTTCGGCGCGATCACACTCCCCACCGCGCCTCCAATAGCGCCTGCGGTGAGGAGCAGGCCGAACTTCGCGGCGTCCAGATGGAGGATCTCCTGGACGAACAGCACATAGGTAGCGAGCGCCATGGAGAACATGGCGTTCATAGCACCGAGGATGAGCGCCATCGATCGAAGCAGGCGATGATGCCACAGCCAACGGACTCCTTCTGAGATCTCGGTTCTCCATGCAACCTTGCCGGTCGCGGCGCTTTCAGACCGAAACGTGCCGGAGATCAGCAGTAGTCCCAGGGCCGAGATCGCGAACGTGCCTGCATCCACGAAGAAAGGAAATGCGAACGCTATCGCGATCAGGACACCTCCCACAGGCGGCCCGGCGAGCGAATTCATGACCATCTCGGCGCCCCACAGCCGACCGTTCGCAGGCTCGAGGTTCCGGGGGTCGACGATCGCAGGCATGATCGTTTGTGCGGCGTTGTCTCGGAGGACCTCGGCGAAGCCGAATGCCAGCGCAGTGACGTAGAGGAGCACGAGCCAGGGAGCCTGATTGGCCGGCGGGGAGGCGGTGCCGGCAGCAATCGCATCAGGTGAAGCGAGCACGTTTCCTCCAAGAAGCACTACGACTGCCACCCCGATCGTCAGGAGAAAACGGAACGAGTCCATGGCAATCATGAGCTTGCGACGATCGACTCGATCGGTGATGACTCCTGCGGGGAGAGTGAAGATCAGCCAGGGCAGCCGGGTGGCGACTGCAACCAACGAGATCTGGAGCGGGTTGCGTGTGATCGCCGACGCGAGCCATGGGTACGCGATCGTCGAGACGCCGTCACCGAAGTTCGATACGGCGCTCGTTGTCCACAGTTTCCAGTAGTTCGAACCGAGCTTGGCCATGTGGGGAAGCTACTTGATGGCCGGTCGCGTTGCGTCAGGAATCCCACGGCGCCACGTAGTCGACGATGTAGCCCCGCGCCGTTTCGATCACGGACTCGGGCAGCTGGCATGACGTGCGGTTGTCGGTGTCCATGTGCACGCCGGTCAGCATCGTGATCGCGCAAACCTCTTGGGTCTCCACGTTGCTCATCTCGTGGATGAAACGGATCACCTTCTCGCCGACATCGAGAGTGGCGCTCTTCACGGCGACGACATCGCCGGCGCGTAGCTCGCGCTGATACGCGATGCGCTGATCGACGGCTGCCATCCCTCGCCGCTCGTCGCGCAGGTACGAGGGCGTGAGGCCCAGCATCGCGAAGAGACTCCACGTCGCCTCGTCAAACTTGCCGACATACCACATGACGTTCATGTGACCGATATGGTCGCACTGCCACGGGTAGACCACACCTCGATAGGTTTCGACAAGCTCTGTCATTGGGCCTCCTCCATGCCCTCGCGAGGCATGAGCGCTGGGATCACCAGCAGGGCGGTGAGCGCAGCGGTGATCATCGACACCCACATGATCATCGAGATCTCCGGATGGATCTTCAGAGGTGACAGCCAGAGCGCGCTCAGTCCGATCGTGATGCCAAGAGCGTTCGCGACGATGGGCCGTCCCGCGCTGTCGATGGCTCGGAGTACGTACCCGGGGCCATCGGGTTTCGCGTAGTTGATAGCCGCGACGAAGTGGATGGAGTAGTCGATGCCGACGCCGATCACGATCGAGGACGCGATCGCTGTGACGAGGTTGAGCTGTATGCCGGAGGCGGCGATGAACCCGAGCAGCGTGCCTGTCGTGAGGACCAGCGGGGCGAGTGCAACCAGTGTCTCGCGCAGCTTCCGGTAAGCGAAGAAGAGCATGAGGAACACGACCACGTAGGCGGCAACGAGTGACCCGATCTGCGCGCGTAGCACGAGCCGAGCGATCTCATCCCACAGTACCGGCATGCCTGTGAGGGTTCGGATCTCCGGGTTGTCGTCGGCGAAGGTCAGCCACTCGCGGAGCTGGTCGGTTGAGAATGGGCCGGGAAACACGATGAATCTCAGCCCGTCGCTCGACGCCATCGTGCCGAGTGGGAGAGATGCGGACCCGTCGAGCACGGCATCGAGCTGCTCTGCAGGCACCTTGCCGACGAGATCGGCCGCCGAGAACACGGTGCGGATCCCCGGCAACTGTTCCAGTCCACGTTCCACGGATGCAAGAGCGGTGAGCTGATCGGCTCCGGCGGCGGGGTCGTAGACGAACTCGCCGATAAGGGGTGTGGCTCCACCGAAGACCTCGGCTGTCCGATCGAAACTCTGGCGGAGCGGGTGATCATCCTTGATGAAAAACAGCTGGTCCGAGTCGACCTGAAGTCTGGGGATGAACACCGCAGCGAACGCGATGAGACCAATCGAGAGGACGGCCGCGATCCATCGTGGCTTGGCTATCGCTTTGATCGCGGTGGTGACGCGAGCGCCGAGGATCGCCGTGTGATGACGCGGAGCGATTTCGAGGCGGGAGAGCAAGGCGGGCAAGAAGAAGAATGAGATCACACCCGCGAACCCGATGCCTATCGCCGTGAAGAGGCCGAGCTCCTCGATCGGCCGGACGTCGGTGACGAGGAGCGATAGGAATCCGGCCGCCGTGCTGATGGACGTCAGGATCATCGGGACGCCGACCTGCCGAAGGGTCGACCTCACCCGTTCGATCCGATCCTCTGTTCGTTCGGATGCCTCCTGGAAGTGAGTGACGAAGTGAAGTCCGTCGGCAGATCCCATCACGATCACAAAGATCGGCACGAGCACCGAGACGATGTCGACTTCGCGGCCGAGGCCGAAGATGAGTCCGAACGTCCAGAGTGCGCCGAGGAGCGCAGGGACGATCGACAAGATGGTGAGCCGACGGTCACCGATGTTCGCGAAGAACGTGAGCAGGAGGAGCATGACGACCGCAGGGGGAATGACCAGGAGGAACCATCCGATCATGTCGATGACGGTCGCGAAGATGACCGGGTTTCCGGAGAAGTCAACCTCCAGCCCGTCCGGTGGTTCGATGTCGGTCACGGCACGGGCAACCGTGACCGGCTCGTCTGAGGGTACGGCCACCATCAGTGTGTGCGTCCCGTCGTCGCTCACCAGCAGGTCGGCGACAGGGTTCTGGGCCAGGAACGTGCCGATCATCGCATCGGGGATCGCCTGGATCATCTCGGGAGTGATCGGCGCCCCTGTGATCGGGTTGACATCGGGGATGATGGATCCGACTTGAGTGACGCCGTCGACCGCTGCGAGCTCGTCTCGTAGCTGGACCAGGGAGACGAGGGCTTGCTTGTCGTCGATGGTCTCACCATCTGGGAACGTGACGAGGACGTTGATGGGGTCGGACGTGTCGTACTTTTCCTGGAGGGCAAGCCATGCCTCGCCCTGATCGTTGCCGGAGGTGAGGAACTGGGTGACGTCGGCGTTGACCTTGAGTCGGAACATCATTCCGACCGCAACCAGGCTGATGAGCACGGTCAGGGCGATGACCCGACGGGAGTGCGTGACGAGAATTCGAGCGATCCGATCCACCAAGGCGATGCTAGGGGAACGGCCAACCGCCTTCCATGAAGGTTCGCATTCGCTTCGTGATCGGTCGCCTCATAGGGCCGGAGCCGGAGTCTATGTGCCGGGTAGTCCACGTCGCGCTGCTACCTTGATTGGCAATGCGATTCGCGCGCCTCTCGCTCCTCGTGCGAGGATTCGTCGCCAACCGTGATCATCCGGATCTGGTGTCCCTCGCCCTGGAGACCGACTCCGAGAGATTCGTGTGGCGTGTTCTGCCTCATGCCGCGCGGAGCTTCGCTGCGAGCATCGCCGTCCTCCCGGCCGAGAAGGCGAAGGCTGCTGCCGTTGCCTACCTCTACTGCCGCATGCTCGACACGTATGAGGATCTGTACCCGGACAACGGGTCGCGTGGACACGCCCTGGAGGTGTTCGCTTCGAGGTTCGAGTCGGTGACGCCGCCCGAACCCGATCCGATTCCGGCCGGGCTCGCGCGAGATGGCAGGGACCGCCTCCACCTCCTTCTCGTCGAGCGTTGCAGTTCAGTCGACGATGTCTATCAGACCCTTCCGATCGAGACGCGAAACTCCATCGCTCGTCTCGTGCGGGCGATGGCGGACGGGATGATCTGGTCGGTGGACTGCTTCGCCCGTCAGGGAGGGGTCCTCCTCAATGGTGAGCAGATGAGTCGCTACTGCCGGAACGTGATCGGCAACCCTGTGCTGTTCACCCTGGAGTTGATTGGCGGAGGCAGACTTACGCCGGCGACCAGACGTGATGCAGGCGCCGTGGGGGAGATGATCCAGCTTGCCAATATCACGCGAGACGTTGAGAAGGACCTGGCGAGAGGCATCGGATACCACCCGGCACTCGAGCCGTTTCTCCGCAACGGTGGCGATGCAACGGTGATGAACGAGACGGTGCAGCGTGTACGGGTCGAGCTGACGGCGAGGGCTATGCGTCTCGTGCCGTCGTACCTGAGGTTGGTGGCAGCGTTCGAGGGCATGGTCGCCGTGCGCACCGCGGCCGTGCTCATGCTTGGCTTCACCGAGCTGCACTACCGGGGCTGCGTGGCCGGGTCCGGCCGCACCCCTTGGCCAGGGCCCGATTCTCCGTTGGGAGTGGTCCTGCGAGCGATTCCCTCGCTCGTGTCTGCCCGCTGGGCAAGACGCAGACTTGGTCGAGTCGAGGCGAACTTCCTCAGGGCGGCGACGAGTCTCGGCTCAGTCGGATAGCCGCCTCCCGCGACGCTCGGATCGAGAAGGTGGAGGGTCGAGAAGCTACCGTTGGTCCATGCGGGGCCTGACCCTCGACGATGTCAAAACCGTTGTCTTCCGTGATGATCTGCCGGAGCCCGTTCTCGAGACGGGCACGGATGTGATCGTCCGCGTCACGAGGGCGGGCCTCTGCGGCTCCGATCTTCACCCCTACCTGGGCAGAGAAACCGTTCGGTTTGGAGTGATCCCTGGTCACGAGGCCGTCGGGACCGTGACCGCCGTCGGCACCGCCGTCGAACGCTTCCAGGAAGGTGAGCGGGTGATCGTCCCGTTCACGACGAGCTGTGGACGTTGCGATGCGTGCCTTCGAGGGTTGAGCGCCAGGTGTGAACAAGGGGAGCTGTTCGGGTATGGGAGTCCCGACGGGACATCGACCCTTCAGGGATGCCAAGCGGAGTATGTGCGTGTCCCGATGGCCGACGGGACGCTTGTGCGGGTTCCTGATGGCCTGTCCGACGAGACTGCTTTGTTGCTCTCGGACAACTTCCCGACAGGCTGGCACGCCGCAAGACGCGCCTACGCGAGACCCGGTCGTCCGCTGGCCGTGGTCGGTCTCGGGGCCGTCGGATTGACGGCTGTGTTTTCGGCATTGGCGATGGGGGCGGGGCCGATCCTGGCGATCGACCCGGTGGAGGATCGGAGAGAGCGGGCCCATCAACTTGGTGCCAGGACTGCGCACCCGGCCGAAGCGGACGACCTGGCAGTTGTCATGACCGAATCCGGGTTCCCGTCCGTGGTTGACGCGACGGGTGCGCTTCCGGGCCAAGGACTTGCGTTCCGGCTCCTGCAAACGGGTGGAACGCTTTCGGTCATCGCTGTGCCTACTTTCGATCGCTTCGCGTTCTCACCCGTCAACGCCTATGACAAGAACGTGACGGTTGTCACCGGCAGGGCACCGGTTCGATCGATCCTCGAACGCATCCTGCCCCACATCGACAGACTGGCGATTCCGGCGGATGTGATTGTTTCACACCCATCGGTCCCGATCGAAGATGGCCCCGACGCGTATCGAAGGTTCGCCGCGAGGGAACAGGGCATCGTCAAGGTGGCGTTCACATTCGATGCGCCCTAGCCCTGTCCCCACGTTTGCCGCATCCAGGACGGCCAGATGACACCGCTTGTCCTCGTTGTTGCACCGGACACCCTTCGCTCGACCTGCACATCACCAACGCCGCCGGACAGCGCGCCCTAGCGTCTCGGGACCGTTCGTTTCCTGACGCGAATCGACGTCGGCGTCACCTCGACCAGTTCGTCATCGGCGATCCACTCGATGGCACGCTCCAGTGTCATCGTTCGGGGAGGTTTCAGGTTGATCGCTTCGTCGGCGGCGTGGGTACGGATGTTGGTGAGTTGCTTCGGTTTCGCCGGGTTGCACGGCATATCGGCGGTGCGAGAGTTCTCACCGATGACCATGCCCGCGTAGACCTGCTCTCCGGGACCGATGAAGAGAGTGCCCCGTTTCTGAAGGTTGTCGAGGGCGTATCCGGTGGAGGTCCCTGCACGGTCGGAGACCATCGCACCGCCCTGTCGACTCGGGAGTTCGCCTGCCCAGGGCATCCAGCCCGAATGGCGCTGGTGGACGAGTGCAGTGCCTCTTGTTGCCGTCATGAGCAGCGATCGGAGTCCGATCAGTCCACGTGCGGGTGCTGTGACTGTGACGATCGTCCTACCCGATTCACCCGGTTCGAGGCCTGCGATCTGGCCTTTCCGCGGTGCGACCGCTTGGGTGACCGTTCCTACGTGATCGTTGGGCACGTCGATGGTCGCTTCCTCGACAGGTTCGCATTGCACTCCGTCGATGTCACGAGTGACCACCTCCGGTCTACTCACCTGGAGTTCGAAGCCCTCTCTACGCATGGCCTCGATCAACACAGCGAGCTGGAGCTCTCCACGGCCGGCCACCTCGATGACCTCCGGAGTGGGCGTGTCGCCGATCTTGATCGACACGTTGCCGAGTACTTCTCGTTCGAGTCGGTCCCGAATCTGACGCGAGGTGACGAAGCGCCCTTCGGTGCCTGCAAGCGGCGAAGTATTGACTCCGAACGTCATCTTCAGCACCGGCTCGTCAACGGTCAGGCGTGGAAGCGGTTGTGGGTCGGTCGTGTCGGCCAGTGTGTCTCCGATTTCCACCTCCGGGAATCCCGAGATCACGAACAGGTCACCTGCGACTCGCTCGGACACCTCGATGCGGCCCAGACCCTCGAACCCCATGAGCTGAGTGAGTCGTCGAACCAGGACGCTCCCGTCCGCCCGGCATAGGGCTACCTGGTCGCCGCTGCGGAGCGAGCCCTGAGCCACCCGGCCGATCGCGAGCCTCCCCAGATAGTCGGACGCGTCGAGATTCGTCACGAGCGCTTGGAGCGGCGCCAACGGATCCCCGGATGCCGCCGGAATGGTCGCGACGATCGCGTCGAGGAGGGGCGACAGGTCGGCGTCGTCGGCGGGCATTCCGATTCCCGCCATCGCCAGCCCCTTGCGCGCAATGGCAGAGATGATCGGGAACTCGATGTGGTCTTCGGAGGCGCCCAGGTCGAAGAACAGCTCGTACACATCGTCGACGACCTGATCGATTCTCGCGTCGGTTCTGTCGACCTTGTTGACGACTACAACTGCGGGGAGGTGCCGATCCAGCGCCTTCGACAAGACGTAGCGGGTTTGTGGCATCGGGCCCTCAGCGGCATCCACCAAAAGGAGAACACCGTCGACGAGGGCCAAGGCTCGTTCCACCTCTCCTCCGAAGTCCGCGTGTCCAGGGGTGTCGACGAGGTTGATGCGAATCCCCTTCCACTCGACCGACGCGGCCTTGGCGAAGATCGTGATGCCACGTTCTCGCTCCTGGTCGTTGGAATCGAGGACCCGGTCGACCCGGATGTGATGAGGGGAGAACACGCCGGTGGCAGACAGCAGCGCATCGACCAAGGTCGTCTTGCCATGGTCGACGTGCGCGATCAGTGCGACGTTGCGGAATGGAGTGCCCGACATGAGCGCCGGATGGTAACGCGAGAATGGGTGTGGCGAGTCGAAGAATGGAGGGAGGGTCGTAGTGGCTGAAGTGGTGAAGGTCAGACTGTACGGATACCGGTGGGTGGTTCTCGGGGTGTTCTCGCTTCTGAACGCCCTTGTACAGATGAACTGGATCACGTTCGCCGCGGTGACCGGCGACGCCGCTTCTTACTACAGGGTGTCCGAACTCCAGATTGGTCTGTTGTCGATGGTGTTCATGATCGTGTTCATCATCTTCTCGATTCCCGCTTCCTACGTGATCGACACCTACGGGGTGCGGCTCGGTGTGGGGATCGGAGCGGTTCTCACCGGTGTGTTCGCAATCACAAGGGGTGTATGGGCGTCGAGCTACACGATCGTGCTGGTGTCCCAGATCGGTCTCGCCGTCGGCCAGCCGTTCGTGATGAACGCGATCACGAAGGTTGGCGCCCGGTGGTTTCCGGTCACCGAGCGGGCAACCGCCGCGGCAGCGCCGTCGCTGGCCCAGTTCATTGGCATCATCGTTGCGATGGCAGCGACACCGTTCCTGGTCGAGAACCTTCAGATGTCGGGAACGCTCATGTGGTACGGAATCGCATCGGCGATCGGCGCGATTGCCTCGCTTGTGTTCATCAAAGAGCGCCCCGCTACACCGCCGAGCACGGTCGATCAGGACGAACGGTTCAAGGTGTTCGAAGGGCTGCGTCACATCTTGCGCCAGAGGGACATGCTGATCCTCCTGTTGTTGTTCTTCGTCGGACTCGGGATGTTCAACGCGATCTCCACGTGGATCGAGCAGATCGTCAGCCCCCGCGGGTTCGGCCCCGAGGAGGCAGGCATCATTGGAGCGGTGATGGTTGTCGGTGGGATTCTGGGGGCGGGTATCTTGCCGGTGCTGTCAGACCGATCACGGCGCCGCAAGCCGTTCCTGGTGATCGCGGTCGCCGGCATGGCGCCCGGCCTCGTCGGACTGGCGTTCGCCGATACGCTTCCGCTGCTGTTGATCTCGAGTTTCGTGTTCGGGTTCTTCATGATGAGCGCCTACCCGCTCGGCTTCCAGTACTCCGCCGAGATCAGCTACCCGGCTCCCGAGTCGACCTCCCAGGGGGTCATCCTGATGGCAGGTCAGGTCTCGGGGATCTTGTTCATTCTCGGCATGGACGCGTTCAAGTCGTCGGCAACGGGGTCCATGGCCGGATCGATGATGGTGTTCATCGCATTGACGGCGATCGTGATCGCGCTGACCGCCTTCCTCGACGAATCGACGATGGTCCGCGCGGAGAGCGAGCGTGTGACCGTCTGAACTGCGAACCCTGGGCTCAGGGACTCGGTTTCCGCTCCTGCGAGCCCTGGGTTCGGGAGATGCTCTATCCCGGCGTCACTGTGAGTGGCAGACGGTTGACACCGCGGAAGATCAAGCTGGGGGTTCGTTCGAGGTTCTCCTCCGCCAACGCGACCGAACCGATCCGGCGCGCGAAGTGAGAGAACGCGACGTCCAACTCCACCTTTGCGAGCGGCGCGCCGACACAGAAGTGGATGCCACCACCAAACGACACGTGCGGGTTGGGTGTGCGACCCAGGTCGAGCCGCTCAGGGTCCGCGAATACCGTCTCGTCGTGGTTGGCCGACCCGAACAGAAGTCCGACCTTGGTGCCTTTGCGCAGGTGTGCACCATTCCAGTCGAGGTCCTCCAGCACCCATCGTTCGAACATTTGGAGCGGGGTGTCGTGACGTAGCAGTTCGTCGACGGTGGTCGACATCAGATCGGGGTCGGAGCGCAGCCGTTGATACTGCTGTGGGTTGCGGGCGAGGGCGAGGAGCCCGTTGCCGATTGCTTGGACGGTCGCCTCGTGACCGGCGTTGAGGGCGAGGATGCTCGTCGCAACGACTTCATCGTCGGTCAGGTGATCCCCGTCAACCTCGGCCTCCACCAGGGCGGTCACCAGGTCCTCGGATGAGCGTTGCCGCCGTTGTGTGATCATGTCTCGCACGTACTCGACGAATTGGGTGGTCGCCTCCTCGGCCAGCATGCCTTCCTCGTCGGTGCATGCCTGGTCGTAGAGGCGGACGATTCGATGGGACCAGTCGACGAGGAGCGGCTGGTCGACTGCCGGAACGCCCATCAGCTCGGCGATCATTGCCAATGGGATGGGTTCGGCGTAGTCGGCGACTGCGTCCATGCTGCCCCGCTCCAGGGCCGCGTCCAGAAGCCGTGTCGCCGCTTCGTCCAGGCGCGGCCGGTAGCTTTCGGAGGCTCGCCGGTTGAACGCGGACTGGACAAGCCTTCGAAGTCGTGTGTGATCGGGAGGCTCGAAGTCGATGAACGACTCGCGGATGAATCGGGTCCACATCGGATACCGGGTCGGGTAGATCCGGTCGAACGCCTGAGGGTCGATGTCGGACTTCGGAACCGCATGCCGGACATCCCTGCCGAAGCGTCGGTCCCGAAGCATGGCGGCGATGTCTGCGTGGCGGGTGAAGAACGTCAGTCCCCAACGCTCATCGAAGAACACAGGTGACTCGGAGCGAAGGCGGGCAAACGTCGGGTAGGGATTGTCGATGAACTCGGGGGCGTAGGAATCGAACATCGGTTCCATTGCACCACATCCCGTGGGGCTAGACCTTCGGCAATCCCGCCAACCCAGGGCTGTCGGCGGTGTTTTTCTCGTTCAGGAACCCTGGGTTCGGGATGAAGGGGTTGATCCCCTGCGAAGATGGGGCTGTGCTCGCTGCCACCCTGACCTTCACCCAGGCCCAGTTCGACGAGTTCGCTCGTCTGAGCGGTGACGACAATCCAATCCACGTAGATCCGGACTTCGCCGCCGGAACCCGCTTCGGGCGAACCGTCGCTCACGGCATGTTCCTGTTCTCGGTGACATGGGCCGAGCTGCGCCGAACCGCCGGCTTCCGGCCCATCTATCAGGAGTTCCTGTTCAACGGTCCGACGTTCGCTGGCGAGGAGATGACGCTTCACCTGACGCCTGTCGACGGGGGATTCGCGGAGCAGCTGATCAACCCGAACGGGGAGGTGATCACGAGCGGCCTCTCCCTGCAATCCGAGCCTTCCCAACCCGATCCCGCGCTGGTCGACCCGAATGCCACATTCAAGGGACTTCGGATCGGAATGCAGGCGTCCAGAACTCGAACCTTCACGGCCGCCGACGTGGACGACTATCGGCGTCTCGTCGAAGATCCGAACGAATACGGCGGCGAGGTGCCAGGCCCACTGCTTGGCGGGTTCGTCTCTGCGCTGCTCGGGGTCGATCTTCCTGGTCCCGGCTCGAACTGGCTGAAGCAGCGCTACACGTTCCTGCGGCCGGTCGGCGTCGACACGCCGATTCGGGCGACGGTGACAATCGTTCGGCTCCGGCCCGAAAAGGAGCTGGTCAACCTGTCGACGGATGTCTCTGTGGAGGGAGGGGCAGCCGTCCGAGGGGAGTCGCTGGTGCTCGTCAGGGATGTCGCTGGTTGAGGAAGGCGTCGATGCCGGCGATCGACTCGTCGGTGACGACCTGTTCCACGAAGAGCCGTCGTTCGTTTTCCAGCCCTCTCGCGACAAGGTCGAGGTCGACGTTGAGGCTTCGCTTCACCGCTCTGGTCTTGCGACGCGCCATTTCCATCGCGGTCGACCGGGCACCTGCCACCGCGTCGTAGACGACCTCGTCCACGAGACCCCAATCGTGCGCCTGGCTCGCAGTGATCGTCGTGTTGTGAAGCAGCAGCGAAGCAACGCGCGCCCGTCCGATACGGTCGGGGAGGAGCGCCGACCATCCTCCGTCTGGGGAGAAGCCCACGACCGAATACCAGGGCGTGAAGGACGCTGTCGACGCAGCGACCACGAGGTCCGCGGCCATCACGAGTCCCATAGATCCGCCCGTCACCACACTGTGCACGGCAGCGACGATGGGCTGGTCGATTCGCATCATCGTCAGCATCGCCTCGTTGAGGAGGCCAACGATCTCGTGTGCGTAGTCGGCGAGCCGATCCCGGTGGGCATCGAACCCTGCAACGTCCCCGCCTGTCGAAAACGATCGACCATTTGCCGTCAGAACGATCGCTTTGACCTCAGGCACGGCCGACACGTGCTGAAACTGCCCGATGAGGGCCGACAGCAATTCCGGGACGAGCGCGTTGTGCCGCTCCGCACGGTTGAGCGTGATGGTCCCGAGCGGCGGTTCCAGTTTCGACAGGACCAGGTCGGTCATGATTCGTGGCCGGCCCTGAGATCACGCTTCAGCACCTTGCCGGCGGCATTGCGAGGCAGCTCGTCGATGGTGGTGACGTGCTTCGGGATCTTGTACCGGGCGAGCTTCCCGTCGCAGAAGGCGATGATGTCGTCCGGGTCGAACGTCTCCTCATCTCGGGGAACGACGATCGCGAGACCGACCTCACCCCACCGTTCGTCGGGGACGCCGATCACCGCGACATCGAGCACGTTCGGGTGGTGAAAGAGCACTTGTTCTACTTCTGCCGGGTACACGTTCTCCCCGCCCGAGATGAACATGTCCTTCCACCGATCGACCAGATAGACGTACCCGTCTTCATCGATGCGTGCAGCGTCGCCGGTGTGGAGCCAGCCGTCCGTGAACGACGACTCGTTGGCCTCCGGGCGTTCCCAGTAGCCAGGTGTGACGAGCGGACCTCGCACCCACAGCTCGCCGATCTGGTCCCTGGGCACGTCCTGGCCTTCCTCGCTGACGACCCGAATCTCGGCATGTAGGACCGGCTTGCCCACCGAACCGGCCTTCGAGAGGGCGTGAGCCTCATCGGTGAGGAAGATCGTCGGCGACGTTTCGGTCATCCCCATGCCCTGTCTGATGACGACCCCTCGGTCGGCGTACCGCTCGAGGAGCGCGACGGGCAGCGCCGCGCCACCGGATGCCCACGATTCGACCTTGGAGAGGTCTGCGGTTTCCCAGTCGGGATGCTCGGCGAGGAACTGGTACACGGATGGCACGCCGAGGAAGTGGGTGATCCTCCCGGACGTGAACCATTCGAGCATTCGTCCAGGATCGAACTCCCGGAGGTTGACCGAGGTTGCCCCCATGTGCAGACACGGCGTCGTGTACAGGTTGAGCCCTCCGGAATGGAAGGTTGGGAGCACGTTGAGGTTTGTCGAGTCTGCGGTGAGGCCGATGGCGTTGCCGATGTTGACCGCATTCCAGAAGAACATGCCGTGCGTGGTGATCGCACCTTTGGGATGTCCGGTCGTGCCCGACGTGTAGAGGATCGCCCAGGGATCGTCGAACGTTGCGGTGACCGGGTGGACGGAGGAAGGATCCGAGGCAGCCTTGGCGTTCTCGTAGTCGGATCCAAGCTGGAGCTTCATCGGTACGTCGAGCTGTGCGACGGCGGAAGCGTAGGTGTCTTCGTGGATGATGACCTTCGGGTGGCAGTCGTTGACGATGAACTGAAGTTCGGGAACGGCGAGACGCCAGTTCAGTGGTACGAGGATCGCGGTGAGCTTCGCACACGCGAACAGCGCTTCGAACGTATCAGTGGTGTTCCCGGAGAGAAACGCGACTCGATCGCCATCGCCGACGCCCTGGTTTGCGAGCCATGCGGCGAGGCGTCGCACCCGATCCTCGAGGGAGGCGTACGTGAGCGTGAGACTTCTCCCGTCGTCGATCAGCGCAACCTTGTCGGGGGCCATGTCCGCATGGTGGCCGATCCAGTCGTAGGCGGGAATCGTCATTTGGTCTCCACTCTTCGCTGAGCCGATGCTACCGATACGCTGCGAACCCAGGGCTCAGCGCGACCCTGAGCCCTGGGTTCGGTGAGAGGGTGGCTGACGCTGATCAGTCCGGAGCCGGTGTCCTCTCTCGACTGCGAACGATCAGCGCAACAGACAGAAGAATGATCGGCAGGGCGATCCACACCTGACCGGTGAGATGTTCCTGACCGAGCGTCACCCCGAGGATCACCGCGAACAGCGGATTCACGTATGCGTAGGAGGTGGCAAGTGCGGGGCGAACGGTGCGCAGCAGGTACATGTAGGCGCTGAAGGCGATCAGCGAGCCCGGAACGATGAGCCACGCGAGCGCCAACCAGGACTTGAGGCTGGGCATCGCGGTGATCGACTCGCCGAGTGTGAAGCCGATGATGCCGAGTACGACTCCGCCACCGAGCATCTCGATCGCCGTGGACATCAGACCGTCGGGCAGATCGGTGTGCGCGGACCACACGGAACCGAACGACCACAGGATCGGTGAGATGACGACGAGGACGAGGCCCAGCGGTGCGGCCTTGAAGTCGCCCTCTCCCGAGAGCAAGAGCACGCCACCGAGACCAACGGCGATACCGAGCCACTCGGTCCGATTCGGCCACCTTCCGAAGAACCCCGATATCAGCGCAGCCCATACGGGAACCAACGCGACGGCAGTGGCCGTGATTCCCGACCCGACACCAACGTCCTCTGCGACGGTGACCAGTCCCAGGCCGCCAACGAACAGGAGCACGCCGACACCAACGGCATTCCTCGACTGCCGTGCCGTTGGGAGCGCGGCTCCACGCCATCGGACCCATGCGAACAGGATCAGCCCGGCCGTGAGCATTCGGATCGACGTACCGAGAAACGGCGGAAACGTCTCGACCATGAACCGGAGCGCGAGGTAGGTGGAGCTCCAGATGAGGTACACGGCTGCAAGTGCCGCGACGATTGTCCACCGCTTCGACATGAATCTCCAGGATCGAGGTTGCGCAAGCGTACCCTGGTCGGCATGCAGTCGTCCTCCGCCCTCGGCCGCCCCATCGTGTGGAGCTACCCGTCCAACCGTTTCGCAGTGATCGGGTCTGCCGTCGGGGCCGTCATCGTGGCGGTTCTCCGGATGGTTGCGAGTCGTCCGGTGACGATCGGCAATCTGTTCGGCTCATTCATGGCCCTGTTCCTCGCGTGGGCGGTGGCCAGGGAGATCGATCCCGCAGAGACGATATCGGCGGGTATCGCGCTTGTGGTGGCGGCACTCGCGATCCTCCAGTTCGGGTTCGCGTCGATCTGGCTCGTGGTGGGCGCGTTGCTGGGGGTCCGGGCAGCGATCGGCACGGTCGGGGTTCAGCTGACCTGGATCGATGCAGCGGCACTTGCAGTCCTCGCCGGGTTTGTCGGGTACCGGTACGGATCGTGGATCGTGGTTGTGGTGCTGGTGGTGGGCGCCGTCTTGGCAGGCGACGATCGCAAGGTCCCCGCTGGTGTTGTGGTTGCCGCCGCCGGTGTCGCCGGACTCGTGCTGGGGAGCTCGAGCTCGGGGTGGTCCATGCCGAACACCGACACACTCATTGTGATGATCGGGGTGGTCGCATCGATCGTCATCCTCAGTGGCGGGGCATGCCCGGTGCTGCCGACGGACGTGGGTGATCGACTGATCGAGAAACGGAGGCTGGACATCGGGCGGGCCGTCGCCGCAGCCGCAGTCGTGATATCGGCGTTTCAGACCGGGTTGCCGTCCGAGTTGAGCCCCGTTGCCGCTGCACTCCTTGCGGCGGGGATTGTCAGGCTTGTTCGGTACGTACAGATCGAGCTGGCCGGGTAGGCGCGGATTCAGGAGCCGAGTCTGAGGATCATCGAGATCAGTGCGATCGCAACGACCCCTGCATCGACGAGCGCAAGCACACCAAACCTGCGGTAGAGAGCACCAAGCTTCGACCCGTCCGATGTTGCTTGCTGCATCGACTTGGTCATGGGTCCTGACACTCTGGCACCGAAGATCGCCCCATTGACGACCGCAAGGATGCCGATGATCACGAACAGGTTGGTGAACTTCCACGGGCTGTCGAGCACCAGGATCACGCCGCTGATCAGAACGAGGATGCCCATCGGCATGAAGAGCACGTTGCCGAGCTTCTCGAATGAACCTGGCAGGGCCGTGCCGGTCGTGGCGACCTGTCTGCTCGTCAGCGAAGCGAGGACGCCTACGGCAACACCGGCTCCTAGCCAAATCGCGGCCGTCACGACGTGGGTGATGAGCACGAACGTATGCATGGAACAACAAGCTACTGACGATCGCCGGCCTGACCGGGATGATCCTGGAATCACCGCCGGAGGACCTACCACTCGATCAGCGCGGGCAGCTTCCTGGCCGACTCGACAGAGAAACGGACCTCGCCCGGGAGTGCAGGCACACCATCAAAACCGGTCGACTCGACGAATGTCCGCAGCTCGACGACGAGCTTCTCAGGGTCGCGTGTCGCGAGGTCCGCGACGGATCCGACACCCGCATCGAGGTAGAGCCGGGCTCTGATTCCTTTCAGGCCGGTAATCCTGGCGAGATCGGACAACCGGACCAGCTCCTCGACGGAGGGAAGTGGCACGGCGGCTCGCCGTGATATGTCCTGCCTCGCCGTTGATGTCCTCCCCTGGCTGACCATCTCGTCGGCCGACTTGATGCCGATCGCCGACACGCGATCCGCGTGGTCCGAATCAACACCACGGAAGTTCCGAAGCGGGAACGGTGTCGGTTCGACCCGGTCTCTGCGCAGGGTCCTGGCGGTGTGAGACATCACGATGTCGTCGAGGAACTCGTAGTAGTAGTTGATGCCCCACAGGTCGAGCTTGGCCGACTCCTTTGGCACCGACTCGATCGACGCCACGTAGCTCTCCAGGTCTGAAGGTGTTGCCTCATCCAACTCGATCCCGTGCCCGGCGAGATACTCCTCGAAGTCCTGGACGTACCCGACGATCCGTTCCGCGGCACCCGATGATCGCCCTCCTCGCCGGAGAAAGGTCGTGAAGGCCTGCTCGTTCACGATGTCAATCTACGCGGGAGTGCGAGGAGATCTCGACGTCGAGGCCGAGGAAACTCCCGTAGTCCGCAGCCCCGGCCGCGATTCCCTTGATGGTCTTCTGCGTGAACTTCACGAACGCGGTCGGCTCGATGGAGACCGAACGGGTCTTCACCTTCCGCTTCCATGTGCCCTCGATTCGGCCGCCGACGATGACGATCGGGCTGAACATGCCGTTCAACCCGCGGTTCACGAGTTCCATATCTGCGTGGTCGATGATCGCGCTGCGGTCCTTGTAGCTGATCATGTATTCGTCGAACGAGGGGAGGAGGTGTACCCCGCCTCCCGGCGCCGACGGCTGGTCGGATCCCAGGTAGTAGGTGGTGTCGTCGATGGACTCTTCGATCAGGTCGGCGTCGGCGACTCCGGCCCGCACGTCCTTCATCGTGAGGCCGCTCCACCAGGCGAAATCCTGGGCGGTTGCCGGGCCATGGCTGGTGAAGTAGCGGCGAGCCGCCTCGACCACCGCCTCATCACGACTGAACGACGGAGGGTTCGGCACCCACTCGTCGAGAAGGACGAACGTGAATTCCTTGCCTTTCCTCGGCCCGAAGCAGGTGATGCCCTCCTGACCGATCCTCCAAAGGAGATGGACCCCGCGGCTCTTGTCCGTCGGTATCCCCGCGGCCGTCATGCGTTCCTTCAGCTCGTCTCTCGTCAGTTGGTGCTCCGCCTCCAGTGCTTTGACGACGACCTTCCGTGCCTTTGTCAGGTGCTCTTCCTCGAGACCGATCCGAGTCATGTTCTTGCCGTACGCCTTGATGACGCGTTCTTTCGTGAGGCCCATCATCCAATGGACGTCCTCAGCAGCCGCGAAGTGGATCGTGCGCCGCATCGTCCAAGTGCGAACGATCCTTCCGTTCCCGATCGACTCCTCCACGTCGGCCTCTGTGCAGCCGGTCGTTCGCAGCCCGATACCCCAGAGGCTCATCAAGTAGTCCTGTGCCTGCATTGCCCCCATCCAGGACACGACCTGCTCGGGTTTTGTGAACGATGTGGCGGAGATCCGTTGATTGGCGAGACGAAGGCGAGTGATGAGCGTCATGAGAAGGCATCCTATAGGTGGGCGGGGACGAGAATCCCGTGCCCGACTACTGCCCGTCGTATTGCTCGATCACGTCCTCGAGGATGTCAAGCTCGATACCGGCGGCCGCCAGGATTTCGGGAGTGTCGCCGCCGGCGTGGTAGCGACGCTGCGCTACGACCCGGGAGATACCGGTGCTGGCGATCAGCATCGCGCATACCCGACATGGCTCCATCGTGCAGTAGATCGTCGTGCCTTCGAGCGGCAGGCCGTACCTGGCCGCCTGGGCGATGGCGTTTTGCTCGGCGTGCACCGTCCGGACGCAGTGCTGACGGATGGTCCCGTCGTCATCGATGACCTTTTTGAGGTCGTGGCCCGCTTCGTCGCAGTGGGGCATCCCGGACGGCGATCCAACATAGCCAGTACAGATGATTCGCTTGTTGCGAACGACGACCGCTCCCGACTTGCCACGGTCGCAGGTGGCCCGGGTAGCAACCTGGTGCACGAGTTCGAGGAAGTACTCATCCCAACTTGGTCTCATGCCGTGCACGTTACAGGTCTGTGTCACGCCGGTGATGCGCGAAACCCGACCGGCAGGATCGATGGGTGGTTCGACCGCTCGCACCAGCGGAGGAACTCGAGGCGGCCGTGGCGGCCTCGCTCGGAGGTCGAAGGAGGTCCGCCGCCCTCGGAGATGGTCGCACGCGAACCGTCCTTCGTAGCTCTCGTCGCCGGCTACTTCACCTGGGCAGCAACCAGGCCGACTACCGCCGATGTTCGACACGACATCAGGGAGTTTGAGAAGGCCCAAGGTGCGATCTGTCTGGAGTGGGCGGCGCGGGAACTCGATCTTCCTCTCCCTGGGTAGTAGATGACACCGAATTGACTCACGATATCTCATATATGAGATATCCTTCGGGGCGATGACACACCACTACAAGAACCGCATAGGTGAGTTGATCCGTGACGCACGGACCCACAGGGGTCTCACCCAGGCACAGCTCGCCGACCTGTTGTCCACCTCGCAGAGTGCCATCAACCGCATCGAGAAGGGTCAGCAGAACCTCAGTCTCGAAATGGTTGCTCGCATCGGGGAGGCGTTGAACTCGGAGATCATGCACGTCGGCGCGGGCCCGACACACTTCCGTGTCACGGGTCCCACGCGTCTCGAAGGCAGCATCACCGTGAAGACATCGAAGAACGCCGGTGTCGCACTGTTGTGCGCATCGCTTCTCAACAAGGGGCCTACGACACTCCGAAGAGTTGCTCGCATCGAAGAGGTCAACCGGCTCCTCGAAGTGCTCAACAGCATCGGTGTCGAAACCAAGTGGTTGGGAGACAACGACCTCGAGATCAACCCACCGGCCGAGCTCGACCTCGAATCGATGGATGAAGACGCTGCACGTCGCACCCGATCGATCATCATGTTCCTCGGCCCGCTCCTTCACCGATACGACACGTTCGAGCTGCCCTACGCGGGAGGCTGCAACCTCGGTCTTCGCACGGTGGAACCACACCTATCGGCCCTGCGCAATTTCGGACTCGAAGTGAAGGCGACCGAGGGCTGGTATCACACGGCCGTGAACCGTGCCATCGAACCTGCGCACCCGATCGTGCTCACCGAACGAGGAGACACCGTCACCGAGAACGTCATCATGGCCGCCGCTCTCTACCCGGGTACGACGATCATCAGAAACGCCTCACCCAACTACATGGTTCAGGATCTCTGTTTCTTCCTCCAGAAGCTCGGCGTCGAGATCGACGGGATCGGAACCACGACGCTTACCATCGCCGGTGTGAAGGACATCGACGTCGATGTCGACTACGCACCCAGCGAAGATCCGATCGAAGCAATGTCGCTCTTGACGGCAGCGATTGTCACAGGATCGACGATCACCATCGAACGCGTACCGATCGAGTTCCTCGAGATCGAATTGTCTCTTCTGGAGGAGATGGGCCTCCAGTACGACCGCTCCGACGAGTACATGGCCCGCAACGAGCAGACCCGCCTCGTCGATATCACCACGAGACCATCAGAGCTGCATGCGCCAATCGACAAGATCCACCCGATGCCGTTTCCCGGTCTCAACATCGACAACCTGCCGTTCTTTGCGGCGATCGCCGCCGTCGCAGAAGGCCAGACGCTCATTCATGACTGGGTGTACGAGAACCGGGCCATCTACCTCGTCGAGCTCAACAAACTCGGTGCGCAGGTGACCCTCATGGACCCGCACAGAGTCATGATCGAAGGACCTACTCGCTGGTCCGGAGCAGAGGTGATCTGTCCGCCCGCCTTGCGGCCTGCCGTCGTCATCCTGCTTTCGATGATGGCCGCCAAAGGAACCTCGGTGCTGCGATCCACCTACGCCATCCACCGAGGGTACGAGGGACTCGCCGAGCGCCTCAACGAACTCGGTGCCAGCATCGAACCGTTCAGGGACATCTAGGCGAGCGAAGCTCGCGACGGATAGCAGAGAGCGGACAGCTGAGCAGACCCCCTCCCCGGCTTCGCCGGACCTCCCACCCATGTCCCCGGTCCGCACACACATGTCGCTTCGCTCCTGGGGGGAGGGAACCTGGGGCCCCTGTTTCGCTGGAAGGGGACGCGCCAGCGAGGTTTCCGAGCGTGAGTCCACAGGCTCCTCGCGCAACGAAGCCGCAGGGCCGAGTTTGGGCGAGGTGGCCCGGAGGGTTGTGTGGCCCGGAGGGTCGGAGGGGGTACTGGGCGAAGCCCTTGGGGAGAACCGCAGGTGGCGGAGCCGGAGGGTGAGGAGGGGGTCGAGCGCGGTCACAGTTGGTGAGTGTCACCCCCTCCGGCGTCAAGCATCAGCTCGACGCCACCTCGCCCAACATGCCCTCGCGAGGGGAGGAGACCAGAACGCCCTACGGTCTCGTGTTGGATGTGGTCGCGTCTGGCCGGGGACTGGCTGCTGGCCGCTGAATTGCTGAGTGGCTGAATAGCTGAACTGCTGAGCAGCTGACGGCTGACGGCTGGCGGGCAGGGCCCGCCTACGCCATCATTGCCCCCGTGACCATCGAGGACTTGCGCTCCCGAATCGACGGTCTTCCTTCATCAGACCGTCGTTCATTCCGGCGCCGCCTTTCAGGGGCGGCCAGGATCGCCGCGCCCGCACGTCTCGCGAAGGTCCTCGCCGTCATCGACAAAGACCTCACCGCAACAGAAGCGCGACTCGCCTCTCGCGAGAGGTCTATCCCGAAGATCAAGTACCCGAACGACCTTCCGATCGTCGAACACCTCGACGAGCTTGCCGAGCTGATACGCGACAACCAGGTCGTGATCGTCTCGGGCGAGACCGGTTCGGGCAAGAGCACACAGATCCCCAAGCTGTGCCTCCAACTCGGACGGGGGGTCAACGGTCTCATCGGCCACACGCAGCCCCGCCGAATCGCCGCTCGATCGATTGCGGAGCGAATCGCCGAAGAGACGGGCACCCAGGTTGGCGGACTGGTCGGGTACGCCGTCCGGTTCACCGACCGGGTCGGCGACAACACGCTCATCAAGGTGATGACAGACGGACTACTGCTCGCCGAGATCCACAAGGATCGCCGGCTGCGCCGCTACGACACGATCATCGTCGACGAGGCCCATGAGCGGAGCCTCAACATCGACTTCCTCCTTGGCTACCTGCACTCGTTGCTTCCACGGCGCCCCGACCTGAAGGTGATCGTCACCTCGGCGACAATCGACACCGAACGATTCTCCGAGCACTTCGGGAACGCGCCGATCGTCGAGGTGTCCGGCCGCGCCTACCCGGTCGAGGTGCGGGAACGGCCGTTTGAAGAGGATGTCCAGCCAGAAGCGATCGCCGGCGCCGTGGTGGAACTGGCCAAGGAAGGGTCCGGCGACATCCTCGTGTTCTGCTCAGGTGAGCGGGAGATCAGAGATGCGGTCGAGGCGATCGACGACCTGCGCCTGCGCGCCACCGACACGCTTCCGCTGTATGGACGGCTATCGGCAGCGGAGCAGCACCGCATCTTCCAGCCGCACACCGGCCGCCGGGTGGTCGTCTCCACGAACGTCGCCGAAACGTCACTCACGGTTCCGGGCATCCGTTACGTGATCGATGCAGGTACCGCGCGCATTTCCCGTTACAGCCGTCGTACCAAGGTGCAGCGGCTTCCCATCGAACCGATCTCCCAAGCGTCTGCCAACCAGAGGGCCGGCAGGTGTGGACGTCTTGGACCGGGCATCTGCATCCGCCTCTACGACGACTTCGAAACTCGGCCTGAGTTCACCGAACCTGAGATACTGCGCACCAACCTCGCGTCGGTCATCCTTCAGATGGCCGCCCTCGACCTTGGCGATATCGCGAGCTTCCCGTTCCTCGATCCACCCGACTCGCGCAGCATTCGCGACGGTGTCGCCTTGCTCGAAGAACTTGGCGCGGTGAATCCCACCTACGAGGGCACGGGACGCTGGTTGACGAAACTCGGACGGCTCCTCTCCAGGTTCCCGCTCGATCTGCGACTCGCGCGGATGCTCGTCGAAGCCGACCACAACGGCTGCCTGTCCGAGGTCCAGGTGATCGCTGCCGCTCTCGCCATCCGCGACCCGAGAGAACGTCCCTCCGATCACCGACAGCAGGCCGACCAGCTCCATGCCCGTTTCCGGGACCCCGACTCCGACCTGATGTCGTGGCTCCACCTGTGGAAGCACCTCCAGACTGAACGGAGGGCCCGCACGTCCAACCAGTTTCGCAAGATGTGCCGTGACGAGTTCCTGCACGAGGCCCGTGTCCGCGAGTGGCAGCACATCTACGCGCAGCTTGGCGACCTTGCCGACGAACTCGACATGACCCGCAATCGGACTCCGGCTACACCTGAGTCGGTCCATCGGTCGATTCTCACGGGTCTCCTGTCGCATGTCGGCGTGAAAGCCCCTGAAGGGTATGAGTACCGGGGGGCTCGCGGTGCCCGCTTCTTCATCTCGCCCGGTTCGACGTTGTTCAAGAAGGCCCCCGAGTGGGTGATGGCCGGCGAGCTGGTCGAAACCAGCAAGCTGTGGGCGAGAGACGTGGCGCCCGCGAAGCCTGAGTGGATCGAGAAGGCCGCAGTCCACCTGACGCGGTCCTCGTTTTCGGACCCGTGGTGGGATGAACGCCGCGGCGCCGCCTCCGCGAACGAGACTGTCACCCTGTACGGCCTCCCACTCGTCACCGACAGGACCACCCTCTACAGTCGCGTCGACCCGGCCGGAGCGAGAGAACTGTTCATCCGATCGGCTCTGATCGCCGGCGAATGGGCGACTCACCATGAGTTCGATGTCCACAACCGTGAGCTGATCGAGCACGTCCGGGACCTCGAAGCGAGGGAACGACGAACCGATCTTCTCGTCGACGAAGAAACGCTGTACTCGTTCTTCGATGCCAAGGTGCCGGCCGACGTTGTGTCCGTCCGGCACTTCGACCGCTGGTGGAAGGACGAGCGCCAACGACATCCCCATCTTCTCGACCTGGCTCTCGATAACCTCATCGACCGGCGGGTCGCAGCGCCGGACACGGAGGCGTTTCCTGATGAGTGGCGCCATGGCGACGTGACGATGCCGCTCTCGTACGCGTTTGAACCCGGCACCGTCGCTGATGGAGTGACTGTCGATGTTCCTCTCGGACAGCTTGACCGGGTGGACCCTTCGGTGTTCGAGTGGCACGTCCCCGGGTATCGGACCGAAATCATCACAGAGCTGATTCGGACCCTCCCCAAGCCGCTCCGTAGGCCGTTCGTGCCAATCCCCGACACGGCGGCCCAGATCGCCGACCGGTTGGACTCGCGGGACGGCCGTCTGATCGTTGCCCTCCGCAAAGAACTGTCACGCCTCACCGGTGACCCGATTCCGATCGACGCCTTTGACCTCGACGCGTTGCCGCCGCACCTGAAGCCATCGTTCCGGATCGTCGACGGCGAAGGAGACCCCGTCGCCGAGGGATCTGATCTCGCGGCATTGAAGGAAGACTTGAAGGAGCAGGCTCGAGCTGCGACCGGTCCGGGTCACGAGCTGGAACGGATCGGCCTGACCGCCTGGAGCTTCGGGGAACTGCCCGAAGTCGTCCGGATCGGCGACCCGCCGGTGAACGCCTACCCGGCGCTCATCGACGAAGGAGGGTCGGTTGCCATCCGGCTGCTTGCTACCCGACAGGAACAGGCGGACGCGATGTGGGCGGGATGCCGCCGACTGCTGGCTTTGTCGCTGCCGGCCACCGGGAAGATTCTCCGTCTCCTTCTCGACGATCAGGCCAAGCGCACCGTGCGGTCCGGTCCCCACGGGTCGCCGGCCGAGTGGATCGCGGACTGTACGACCTGTGTCGCTGGCGGTGCCATGGACGACGCCGGTGGCCCTGCGTGGGATGCGGTCGCGTTCGACGGGTTGGTTGAGCTTGCAGGCAGGGATCTGGCCGAACGAACCGATCGAGTCGGCACGGTCTCACTGCGCATCCTCGAATTGGCGGCGGAGCTGACAAGAGCGCTGGCGCGGTCCGATGGCCCCGCGGTCGAGGATATGCGCGCCCAGCTCGATCAGCTGGTCTATCCCGGGTTCGTGACATCTGTGGGGCCCGCTCATCTCGACGACGTCGAGCGGTATCTGCGTGCCATGCTCCGGCGTCTGGAGCGGCTAGCCGAGGACCCGGTGAAGGACGCAGAGCTCATGGTCAGGGTGCAGCGACTGGAGGCAGAGCACGACCGGCTCGTGGACGTGATCGGCCCGACCCCCGGACTGGTGGACATTGCTTGGATGCTTCAGGAGTTGCGGGTCAGTTTCTTTGCCCAGTCACTCGGCACGAGCGGCAAGGTGAGCGAGCAGCGCATCCTGAGGGCCCTGGCCGACACCGCGAGGTGAGCGGCTGCTGGTCGCCTAGAACCGGTCCCGGAACCGGACCAGGTTTCGTCGCCAGATCGAGCGGAGAACGGGCCTCGCGGCGATGCCGGCGATCGGTCCGCCGGCCCACCACGGGAACGACAGAGTCTCGGACCACGCGAACCGGGTTCCCGTGTCGATTTCGGTGAGCGCGAACCGGCCCACTCCTGTCACCACGCCCCTGTGAAGGACGGCGAGCGTCGATGGGGGTTCCCACGCGGTCACCTCGAGGATGTCGGCGGTACGGAGCGGTCCAACCCGTGTCATCACCCGTATTGCCGTACCCACGCCTTCTCGGCGTTCGGTGAGGAACTCGATGGACTCGGCATCTTGCATCCACTCTGAGTGCGACGACAGGTCCGACAAGCGATCCCACACTCGCTCGATAGGTGCGTTGATGTCGATCGAGACCGTGATGCCTGCCATGGCGTCACGATAGGGGAGCCCGGCTTGGTTGGTGGGTGCCGCCCCCTCCGGCGTCGAGCGCCGGCTCGACGCCACCTTCCCCAACTGCCGGGCTTCACCCTCGCGAGGGGAGGAGATGAAGACCCCCCGGCTTCGCCGGACGTCCCCCAACGT
>CAZBXV010000002.1:70983-76992 GCA_964496205.1 uncultured Acidimicrobiia bacterium
CGACCGACGACCGCCAAGTAGGCTCGCCTCGATGCAACCACCGGCCGACATGAACGTGACGAGGGGTGTGATCGCTGCACACGATCTGACCGCGACCGCTTCTGGGTATCTCACCGGCGACGTGGCGATGTCGCTTCCTTTTGAGGCACTGGCCCCTTTCAAGAACGCGTTGAAGCAGTTCTTTTCGACGGAGGCTTGGACAGAGGCGGATGCCGATGCGCTCTCGGATCTGGTGACGCCGCACATGTCGGGGGGATGGTGGGAGCACGACCTTGGAGGAGGCATCTCGCTGACCTATGGGATCAGAGACGGAAGCTTCGTGCTGTGGGTATCGGGTGCGTCGACACCGGCGGTGTCGATCTTTGACAGAGTGTTCGAAGGTCCGGTGGTTCCTCAAGCGACACCGCACCCGCGCAAGGTGAAATTCACGACTGGCGGTTCACCCGCCCCGAGCATCTGGTACCTGCGGTCGGACCCGGCACCGTCGGACCCTCGGGTCCGGCGTCTGTTCGATGAGCCATACGTGACCGACGTGATGGTTGCCGGTGAGTTCGTGACCATCGGTATCAGCGGCCGTGAGTCATGGGAGCGGCGACTCGAGCCCCTGCTTGCGCTGGTCACGGAGCTGTTCGAGACCTCCGAGCACTCGGCTCCGGAGCGAACGCGTGACGAACTGCTTGCTGAAGCGGGGGAGCGATCGAACAGACGACCGGGCGAGCTTCACCTGCTCGATCCGAACGTCCCCGGGGACCGAGCCCTCCTGATGGATGCGCTTGATGATGACGACGTCAGGGTGCGTCGAGTTGCGGTTGCAGTGCTGCTGGAGTCGAGCGACGAAGCGGTTCGGCGGGAGGTGGCCCGACGTGGAGCGACGGACCCCTCGCGGGCTGTACGTCGTACCGCCGTCGACGCCGCGGCAGGGGCGGGCGAGGAGCACTTCAGATCGCTGTTCGAGACGGCGCTCGAGGACGACGACCCCTGGATTCGCTGGAAGGCGGTCCGATCGATTGGTGAGCTGGGGCTTGACTCGAGCAGGGATGCGGTCTCCGCACTCCAGGATGACCCCGATTTTCAGGTCCGCTTCGAGGTGGCGAAGGTGTTGAGGGAGGGTCGGTAGGAGGGCCTATTCACCTCAATCGGGGGAGTCGTACAGGTACGGGACGACGGAAATGGGATTCCGACTGAGTTGAGCGAGCGGGTCTTCGGAGCCTTCTATCGGGTTCCAACCGTCGATGTCCACCCGTCATCGATCGGTCTCGCTGTCTCACGGTACCTTGCCAGATTGATGGGCGGGGATCTCGTCTATCGACGCGAAGCCGGCGAGAGCGTCTTCGAGCTATCGCTCCCCATAGCCGTTGAGAGCCTTCCTCGGAAGCTCGGCGATACCCAGACGGCAGCCCGCTCGCTTTGTGAGGACCGAAACAGCTCGGAGGCCACTTCCTCGGCAACATCCGATCGCCACCAGAGGCTCGCAAGTATTGCTTATTTCTCCTTCGCAGTACCGTTTATGCGGGCTGGAGAAACGAGGTGTCTATGCAAAGGCACGGAAGCGTACGCGTCGTCGTACTGACGCTACTGATGGTCATCGGCCTCATCCTCCCGGGTGCGGCCGCGTCGGCGGATTCTTCATATGCGGTCGTCGCAAGCGGGCTTCACAGTCCCCGCGGGCTCGCATTCGGACCGGGCAACATCCTGTACGTCGCACAAGCTGGCGATTCGCTGGGCAACAACGGATCGATCATTCAGATTCGAAATTCGCAGTCGCAGAACCCGAAGGTACGAACTGTCGTCGATGGTCTTCCGACAGGACCGGGCGAGAACCCCGGTGAGTACATCGGAGTAGGGGGGATCTCGGTCCTCGGCAATGGGACCAACTCCTCGCTGTATGGGATCGTGGGGGAGGCTCCCCAAAACACCGGTAACAACCCGTCGTTCGGCTGGCTGTTCGATGTCAGCAACAAGGGGGCGAGCACCAACATCGCAAATGTCGGTTCGTTCAACTACGACTGGACGGCATCCAACGATCTGGTACCAGGTCAGTTCCCTGACGCGAACCCGTACGGTGTCCTCGCCGTGCCGGGTCACGTGTACGTGGTCGATGCAGGCGCAAACACGCTCGACGAGGTGATGCCCGACGGGTCGGTTCAGGTGCTCGCGTTCTTCCCCAATACCCTGGCAAGTGATGCCATCCCTACGTGCGTCACACAGGGTCCCGACGGAGCGCTCTACGTAGGAACCCTTGCGCTGGTCGACAGCGTAATCTTCGGACCGTCTGCCAAGGTGTACCGGGTCGACCCATCCCAGGCGAACTGGAGCGATCCGACGAAGACGCCGATGACCGAGTGGGCAACCGACTTGTTCCCGATCAACGGGTGCACATTCGGTCCCGACGGGAACTTCTACGCGAGTGAGCTATTCACGAATCCGGCGACTGCCGGCGACTTCGATGGGAATGTGGGCGCCGCGTTCGGAACGATCTTCTCAGACCCGCAGGGTGACGTTGTGGAGATTCCTTTCAGCTCTCCAACGACGCATACGTTCCTGACGGGTGGTGCGCTCAACGCCGCCGGCGGTGTGGCCGTGGCCCCCAACGGTGACGTATTCGTCGCCGATGGCACGGCATACGTGGCACCTGGCGGTGGCCGTGTGCTACGACTAGACCGCTGACCTTTCGAACCACCCGAAACAGAACGACGCCCCCGGTTTCCCGGGGGCGTCGTTGAGGTCGGTGAGCGTGTTAGGCGGTCGCCGTGTCGTCGTGGCGAGTGCGGAACTTCGTGATCCAATAGATCGGGCAGAATCCGAGCGCACCCGTGATCAACAGGACAAACCCGAGGATGACGAGAACAACGCCCCAGCCGCCGCTGACGACGCCGAACCCGAGATACAGAAGGACGGCGCCGACGATGATGCGGACGACCTGATCCCAGCTTGCTTCGTTCTTTTTCATCGATTGCTCCTTTCACCCTGTATGTCGCGCGAAGGGACCGATCGGTCACATCGACGAGTGCCTACGACTCGAGCAGCCGCCGGATCCGGTCCCGGGACTCTGGTGTCATGTGAAGGCGACCGTGTTCCTCGTAGAGGCGGTTGACGGCGGTGAGGTCATCGACGATCAGTCGGCACGAGTTGCAGGTGGCGAGGTGCTCGAGTGCTGCGTCGCGCTGCTCATCGGTGATGTGCCCGTCCAAGAATTCGGGAAGGAGCGCGTCGAGTTCGTCGCAGGTCATAGGTATCCCTTCAACTCGGAGCGAAGGATCGTTCTGGCCCTGGCGAGACGCATCTTCACGGATGATTCGGAGATCTCCAGTACATGAGCGACGTCTCTCGTTGAGAGACCCTCGATCTGCCTGAGAACGAACGCTGCCTTCAGCGACGGGGAGAGCGTTTCAATGGCCCGGTCGAGTGCGGAGGCCAGCTCGAGTGTGAGCACCGACCGTTCAACATCCGAACGGCCGGGTCCGGCGAGATCGACCATGTCGACCGGATCGGTCGGGAAGTCCCGCCGTTTCCGCTGCTGAGTGATCGCCGACCGGTACGCGATTCGGTACAACCACCCCTCGATGGGGCCCTCACCCCGGTAGGAAACGATCGAGCGCAGCGCGGCGAGGAACGTTTCTTGGACAACGTCCTCGGCGAGGAACCGGTCGTTGAGCAGCCTGTAGCCGAGCGTATAGACGCCATCGGCGTAGCGATCGAAGAGATCGAGGACGGTTGCCGTGTTGGTTGGGTTCACTCGAACTCCTTCGACCGACGAGTCTATTGGTCGCGCACCCTTCTCGTTCTTGTCGATCGTGACTCCGGCGAGCGGGGCCGTTCTCGAACGGGATAGGTCGGAAACCTATGGGCACCTTGTCAGGACGAAGGTTCTAGCCGCTTCCGATGACGCCGGCTGCCATGAAGGAGAAGATGAGCACGTCCTGTACGAAGTGAATGAACCAGGGCCAAAGGAGACCGCGCGTTTCGAGCATAGCTTTGCCGAGGAACCAGCCAAGGAAGGTGGCCATCACAACCCCGACTACTCCGTAGGGCACGCCGTAGAAGTGGCCGATCCCGAAGAACACCGCCGTGAGTATGAGCGCGTGGGTATTGCCGATTGCCTGGCCCAATGGGGCGAGGAGCGTTGCTCGGTAGCTCACCTCTTCTCCGAACGCATTCATGGCGGCGAGAAGCAGTACAGCTGGAAGGGCAGGGACCACTCGGCCGATCATCGACAGGCCGGGCCGCGTCCCAATGACCAGGAACGTCAGCGTGCCCAGGCCGATGAGGACAGCGGCGATCGGTGCGAGATGGTGCCAAGGCGTCGACTCGTCGATGCCGAGCCAGCGGACACGTCCGGCTGGTGCCTTCAGGTCGCCGCGGATCAGGAAACACTGCCTGCGCCGGTAACCCAGTGCGAGCAGAACCGTGATCATGATCAGTGCGAGCGCCACCCTGAGGAGCTGGGTGCCCAGCATTGTTGAGCGAAAACTGCCAACGAAGCGACTCTGCCAGAACGACATCTCGCCGAGGTTCTGGAGAACGGTCCCGAACACAAGGAGCGTGCCGAGCATGGTGAGATAGGAGCGAAGGGGTCGTCCCGGTTTCCACGCGAAGGTCGCACCGAGAACGATCAGAAGAAACGCCACCTTGACCCCCATGAGACGAGGCGGCGACACCCCCCTGAGTTCCTGCCAGAGGATGTCCGGCAAGGTGGAGACGAGCAAAGTCGTTGTCCACGCCACGACGACGAGGCTCCGTACCGGCTGCTCCTTCTTCATGGATGTCGCCACCAGTTCCTCAGGGTGGGAGGCCGGTCAGTATACGCACAAGGTGGGCTGTGGCGAGGTCAGCCGATGGGGACTTCGCCCCGCACTGGATTCGTGGGCACCGATGGTGCCGGAACCCGCGGGAGTTGTGCGAGCTGGAACGCTCCGATGAGGACGATCGCCCCGGCGGGGGTCTTGCACGCAGACGGGGCAGTCTACGGTCGACCGACCACATCGCGCCCGAGGGATCTAGAAGATCGCACCAAGCAGGTACCGCAACACCACCATGACGATCCAGCCGAGCAGTAGCACCGCGACTGCCTTTCCGGTTGAGATGTCGAGACCCTCTCTCACAGCGACCGCCGCGGCCACGAGCGACCAGATGCCCCCAACCCAGCCGAGGAACGGAATGATCCCGAGCGCGGCCGGCGCCTGGGCGTAGCCGAGGACTCGAAGCATCTCGCCCGTGTCGGCGGTTCCGCCGAAGTACCTCGTGCCGATCCAGGTGGTGAGCGCCGCCCAGATGAACCATCCAACGAGGCCCCCGATCGCACTGAGAATGAAGACTTTGATGAATCCCTGCCGTCCGGGGATCGAGATCGCCGATCCGATCGCCGCCATGATCGACACGATGATCACCAGAACGGCCGCCTTGGCGGTGTAACTCTCGTCGTGTTCGATCGTGTTGTAGAAGTCGACATCGAGCTTGGCTGCCCGCCACGCGTCTTGGAGCATCATGTGTCCTCTCGCTCGTTCAAGCACCACGCTAACGCAGGGGGATGCTCGTTCTCCTGCGTAGGCGCCCTGACAGTGGCAGGATGTGAAAGGATCGAGAAAGGTTGGCGATGGAAATCACGGTCCCGGCCGCCAAGGGTGACATGCCCACATATGTTGCTCGGCCATCCGGTGAAGGCCCGTGGCCCGGTGTCGTCGTCGTGTGCGACGCCCTTGGCATGACGACCGATCTCAGGAACCAGGCGGATTGGCTGGCCGAGAACGGCTATCTGGCCGCCGCCCCCGACATCTACTACTGGGGCGGGCGCGTCCGATGCATGTTCGCGTCGATGCGCCAAGCGCTCGCCAGAAGAGGGGGTGTCTTCGAAGATCTGTCGGCCGTTCGCCGATGGCTGGTCGACAGTGAGGACTGTTCTGGCAAGGTCGGAGTGATTGGGTTCTGCATGGGCGGCGGGTTCGCGGTGCTGCTGGCCTCGATGGACGAGTACGACGCCTCGAGCGTGAACTACGGGAGCGTTCCCAAGGA
>CAZBXV010000002.1:77092-80904 GCA_964496205.1 uncultured Acidimicrobiia bacterium
GCGGATCATCGCGTTCTTCGACCGCCACCTGAAGGGGTGACAGTCGGACTTCATGTCGTACCGTCAACCTATGATCGAGTCGATGTCGAGCGAACCGTCATACAAGCGAAGCCCGTCGTTCACTGAGCACCTGGGCCGCAACCGTCAGTACCTGAGGGACATGATCTTGGGTGTCAACGACGGGCTCGTGTCCATGCTCCTGCTGATCGCCGGCGTTGTGGGTGGAGGTCTGTCTCCGCGCAACGTGTTTCTCACCGGGATCGCCGGGGCCGTCGCCGGGGCCGTCTCGATGGCTTCGGGCGAGTACATGGCCACCAAAACGCAAGACGAGGTGTTCAAAGGGGAGCTCGAACTCGAGAAGGAACACATCCGGGACTACCACGACGATGAACTCCGGGAGTTGAGCGATCTCCTCGGTGGGATCGGCTTGGAGGGGGCGCTGCGCGACGATGCGGTCGCCTACTTCGGCGAGGACGACGACGCGCTATTGAGAGCTATGACGGCGCTCGAGTTCGGTGTGATCGACACCGAACGGAGGTCCCCGTACAGGGCGATGTGGATGTCAGGAGCCCTCTTTCTATTGGGGTCGCTGCCCTCGGTGATTCCATTCGCGTTTGTGTCGAGCGCTCGGTTCGGGCTCCTGATCGCAGCGATCGGAGCCACCGTGGGTCTGCTGATCGTCGGTTGGGTGAGGACGTGGGCAACACGGGGTCATCCGGTTCGTGCAGCCATCGAGAACCTTCTCGTAGCGGCCGGCGGCGGGGGCGTCGCGTACGCGGTGGGGACACTCTTCGACCGATTGGTCAGCGGCGGCTGAGCGAGTCGGCGGTCAGGAACCGACCGGAACTTTGTCCTGTTCGGATTCGTCGACGGCGGGGGGCGGTGCAACCCGGGGAAGTCGTGCGAGTTGGATCGCGCCAAGAACGCCGATGATGGCAGCGACATAGTATCGGCTGCTTTGAAGGTGATTCCCACGGTCGGTGAGTACGAGGAACACCCAGATCATCAGCCCGGTCGCGAGCGAGATCTGGATGGTGCGGACCAGTAGGTGTTTGACCTGGGGTCGCAGCGGTTCGGATTGCCAGTCCCTCAGCCAGGGCGCGGCAACCGACGGTGAGAACAGCAGGAAGGTACCCCACGCTCCTATGAGCAGAAGGGTGGAGCCGACGTCAACAAATCGGTAGTCGGCGGTGAGGATCACGAACACTGCTGCAAGGGCGAAGGCAGCGCTTTCGATCTGCTCGCGGGGCGATATCCGCCCGAAGAACACCCGCACCGTTCCGACCAGGAAGAGGATTCCGATGATTCCAACCACTCGTATGGTTTCGCTCAACAGCGACACGTTTCACGCTATCAGGACTGGGGAGTTCTGTGGAGGACCTTGCTGTTCTTGTCAATCCTGACGACGCTGGTCGGCGCTGATCTTGACAAGAAAGGGGCCCCTTTGTTCTTGTCAATCGTGACGACGCTGGGCGAGGGTGAGCTTGACAAGAACCAGGAAGGGTGCGGCCGGCCCTGGCTCGACCGCACCCGAGTTAGCGAACGGTGCCTACGTAGATCACCGTGGTGGCCCCGGTCACCGGTCCGTCGCCGAAGTTGGTCTCCTCGGTCCCGACGATCACGATCCGGTCGGTGTCGACTGCCGGTGCGCCGAAGGCAGGGATTCTGGAGAGACCGAACACGTCATCGGGAAGACCAACCGACGTCCACGTGGTGCCGTCGGTCGACCTCCACAGGGCGGGCGGGGGAGCCCATTCGTTGTTGCTGACGTTCGAGGGTTTCGTACTGGAGGAGTGACCAGAGACGAACCACCCTGCCGGTCCCACAGAGATCGAATCGACCGTCGAGGAGGAGAAGACGGTGGGGGCATCGGCTCGTTTCCACGAGACGCCGTCATCCGAGTAGTAGATGACCTGGCCGGAACTGCCACCACCGATGACCACGATTCGGCCGTCCCAGGATGCGATTCCGTTGAAGAAGGAGGACGCCGGAAGCCCCGAGGTTGGGGTCTCATCCCACGATGAGCCGTCGAGGGTCGTCCAAACCTGGGCGACAGACGACTGGTAGAAGACGACGAAGCCGTTGTTGGTTGCCGCTCCCATCAACATGTCGAGGAAGCCCCCGGTGCGCGTCTCGGGGGCCCCCTCGAGGAGTGTGAAGTCCTTTCCATCGGGCGAATACCAGATGAGCTGGTCGGCCGCCATGGCGTCCAACTTCGACGCGTCGATGCCGAAGTCGCTGACCTGAACCGTCGCGAGGAGCGTGTGGTCGGGTTCGCTGTAGACCCTGATGCTGCTCGTGTTGTTCTCCGAACTCAGTTCCGTGTTGGCGAAGGTGATTCCGTCGGGCAGGAAGGGCTCGATGAGCTTGTTCCAGTCCGTCGACGTCCCCTGGAGTCCCAACACCATCACGCCATTCGGTCCGGCAATGATCTGGTTGATGCCGGACCAGGTCTTCTGGTAGCTCTCGATGGCGGGTGGCGGAGGCATCGGCAGATCGATCGTGTCCCAGGTGGACCCGTCATCGGATCGCCACACAGTCGGGTTGTCGGGACCCTGCGTGCCGGCCGCGAGGATGCCGAAGGTGGTGTCGGCCAGGTCGTTGATGATCAAGCCGTTGAACGAGTCGTCGGGTGTCGCCTGCCACGTGATCCCATCGGGTGATGTCCATATCCGGGCTGTGTTGCCCTCGAAGGCCAAGTCCTCTTCGATCGTCAGGAATCCGTTGTCGGTCACGATCGGAGGGTTCACGTAGGAGTGCGCAGGGTCCGTTTCCGGCAGGTCGGTGACCCTTTGCCACGTGAACGAGGGTGTGGTTGCCGTCACCGGCATCGTCGTGGTCGTGGCTGGAGCGGTTGTGGACGTGGTGGCAGGAGGGGCCGTGGTCGCCACAACGGCGGGCGTGGTGGTGGGTGCTGCCACGGGTACGGTTGTCGAGACGCCCGGACGCAGCACAACGACGACACCGACACCGACCAGGACGGTACCGAAGGCGGCGAACGCCCAGGCGGGCCACGCCAGACGACGGCGTTCTCTCCGTTCGCTGCCTACGACCCGTCCGTAGGGACGAGGTTCGGGTGCTCCGTCGACCATCCTTGCGAGCGCTGACTTGATTCTGTCTCGGTCACTCATCGAGTACCTCCCGAAGTTTCGATCTGGCCCTGGCCAGGTGTCGTCGTACAGATCCGGCGCCAATGCCGAGGTGGTTGGCGATCATCTGATCGGTCATGTCTTCCCAGTAGGCCAGATAGACGACGGCACGCTGTCGGACGCTGAGCCCTTCGATCGCCTCGATGACATCGGGCCGGGGGGAAGGCGGGTCGACGTGGGGATCCGTCGGTGCCGCCTCCTCCCTGGTGCGGCGCCGGGCGGCGGATCGCTTCAGGTTCTTCGCCTCGTTGGCCACGGCTGTGTAGAGGTAGGCCCGTCGGTCTCGCACGTCCCGCCAACCGGCCGACGAGAGGCATCGGACGAAAGCGTTCGAGACGACGTCCTGTGCATCGCTGGGGCCGACGAGTACGGTGGCGAATCTGGTCAGGTCGTGGGAGTGAAGGCGGTACACCTCCGCGTCTGAAGGGTTCCCCGTGGTACTCATCGTCCCTGTCCGCACCAGGCTGATCACACCTCTACGACACCGCAGGCGGGGTCGATCGCTGACACGAAACCCTAGCTTTTTCCGTTCTTGTCAATCCTGACGACGCTCAGCGTCGCTGATCGTGACAAAAACCAGACCCCTTCGTTCTTGTCAATCCTGGCGTCGCTCAGCGTCGCTGATCGTGACAAAAACCAGACCCCTTCGTTCTTGTCAATCCT
>CAZBXV010000003.1:0-79350 GCA_964496205.1 uncultured Acidimicrobiia bacterium
CCGTCGGGGGCGTCGTGAGCCGCAGAGACCCGGCAGTCATTTGAGCGACAGACCACTGGTGTTCACGGACCGAGACAGGTCTCCAACACGGTGAGGTGAATCGCCTCGTCCACGTCGAGCCCCATCTCCGGATGGGGCACGTCGATCACTCGAACAGTGATGCCGAGCACCCTGCCGACCGCCCGCTCCGCCTGGTGAAGGCTGAGCCTGTGAAACAGGAGGCGGATCAGGAGACCCGGACCGATGAGTCGAGCGGTCCGAAGAGCGTTCTTGCGGGCATCGGCGAGTGGACGAAGCCGATCCGCCAGATCGGTTGCTCTCGACGGGTCAAACACGACGAAATCGACAGCGGTGAACTCACCGTCGGTCAGTTGCCAGTAGGTGTTCGGATAGGCAGGACAGCGAGCTTCGACCGCCTGACGCCTGACGACCCCGGCGGTAGCGTCACATCCGTTCGTCGATCCGATGAACCAATCGACCATGGCACTCGTGAGCAGCGGAATGTCCGAGGTGCATGCCGCCAGAACGTCGGCAGACGCATCGATACCGCGAACGGCTTCGATGCCGGCCAGGAGATTGTCGACCAGTCCTCCGCGTGCCGGTACGGTTGCAGCGAGCTTCGGTGACGTGACCGCTACATCCCCGACAACGACGATCCGATCGACCGCCGATGCCTCGGTGAGTGCGTCCACGACACGCTGGCCGATCGCCCGGCCGCGCACCTCGAGGCTTGCCTTGGGCCGTCCAAGGCTGTGCGGGTAAAGCGTGTCCCCTGGCCGAGGAACACCGCCGGCGAGTACGACAACGTCCATCAGGGTGTCGCTCTCTTCACCTCGGAGAGGCGCTCTCCGAACAGCGGATACTTGAAGGCTGCGAACACAGCTATCAGCACACCGATCATCGGAACACCCGAGATGAGGACTCTCAGGCCGGTCTCCACGGATGCAGGTTGCGTCACCAGCAATGAGTCGTATCCGGTGATGGCGAGCATTCCACCGATCAAGGTGCCTTGGAACGCGAACGCGGCCCTGATGACGAACCCGTGCATCCCAAAGAACATGCCTTCCCGCCTGACCCCATGCATGGCGGCATCCTCGTCGATCACGTCAGCGAGCATCACCTCTCGCAGCATCAGGAGGCCGGCAAGGCCGATGCCGAGCCCTGCGGCGGCCAGGAGCGCCTGCGAGTACGTGGCAACAACACCAAGCGGAAGCAGCAGCACTCCAAAGACGCACAGTGCCGCGATGATCGACGACCTCGTGTCCCACTTCTTCGCAGCCCACGTCCACAGCATGAACGATGGGATGGCGACCACGAACGCGACCCCGCTGATCAGTCCCTGCCGCAGCCCGTCTGTTTCTCCGAATGCATACTTGGCGAACAGCGGGATGACGGCAGGAAGCACGACCAGCACGAACTCGATTGCCGTCGACATGACGAGAAACCAACGGAAGGTCACACCCGCAAGCGTGCGCCGGATCGCTTCACCAAACGGCAGTTCCGATGCTTCAGAGGTGTGGCGCGGCTCGAAGCTTCCACCGAGCGACACGAGGAACGCCGCACTGGCCAGCGCGCCGAACACGACACCCATCATCGCCCACCCGATTGCGTCGGCAACGCTCTTGGCAAACGTGACACCAACGATCACTCCGAGAATCGCGAATGCCTGCCG
Organism: uncultured Acidimicrobiia bacterium; assembly: GCA_964496205.1. Lineage (GTDB taxonomy): Bacteria > Actinomycetota > Acidimicrobiia > Spongiisociales > UBA4744 > CAYLHS01. The sequence goes on from CAZBXV010000003.1 coordinate 1,673, forward strand.
CCACCCGGCGACGGTCGCTCGAGGGCCTTGCTCCGGGTACATGGCCGGGAACAACGCGACGTAGTTGATGGTGATCGCCGAGAACACCGCGTCGAACACGCAAATGGTGATCAGGAAGTACCACCACAATCCACCCCCTGTGCCCGTGCCGAGCCCACTCGGAGCCATCCAGATCGCAGCGAAGCTCGCACCGAGCGGCAAGGCAAGTGCGACGATCCAAGGAATCCGCCTCCCCCAACGGGTCGAGGTCCGATCCGAAAGCTGACCGGCGAGAGGGTCGTTGACCATGTTCCAGACCGTGTAGACCACCCAACCCACGGTCATCGCAAGCGGAGCGAGGTGCAGGACGTCCAGATAGAAGAACTGCGCCCATCCGATGAACGCCTCGTATGAAAGGGAAACACCGAACGTGCCCACTGCCCACAGAATCTTGTGACGTGTGGAAAGCCTGCTTCGGTGCACCCAGTCGGTCGCCATCTGCCGAGAGAGGCTAGCGACCCGGTCGTCCTGAACGCGGCAAACCTCTTACGATGGTGCACCACCGATCGCGGTTCGAGCGTGTGCCCCGAACCGGGCTATCTTCCGTGTATGAACCCAGGAATCGGCCACGCAGTGGACGCCCTGGCCGGGGCGCACCGCATCATGGTGTTCACCGGGGCGGGAATCTCGGTCGAGTCGGGGATACCTGACTTCCGGGGCCCGGAGGGCCTGTGGTCTCGAGTCGATCCCTCCCTGTTCGAGATCGGCAGGTACCTCACCGACCCCGACGCCAGGCGCGAGGTGTGGCGAATCCACCTCTCCGGAGATCTCAGCATCTCCGATCTCGAGCCGAACCCTGCCCACCGTGCACTCGTCGATCTGTGGAACCGAGGTTCATCGGTCGGATGCGTCACACAGAACATCGATGGGCTGCATCTCAAAGCCGGGATGCCTGACGAAGCCGTGGCCGAACTGCACGGTGACCTCTCGAGGGTGCGGTGCGTCTCCTGCGGCCGCACGTGGCCTGCAGAAGACATCATGGAACGCATCTCGTCAGGGGACGATGACCCGCACTGCACAGAGTGCGGAGGCATTCTCAAGTCGACGACCGTCCTGTTCGGTGAGCTACTTCCAGGGGCTGCAATCGCTCGCGCCCAACAGATGTCCGACGCGGCCGATGCGGTCCTTGCGGTCGGCAGCACATTGTCCGTGTACCCAGCCGTCGAGTTCGTGCTCGGGCCGGTGTTTCGCGGCAAGCCGCTGGTAATCGCGAACCTCGGGCCGACGGATCAGGATCGGCTGGCGACGGTCAGGGTCGATGGTCCGGCCGCGACGACCGTGCCGGCGATCGTGCAGGGCCTTCTCGACGCCTCCTGACGACGAGTGCCACGAGGAATAGGACGATCGTCAGGTACTGCACCCAGTCCCCTACCCGGGTGTAGAACGTCGGACCGAGTGTTCTGAAGCCCACCTCGCCTTGCAGGATGGCGGTCGACATGATCGGCGTTCGCTCCGTAATGGTCCCGTCGGCCGAGATCATGGCACTCGAGCCGGTGAGTGACGCATGCACCATGTCGATGCCGTTCTCGGCGGCTCGCATACGGGTCATCTCACTGAACTGAAGTGTGGCGGCGGAGCGTCCGTACCCGGATTCATTCGTTGTGACGAGAACGAACTTGGCCCCATCGAGCACTGCTGCTCGTACGTGACGCGGGAAGGCCGCTTCGTAGCAGATCACCGACGAGAACTGTCCCTGTGGGAGTTCCCACACGACCGGCCCGGAACCGGGCACGATGTCGAGTCCTACCCGGCGTGTCTCCTTGATCCAGCCGATCAACGAACGGAATGGGATGTACTCCCCAAACGGAACGCCCTGTGTCTTCTCGTACTCTCCGATCAACATGCCGTCGGGTCCATAGAGCACGTTGGCATTCACGAACCCGTCGACTCCGGCGAGGCGCGAAGAACCGACAAGGATGTAGGCATGGAGACGCACCGCTTCTTCGCCGACCAACACACCGTTGGCGAGGTTGGTGATCGTGTCGGCGTCGTACATTGCGGAGCTTTCCGGCCAGATGACGAGATCGACACTTCCCGGTTCGAGGGTGCGTGTGAGTGACAGGTGTGACTCGAAGATCCGCTGGTTCTCGCTGTCGCAGTACTGCCCAGGACAGGGGCTGGACCCTTGGATGACCGCGACCCGGACCGCCGTTCCGTCAGTGTGCGGCGGCCAGAGAAGCCCCGCAATCATGAGTACCACACCTACCGTGACCGTCCCTATCGCCCACCGAACCTCTCGCTTGTCGATGAGCAACACGATCCCCGCTGCAACAGCAATGGCGAGTACCGACAGCCCGGTCTCACCCACCCACTGCGCAGCGATCCGCAGCCCACGCACATCACCGACCGCCGTGCCGAGGGAACCCCAAGGAAACCCGCCAAACGGCCAGTGGGCTCTCACCCATTCGGAGGTGGTCCACGCACCCACGGTCAACAGCCACCAGTAGCTCGACCCGCGAAATCGCCAGGCAACATACCCGACCGGAACGAGATACAGCGGCATGAACGGAAACAGGAACGCTGCCCCGACCCGAGTCGATATCGCGACCCACCAAATCAGCAATACGAAAAACGCAAGCCCGAAGGCGTAGGTCGCGAGAACGGCCACGGCGCCACGGCGCGTCCTTCGGAGGCCCCACAGGAGCGGTACGGGAGCGATGAACACCATCGCTCCCCATCCGACTGGCGGAAACGCGAGCCACAACAGACCCGCCGAAAGGAGTGCACCGAGCCATGCCACCCGGGCACGCTAGTCGTGCTGAGCAGCTTGTCGCCGTCTCCTGCGAACGAACCAGATCACGAACCCAACCGGGATGAGGATCAGCACGAGAATCGGGAGGACGAAGATCACGAACCAGATGACGACCGAAGCGAGCCACTGGAGCCCGGAGACCAGCCCCCTGAGCGCAGCACGGAAGATGGAACCGGCGTTCCAGCCCTCTTCGACGATCGGTTCAACCGTCTCGGACGGTGTCAGGGTCACCGATACGGTCGCAAGCGCGACCTGTGAGTCCCAGAGCTGCTGACGGCCTTGGAGTTGTTCGATCTCGCCTCGAACCTGGCGGATGGATTCGTACACGGCGAGGAGATCATCGGGTGTGGCGCCTGGTCGGTCCCTCACGTCGCTCAGCAGGAGCCGAAGCTCATCCTCGTATGCGGTGAGGTTCTCCAGTTGCGCTTCCAGATCGGAGTACTGCTCGGAGATGTCGACCGACGACGTGGTCAACGACAGGACCTCGAGTGCGTCGCCCTGGACGGCGTCGAGGAAGTCGGCCAGACGATCCGTGGGGACCCGAATCTGGAGTGAGGAGTATGTGGGACCGTCGGTCGTCTGCCGGTAGGTTTGCTCATCCGAGACATATCCGCCGAATTGGATGGCGAGTGCCCTGATAGTTCCGGCGGTCGCTGCCGGGTCGGCGACTTCCATCTGGATCGACGCGGTTTCGATCACCTTCCGGGTTGTATCTTCCATGGCGGAAGCAACGGAGTTGGTGTCCTGAAACGCAGCCCGTGTCTCACCGGCGGTCTCCGTCGCGACGGGTGTTGCCAGCGCACCGCCGACGTCTTTGAACGACTCGGTCGTGGCCCCGGTTCCCGAGCACCCGACCAACAGGATGGCGAAGACTACGACTGCCATTCCACGCTTCATGCTCCACTCCTCTCTCGGACACTCCTGAGACGTCCGTCGTAGGCGCAGAGGTTCCCGGGTCAGCGCGCGTAGTCCGGCACGTTGCCCGGCTTCCACTTGATCGAACAGCCCATTGACGGCCACTGCTCGTCGCTGACCGGCCGCCCGGCCAGCACTGCGTCAAGGGCGTCGCGAAGGTCACGTCCGGTGACGGGAACTCCACTGTTGGGGCGGCTCGCATCGAATCGCCCCCGGTACATGAGCTTGCGGTCGGGACCGAAGAGGAAGAAGTCCGGCGTGCACATCGCGGAGTAGGCCGTTGCGACGGCCTGAGATTCGTCGTACAGATATGGGAATCCGATGCCGACCTTGCCTGCCTGCGCCGCGAGTTCCTCGGGAGCGTCCTCTGGATGACTCCCGACGTCGTTCGGGGCGATCGCAACGATCGCAACGTCGCTGTCGGCATAGTCGCGACCGAACGCGGCCAACCCGTCCTGTACGTGCTTCACGTACGGGCAGTGGTTGCAGATGAACATCACGACCAGTGCCGACCGACTGGCGAAGTCGTCCCGAGCCACGACGCGACCGGTCCTCACGTCGATCAGACGGAAGTCCGGGGCTTCGGTTCCGAGTGCGAGCATCGTCGAGGTAGCTGCCATGGATCCTCCTTGTCGGGGACGAGTGTACGAGCCGCCGCTCTGCCGGCACACCCGCCGCTCGGAACTACCCTGAACGGCATGGCACTGTACGAGTTGACGAACGAGCTTCCCGATCTGGTCGCTCCCGCGCTGGTCGTAGCGTTCGACGGTTGGGTCAACGCAGGATCGGTTGGGACCGAGGCTGCCGAGTCGATTGGGCGTGACGGCGAGGTCGCCGCAACCTTCGACGGTGACGTGCTGTTCGACTATCGATCATCGAGACCGGACATCGAGTTCGTCGAAGGTCTGATGAGCGTCGTCGGATGGCCGGAGATCACGATGCGTCGCGTTCGGCGAGGACGAGACCTGCTGGTCTTGTCGGGGAGCGAGCCGGACTTCCGGTGGAGGGAGCTGAGCACCACCATCGCCGAACTCGCCCAATCGCTAGGAGTAGTCGAGATGGTGTCGCTCGGTGGTGTACCGGCAGCGGTGCCCCATACCCGGCCGGTACGAATTCTCACCACGGCATCGCGACGCGATCTGATTCCCGATGAAGAACAGCTTCCCCAAGGGGTTCTCAAGGTGCCGGGAGCGGCGGTGAACATCGTCGAGCAAGCGGTAACCGCCAAGGGGATCCCCGCTGTTGGGTTCTGGGCACAGATACCTCACTACGTGGCGGGTCCCTATCACGCCGGTGCGTTGGCGCTGATCGAGCGGTCGGCGAAGCACCTCGGGATCGACCTGCCGTTGGGAAGCCTCGTCGACGCAGCCATGGAACAGCGCAGAGAGCTCGACGACACAGTGGCGAGCAAGCCTGAAGCGGTCACATACGTGCAGCGTCTCGAAGAGATGGTGGCTGAACAGCAGCGGGTGCCAACCGGAGAAGAGATCGCTCGGGAGGTCGAACGTTTCCTGCGGGAAAACACCGACGGCCCGTTTGGTGACGACTAGCGCTGCAACGTTGGTGATGGTCAGGCGCCCTGGCTACACCATCCGCTGTGGGCGGGACGTGTAGAGGTAGCCGATGAACATCACGACAACGCCGAGAAACTCGCCGATGTACAGGACGCTCGGGATGCCAAGCCGCTGAAGCGCTCCACCGAACCCCGGCATCATCGCACCGGCGGCGATCAAGATGTTTCCGATCATCCGGTTGGCGGCCGATCGAGTCTTCCAGAAGTAGTAGGCGGAGTAGATGGCACCGCCGGCCAGCATGACGGTTCCGTAGATGTTGAAGAACGGCGTGAGTACGCGTACCCCCGAGCTGACGATCGCAACGCCCTGCAGCTGGTCCGACTCGAGCAGCTGAGGATCCAGCCGCGCCCCCGCCACCTTGAACAGCGCGTACAGGGAACCCACGGCGAGGATCGCCATCAGAATGTGGGCGAGCCGTACATTCCCGATCTTGCGCCGCACGAGCAGATAGACGGTCCCCTGACCGAGCCACGCCGCGACCAGAATCGCCCCGAAGAGATACCACAGGCGGAAGACGAGCGAGTTCCAGCCGGAGAAACCGTAGATGGCCTCCATCGCTCCACCGATCCCGTACATGATGAATCCGAGTCCCCACAACAGGAGGAACGGCTGTCTCCTGTCCGCCCACTTCTTCAGCACCATGAAGGCGAAGACGAACGAGATCAGAGACGACGCGAGAGGCAAGTAGGCGCTCACGAGTTCCTGCATGGACACTCCTAAGAACTGGCGATCACGTAGACGGCGATGACGATGAGAGTGACCGCTGCAATTGCCAGGACGATCAAGACGATCGGGACAACTCGGTTTCGATCCATCACACCTCCGGACGTGACGGTATCAGTGTGTTTGATCGACGCCGAGTCGGATCAAATCTGGCCGAGGAGCTTCGTCTTCTTCTCGGCGAACTCCTCGTCGGAGAGCACCCCCTGGTCATGCAGCCGGGCGAGCGTTTCGATCTGTTCTGCCGCGCTCTGTCCGGGGGCGCCCTGGAGTGCCACCATGCGGGTTTCACGGAGCCTGTAGATGTCGGCCTGTATCTCATCCGGGTCGGGTATGTCACTGAAGTGGCTCTGCCCCCGCTCCCCCGCCGACTCGATGATCAGGTCACCGGAACCTACGACTCGCTCGATGATCGACTGGTGGAACGTGACGTCGTTGATCACCTCCAGCGGGATCTCCAAGCCGTGACGGGCGATCATGCCACGGCGGACGATGACGCGTTCGTTGGTGATGACGTAGTGCGTGTACAGCCAATCGATGAGCGGTGGAATCGCGAGGAACAGCCAGATCGCGATGGTTGCAGCGATCCCCACCCACATCCAGGTTCCTTCGGCGAATACGAACAAGACAACGATGGCTGCAATCGCGACCACCGATGCGAACCCTGGCCAGATGAGTTGCTTCCAGTGGGGCCGGAACGCCTTGACGACTTCTTCACCGCTGCTGAGCTTTGGGCGCTTCATGGAGCCAGCCTATACCTGACACAACGTCGCGTGGCGGAATCCGTACCATGGCCCCGTGAACGGACCGGCTGATCTCTTCGAGTTGCTCGATACGCTCGGTATCGAGACCCAAACCTTCACCCACGACGCCGTGTTCACGGTCGACGAGGCACGCCGGATCCGCGGCGACATCCCCGGGGGCCACTCGAAGAACTTGTTTCTGCGCACGAAGAAGGGGTCCATGTGGCTCATCGTTGCCCGGGAGGACCGCGGGATCGATCTCAAGGAGCTGGCTGCCCGTCTCGGTTCGGACAGATTCTCCTTCGGCAGCCCTCGACGCCTCATGGATGCGCTCGGCGTCATCCCGGGCGCCGTCACACCGCTCGCCGTCATCAATGACGAGGAGGGAGCCGTCCGCGTAGTCATCGACCGCGGGCTGCTCGAAGAGAGTCCGCTCAACTTCCATCCGCTGGACAACGCGATGACCACGGCAATCACGCCTCGTGACTTCCTGAGCTTCCTCGAGTCGACCGGCCACGAGCCGATCGTGATCGACCTGTAGCGTCGGGTCGGGTTCTGGTGGCAACTAGCATCGCTGGCATGCCCGCCACCGTTCCCCAGCCCCCTCGCCGTCTCGGTTTCCATCCGCGACAGACGATCCGCGAGGTGCTCGCGGACCTCGCCGAGGAAGTCGACGGCGACCCGGACCACTACGGCGTCGGGGAGGTCGTCGAGGACCTCGAACGTCGGATCGCGAACCTCCTCGGCATGGAGGCGTCCGTGCTCATGCCGAGCGGAACGATGGCCCAGCAGATCGCTCTGCGAATCTGGAGTGACCGCGCCGGGACTCATCGAGTCGCGTTCCACCCGACGTGCCACCTCGAACTCCACGAGCAGGGCGCCTACCGTGAGTTGCACGGCCTGTCGTCTTCTCTGCTCGGCAGCCGCGAGCGCCTCTTCACGATCGAGGACCTGGATGCGCTTCGCGAGCCCGTCGCAGCAATCCTCTTCGAACTCCCCCAGCGGGAAATCGGCGGCTACCTGCCGACATGGGACGATCTTCTCGAGATGACCACATGGGCTCGAAATCGATCGATCAAGCTTCATCTGGACGGGGCTCGCTTATGGGAAACAAAGCCCTTCTACGTCAAGGAGTACGCCGAGATAGCGGGCCTGTTCGACACGGTGTACGTGTCGTTCTACAAGATCCTCGGTGGGATCGCCGGCGCTGCACTGGCAGGGCCCCAGGACGTCATCGACGAGGCTCGGGTCTGGCAACGACGACATGGAGGAAACCTCGTCCACATGTATCCGTTCGCCGGGTCCGCGCAACTTGGACTGGACCGCTACCTGCCCAAGATGGACGCGTTCCATGACAAGGCAGTCGAAATCGCCGCGGCGATCACATCCGTCGATGGCATCTCGGTGAGACCGGACCCCCCACACACCAACATGATGCACGTCTACATGCACGGCGACTCGGAGCGGTTGCGTGCAGCCGAGACTCAAATTCGCGAGGAGACAGGTGTGGAGCTGTTCGGGTACCTTGCAGCGGCCGGTACGCCCGACATCGCCACATTCGAGTTGACAGTCGGAGACTCGGCACTCGAGTTCGACGGTGATGAGATACGGGACCTCTTCTCGAGACTCATGACCGTCGCCGCGGAGTAGGGCGACCGGTCACAGTTTCTTCACGTAGTAATCGTCGATCTTCTTGAATCCGATGCGTTTGAGGTACGTGTTGTGGGCGGGACTCCCACCGGCGCTGACGAAGCGTCGGTAGCCACGATCGGCAAAGAGATGCTGGCTGCGTCCGAAGAGGAATCGGGCAGCTTTCAGATCCCGATGAGCGGGCGTCACGTAGTCGAGAAGCACGCGCAAGGTCCGTTCGTCCTCCGGCGCCCCGATGAAGAGACCTACCGGAACCATATCCCTCAACGTGAGGACGGCGAGCTGATCGGGGGCAGGTTGTAGCTCGAACGAGGGAATGAAGCGGGCGATGTCCTCCCGATAGAAGTCGACGAGCCCGGCCACGTACTTCGACTCCGGGCTCACCTCGAGCAGGGTGAAGTACTCCTTGTCGGTGAACGCCTTCCACAGAAAGAACGCGTTGAGAATCACGATGATGACGTTCACGATGGCGATCGGAATCGCGTCGATCAGAAACCCGTAGGTGGCGAACAGGATCGCACCGATCAAGCTGATGATCCGCAGCCGAACGACCGATGTCATCGCAAGCGACACAACCACCAGCGCCGACGCCACGTACCCGAGGAACTCGATCATGCAACGGAGCGTACCCGGTACGCGTTCAGTCCTCGAAGACGCCCGGGATCGTGCCGCCACACTCCTCACATCGTCCCTCGGTGATCCGCCACGCGGTGATCCGGTAGCCGGATCTGCCGATCACCTTGGAGCCGCACATCGGACACCACGTGCTCTGTGTTCGCTCGTCGGGGATGTTGCCGGTGTACACGTAGTGAAGGCCGTTGCGGATCGCGATCTCGCGTGCCCGAAGCAGAGACGCCATGGTCGTTTTGGGCACGTCTCGCATCCTGTACGACGGGTGGAATGCAGTGAAGTGGTGCGGCACGTCGGGACCGAGATGGTCGATGACCCATGTGGTCATCCCGTCGATCTCCTCATCGGAGTCGTTCAGACCAGGAATGAGGAGGGTCGTGATCTCCAGCCACACGTCGGTTTCATCGTGCACGTAACGGAGCGTGTCGAGGACCGGTTCGATACTGCCGGCACAAAAGCGATGGTAGAACTCGTCGTTGAACGACTTGAGATCGATGTTGGCGGCGTCCATCGCTTCGTAGAACTCGGCACGCGGTTCGGGGTTGACGTAGCCGGCGGTCACCGCAACCGTCTTCAACCCGGCCGCCCGAGCAGCGTGGGCGGTGTCGACGGCGTACTCGTGGAACACCACCGGATCGTTGTAGGTGAACGCAACGCTTCTGCATCCTCTGGAGATCGCTGCCCGCGGCACCTTCTCCGGAGAGGCCTCATGCCCGAGGATGTCATCGGTTCGTGCCTTCGAGATGTCCCAGTTCTGACAGTACCTGCACGCGAGGTTGCAGCCTGCGGTTCCAAACGACAGCACCGAGGTGCCCGGCAGGAAGTGATTTAGCGGCTTCTTTTCTATGGGGTCGGCCCACACGCCGGTCGACCACCCGTAGGAGGTGAGCACGATCTCATCGTTCTGCCTTGCACGGATGAAACACAGGCCACGCTGCCCCTCCCGCAACTTGCACTCCCGTGGACACAGGTCGCATTGGACCCTGCCGTCATCGAGGAGATGCCAGTATTTCGTCGAGACTGCCTGCATACCTCGAATCTACGCCTCTGGAGGCGTGAGGATCAGCTTGCCGACCGACTCTCGTGCCTCCAGGACACGATGCGCTTCGCCCGTCTCGTCCATTCCGTACCGGCCCCCGACGAGCACGTTGAGCCTCCCGGCCTGAATCATCTCGAAGAGTTCCCTCGAATACCGCTCGAGGTCGTGGCGTGCGGCGGCGTAGTGGAAGATGCTTGGACGGGTCACGAACAAGGATCCGTTCCGGTTGAGTTCCTGAAGGTCGACAGGTGGCACCGCTCCCGATGCCTGACCGAACAGCGCGATGGTGCCGAATCTGCGCATCACTCGCAGATCATCCGGGAACGTCACCCGGCCGACGCCGTCGTACACGACGTCGATGGGTCTCGGCCCCGCCACCTCCTGGATCACTTCGACGAAGTCGGCGTAGCCGGCAACTCCCTCAGCGCCCAGACTACGGGCCATCTCCTGCTTTTCCGTCGTGCCCGCCGTCGCAAACACCTTCGCCCCAGCGTCGACTGCCAGTTGAACGAGGAGCCTGCCGACACCTCCTGCCGCAGCGTGGATGAGACAGGTGTGATCGGGTCCCAGGCGAAAGAGATCCCGCACCAGGTACTCGGCCGTGACGCCCTGCAACATGACGGCGGCTGCCGTATCCAGGTCGATGCCATCAGGTACCAGAACGGCCTTGTCGGCTTCGACGATCACCAACTCCGCATAAGACGCGGGGGCGTTGAACCAGGCAACCCGGTCCCCCACCTTCCATCGACCCACCCCAGGGCCGACCTGGTCAACGACGCCGGCACCTTCGAGCCCCAGAGTGAATGGGTACGTCACCGGATACACACCACTGCGCTGATACACATCGATGAAGTTGACGCCTGCCGCGGCAATCCTGACTCTGATCTGACCTTCCCCCGGCGCCGGGTCTGGCATCTCGACCCACACAAGATCCTCTGCTTCACCCGCCGCGGGAATACGTACTCCGTGCATCATCTCCTCACAGTGTGCTCGACCTAGGATGACTCGTCATGTCACGAACCTCAATCAACGATCTCCTTTTGGCTGCCCGAGCCCGCATCGTGCGCTACCGGCCCGTGGCGGCAGCGGAAGCCCTCAAACGAGGTGCCGTGCTCATCGATCTCCGCTGCGAAGAGGACCGATCGCGAGAGGGAACCGTCGATGGCGCCATCCGCATTCCGAGAACGGTCCTTGAATGGCGGGTCGATCCGGACTCACCATGGAAGGACACGCGAGTCGCCGACACGGAGCGCGCGCTGATCCTCATGTGCAATGATGGCTACTCGTCGAGCCTCGCCGCTGCGACGCTCCGCGACCTCGGGTTCGCCGACACCGGCGACGTCGAGGGCGGCTACCGCGCGTGGAAGCAGGATGGGCTCCCGATCTTGACACCCTGACCAGCGGTCCCGCCAGGCACACGGCTAGCTCTGCCGGACCACGTGTGATTCGGACTCTGCGTTGGCAATCACGAGACCCCCGGCAATCGTCGTCGCCTTCACGTGCAGAATCGGCGCTCCGTCCGGTAGCGAGTCGGGGTCAGGTGTCTCGATCTGAACGGCAGCCCCAGCGGTGGACTTCTCCACTTCCACGCGCCAGCTCTTGCATGCGAGCACCCTCACACCACCTGCGACAATCGTCACGTCCAGGCTCGCTCCCTCAGGGTCGAGCAGAGCCTGCCGCAGGTCGATGTCCACACCGCCTGCGACGGCAATGATGGTCCCGGTCCGCAGCTTCTCGGCAACGCTCTCGTAGGTCCGCCCGTCCATGAGCGCAACGAGTCGGAACTCGTCGGAGTCCTCCGAGGTCTCTTCACCAATCAAGTTGGTGGCGATGACGGCCGCGGCCTTCAATGCCACGTTGGTCGCAATGAACCAAAACATCGCTTTCAGCAGTCTCTTCATGTTCCCTCCAATCCACGACGCCGGAGCTCCGACCGCAGCGCTTCATCTTCATAGCGCATGAGCGCAGGGTCCCATTGGAGCATCTCCGGTGGGTCATCGCGGCCAACAAGGTCCGCGATCTCATCGCGAAGCGTTCGTGCCCAGGCTTGACCCGAAGCGGTGGCGTGCCGAGAAAGGGTTCCATCGGAGTTGGCAACCAGCACCTCGGCAAGAGACTGCGGGTTGCCTCTTGAGCCCTTCTCGCCGTACAGCAGGATGACCGAACCGATCGGGACGTCCTGCACGCCGCCGGTCGCGATGAACGCACCCTCGTAGGCCCAACCTGAAGCCTTCGACTCGTCGACATGCTCGACGACCTTCGCCCAATTCTTGAGTCGGGCGTCTCCCAGGAGTGGGATCGTCACAGGAACGTAAGGGCGGGGCTCCACAGGACCACTGTACCCCGGGGGCTATCGTGTCGGATATGGCGCATTGGGGCATCATCGGCACAGGCAGAATCTCCGTGGCACTGGTCGAGGCGATCAGGGAAGCCGGCGGCGAGGTGGTCGCCATCGGATCGTCGTCCCGCGAGCGAGCCGAGTCGTTTGGTGATCTCCATAGGATCCCTCGAAGATACGACAGCCACGAGGCAGTCGCATCAGATCCTGATCTGGACGTCGTCTACATCGCATCCACCAACGATCTCCACCACCGTCATGCGCTCGAAGTGATCGCGAAAAGCGTCCCGGTGATGTGCGAGAAGCCGTTTGCCCTCAACGCCGGGCAGGCGAGGGAAATGGTCTCGGCGGCACGGGATCGGGGCGTGTTCTTGATGGAAGCGATGTGGATGCGCTTCCAGCCGGCGACCGACCGGCTGTTGGACTTGATCTCGGAGAGTCGAGTAGGGCAGGTCCACTCGGTCCAGGCAGACTTCGGTTTCCCGGCAAGTCCCCACCCGAGCGATCGACTCTTCGACCCCACGCTCGGTGGCGGAACGATCCTCGACCTCGGCGTCTACGTCGTGACGCTTGCATCGCTGGTTCTGGGACCGGTCGAGACCGTCACCGCCGATGTCCAGCGTTCGGAGAGGGGCGTGGATCTTCAGGCCGGGATCGTGCTCCGTCACGAAGGTGGCGGCTTCTCGACACTCAGTACCTCGTTCATCACCGACACGAGCAGCGAAGCCGTCATCTCCGGACCCGGCGGTCGGATACGGCTGCATGCCCCCTTCCATCACTCACCGAAGATCACGATCGAGCGTGGAACGACACTCGTTGAGACGATCGACATGGCCCCAACAGGATCCGAATACAGATTCGAGGTCGAAGAAGTACACAGGTGCCTTGACGCAAGGCTCACCGAGAGCCCGAAGATGCCCCTCGACGACACCCTCGCCGTGATGGATGTGCTCGACCGGATCAGAGCCGAAGTCGGGTTGACGTACCCGGGTGAGTAAGCGCTCTGTCCGGAGGCGTTGGTGATGGTCACGGCGAGTCTCGCCGATGGCAAGGACACAGGACGCAGGCGCACCCGCAGCGGTGCGTCAAGGACGGGGACGCAGCAAGCGGAGTCACCTGGCCACCCTGAACGCGCCAAACGTTGCTGATCGGAGCCCTACGACTCGCGCCAGCGGTTGGCCAGCCGGTCGGCATACTCGTTCCACCGATACCCCGCGTGGCCCTTGATCCACCTGAGCTTCAACTCGGGGCGCCAGTTCTCGTACACGGCACGGACGAGGTCGAGGTTCTCGACCTCACCGGTCTTGCGCCTCCAGCCGCGTTTCTCCCAGCCGGCCGCCCACTCGTTGATGGTGCGCACGGCGAGGTTGGAGTCCGAGTAGACGACGGCGGATACTCCTTCCGGCACCAGGTCGAGCGCAGCACGCAACGCGGTCAGCTCCATTCTGTTGTTCGTTGTGTGCGGCTCGTGGCCATGTGCTTCGGCAACGATCTCGCCCTCCAGGACATAGACCGCTCCCCAGCCACCCGGCCCGGGGTTCGGTGACGCTCCCCCGTCCGTAAACACCCCGGAATCGGGGTCCTCGCCGTTTGCCGATGGACCCGGCGTCGCCGCTGTTTCGTTCATGCAGCTGGAGCAGAGTTTCGGGGTCCAGCCTGGGTAGCGGTCGAGCACCCCCTCGGGAAGCGTGAAGGACGCGCCGCAGCGTTGACAGGTGAACATCGCCGGCAAGGGTACTGGCTCACGGAGCCAGGAACTCGCTCTGCCATGCCGGCCGCAGCCGGGTTCCTCCGTCGGGCGCTGGAAGGACCATCGGCGTCAGACGATCGGGAGCCTGCTGGTTGTCGAGCATCTCCCACCACTCCTCGTCGGTCAGACGACCGTCGGTGTCGTTCCGCCAGAACTCGTAGTACGAGTACACTCCGCCAACGGCGGCTTGGAACACGCCGTCGTCGTTGGGAACGAGGACGACGAGTGTGTTGATGGCCCCTGTTCCGATCTCGAGGTACTCGTGGGTGCTCCGTGCGATATCGGCGATGAGCGCGTCGCTGGAGTCACCCGATGCCACCGCTCCCGTATCAGGATTGACGTCGGACGAGGCGTACCAGAGACCTTCGAGCACGCTTCCCACCTCCCCGAGCCACGTGTTGTCCTCTTCCGAGATCGTCCTGCCGGCGAGTTCGTCCCCGGCGAGCCTGCCGAGCCGGTCGGCGAACGCCCGGACATTGGACAGCAGCGCGCCATCGTCATCGTTCAGCAGGCCTCTGTCGTCCAATCCTCGCTGAAGGAGGCCCGCGACCTCTGAGACGCGCTCGAAGGCTGCAGGCTCCGGCTCGACCCAATGGCGTGGTTCGAGTTCGAGCCAGTCTCCCCCGCCCTCAGCTGCGAAGGCCTGCTTGGCATACAGGATGGTGTCGTGTTTCAGCTCGGCGTAGGAGCCGAGCCCTGTTGCCAGGGACTTCGCCGTCCATGCATCGGACTGCATGAACGGTGGATAGGCGGTTCCGTGGCTGCGCCACACCGGTTCCAGTGCCGCGAGCCATGCGTCGTACACGGTCGCAGCCCATTGGTCATCGGTACGGTCATCGACCATCGTGCGCATCGCGCCCATCTGCTCGTCGTAGTGCAGGTACTGGTCCTCGCCGGCGGCCAGCTGGACATCGAGAGCGAAGTCGGATCCCATGGCGGAGGCAACATCGAGCGGCGACACGTACACGCGCCGCTTCTCGGGGGGTTCCTGACCGACGTTCGGCCAGGCGAGTTGGTCGAGGATGTACGAATCGATGACGAACCGGGCTCCCATGATCCGAACGGATGCCGCTTCGGGGTTGATGCCGACCGATCGAGAGGTGAGCAGCGCATCGCCAACCTGCTGAAGGTAGGCGGGGTCGGTGAGATCACCGCCACTGTCCACGGCAGCTACTTCATACGGTGTGTAGTCGTCGGCGAGTCCGACCATGAACGCCGTCGGCTCGTAGATGAGTTTCCAGTTGCGTTCGATCTCGGGAAGATCCATTGCCCTCGACAGGAGGAGTGCGAACTGCATCGAAGGGTCGTCGACAACAACTGTTCCATTCGTGTCGGACGCGACGAACGACGCTCCTTCCTGGCCGAGAATGGACATGGCCACGAAGTATTGCTCGAGGGCCTCACTTCTCGTGTAGTGGCCCCGGGGCTTGAAGAGGCTGTAGTCGACGCAGCCTCGCGGGGACACGCCAGGGTTGCACTCCGTGAACCCGCTGATCGGGGATGTCACCAGCCGGACGGCCTCGTCGGCCAGATCGACCTCCGCTCTGGCAAGCTGGCCGACCTGCCCCACGTCCAGATTCAGCTCGAGCCCGGCCGCCTCGAACAGCTGGGTCACCCGCGACGCCATGTCTGCGAGCGGGGTGCCCGCGTACGCATCCTCCTGTGCCCGTGCGTTCGCGAGTGACTCCATCACGAGGTCTTCCAGAACAGGGAGCAACATGTCTTCCTCCGTGTCCCGCAAGACCTTTGAGAATGCGAGATGCAGGTAGTGGTACGCGACGTCGGCCGTGACGAACACCGCGTGGTTGTCGTATGGTGCCTGTGCGTACACGTCCTGGAACAGCCTGTAGTCGGTAGGAACGACGATGAACCCGTTCTCGATCAGCATCCTTGCGACCGTCTCGTCCTGGAGCGGCCAGGCGGCTTGAGGCGAGACCACGACCTCGTCGAGACTCGTGGGCCACGACGGCCCCGGGTAGGTTCCCGAGTCGGCAATCGGCGACAGCGTGAGGGAGGCGAACGCTTCGATCTCCCGCGGTTGCTGTGCCGCCGTCACCACGGGAAGGGTGGTCGTGGTGGTCGTCGGCTCGGTAGTTGTGGTCGAAGTCGTGACTGTGGTGCCGACCGCGGTTGTGGTGACGAGTGACGTCGTCGAAGACGTCTCGGTCGAGGTGGGTGCTGTGTCGTCGGAGGTTGTGCACCCAGCGGTGATCAACAGAGAGACGGCCAGTGTGAACAGCATGTGTCGTTTCATGATTGCTCCACAATCGGGTCGGTCATTCCATCGCCGTCTACGTCTGCACACCCGACGACGGCGTTCCACGTCAATGTCGGCGCAACGATGAACCCGAATCCTTGCCATCGCCACCCGCCAAACGCAGGCGTGCCATCGTCGGAGACATAGCCGACAGCCAAGCTCCCATCACACGCGACGACTCGGTCGACAGGTTCGAACAGCGTTCCCGCAATCCACTCGGGTCTGAGTCCCGGGGTCGAGAAGACGCCGACGTGGGCACTTCTGCCCATGGCATCCTTCCAAGGCTTCTCGGGGAAGAGCGCATTGACCGGGTTGTCTTCGAACGGACGTCTGAAGGCCGCCACAACCTCATCCCGCCCATCCAGATCGATGTCGCCGATCGACGCGTCGATGAGGTCGCCCCACTTGAAATCCGTGGCGTGGAAGTCGTCACGAGCTTCGAGAGCAACCGGCCTGGCCAGGGTCCACCACTCGCCGCCCACCATTGCAGCGGTGCTGACCGGCAGCTGCCACTGATCGAAATGAACTCGGCGATCGAGGTGGTCGACATCGGCGAGACGATACGCGACCACCCCCTCGGCATCACCGAGCACTTCGAGGATCGCCCCGCGTTTGGTGTTCACGGGGCCCTGATCGAACACGAGGTTGCCGAGGCTCGTCGCGACGACGGTGGGACGGTCACCCGAAATGACATAGACGGGCTGGACGACATGGGGCCCGCTCCCCCACATGACGTCGACCCCCCACGCGTGGAGTCTTTCGGCGATGGTCGCCAGGTAAGGGTCGGTTCCCTCCCGGTACTCGACACCGCCGTGGATCGCCACAACGAGCAGGTCGACTGCAGGTCGCAACGCTTCGACCGCCGCTCTGGCGGCCTCCTCGTCCCATCTGGTGATACCGGGCCGGTCGATGGTGGCGACGGTGCCGGCAGCGGTGGCATCGTATGCGAGGAACCCCACTCGTAGACCGTTGACTTCGACCATCGCAGGGTGTCCTGCCTCGGTGGCGTTTGCGCCCCCACCTACCGCCTCCATTCCGGCCTCGGAGATCGCTTCGACGCTGTCGGTCACCGACGCACGGCCGGCGTCCCCAGCGTGGTTGTTGGCAATGGACAGCACATCGAATCCTGCTGTGGCGAGCAGCTCGGCTGTTTCGGGAGGCGTTTCGAGTGCGTACGGATTCGTCGCGATGTGAGGACGGTTCGTGAAGGGAGACTCCATGTTGGCGCCGGCGATATCAACGCTCGACAGGAGAAAGCGGACATCCTCGAAGACCCCGTCAGGATCGCTCTGGACGATACGACTCAACCCCCTGCCCAGCATCACGTCACCTCCGAGAGCGAGCGTCACGGTGGCGTGTGGTGCCGAGTCGGCAACGGGAATCGTCGTGGTGGCCGCTCCAGTGGTCGTGGTGGCGGCAGGAGTGGCCAGGGAGAGAACCGTCGGTGGGACCGTGGCGGTTGCACCCGCGTGCACGCTCGAAACGTCGGTCGCGCAACCCGATACGAACAAGACACCGGCAATCAGCAGAACCAGACGGCGCGTATTCAACTCCCCTCAGCGGTCGATTCTACCTGGGAGAAGGAAGGGGTAGGGACGTCTTCGCACCCTCAGATGCCACCATCGATCGACCCGGCGGAGGCGCTGAAGGAACTCCCAGAGGCGCGCATCTTTCGCGTAGTAGCGGTCCACCTCGTCGATGGTGAGTGGCTCATCAAGCCGGCAGTTGGCCGCTTCGACACCTGCCGGGAGCAGGTGTATCAGTCGTTCTTTGTGGAACTGGGCGAGCAGATTCAGGATTGTCGTCCGAACATCGAAGTACTCGTCAATGATCCCGCGGACCATGAACCGTCTCACGAATCCGCGCAACAGCCAGGGAAGGGAAGCAAGGAAGATGCCGGTGTCGAGCCGGTCCTGCCCCTGATGATCTCTGAGAAGTGGCGTGGTCACATCGAAGTAGACGATGGACCCGTCGAGAAGTGCCCAATTCGAGATCTGTGCGTCGAAACCAATGCCCGATCCTATGACGGATTCGATCAGATCGAACACCCGATCGAACAGGTCGATTGCATCATCCACTGACGCGTTCTGAAGATAGCTGTGGCCAAGGAAGCTGTGATCGATCCGGGGTTGAACCAGATACAACGCGACGTCCCCGTCGCCCAGGGCAATGCGTTCTGGTGTCGTGGGAACGACGTCGACGCCGGACCCGCGGAGAGCATCCAGGTAGTCGTTCAAGACTGCCACGTAGTCGTCGACACCGAGGCCGCCGCGGAATGTCGGAAGACGCTTCGCAGCAACGGGCCCATCGGGCCCGTGCCAGGCGACCACGCTCGTGATCTCTCCGTAGCCGACAACCTCGAGATCCGTGTCAACGCCGGTTCGAAACGCCCTTTCGAATCGGGCTTCGAGTTCGCCCAAATCAGCGACACGAGCGGGATTCACGCAAACGTCCTGCGAACCCGCTCGATGATGTCGTCGGCTTCCTCGTCTGTGAGGATGAGCGGCGGCAGGAACTGCAGTGCGGACCGGTCGTTCTCGGCCCAGATGGCAAACACGCCCTCGTCGAAAAGCAGCTTGGTGGCCAGGACT
Organism: uncultured Acidimicrobiia bacterium; assembly: GCA_964496205.1. Taxonomy (GTDB): domain Bacteria; phylum Actinomycetota; class Acidimicrobiia; order Spongiisociales; family UBA4744; genus CAYLHS01. The sequence goes on from CAZBXV010000003.1 coordinate 20,671, forward strand.
CCAGCCTCGGGAGCTCCGAATGCGAACCCCATCATCATGCCACGGCGGCGGAGCGTGAACGGCAGACCATCGAGACCCTCCTCGAATCGCTCACCCAGGAAGCGGACACGTTCGAGGAAGTCGGGCTGTTCGATCGTGTCGAGGACTGCCAAACCTGCCGCGCACCCGGGCTCCGCTCCCCCGAAGGTCGACAGATGCACGAACGGCAGCGGTTCGAAAAAGGCGAGGATCTCCTCGGTCATCATCGTGGCGCTGATCGGATAGATGCCTCCGCTCAACCCCTTTCCCGTGACGAGAATGTCGGGCTCCACTCCGAGCTGCTGGTAGCACCACACGGTGCCCGTCCGGCCCAGACCCGTTTGAACCTCGTCGAGGATCAGCAGTGCGCCGCGACGATGGGCGATCTCGGCCGCAGCCTCGAAGTAGTCATCGGATGCGATCGGCATTCCGAGTGTCGCCGGCACGGGTTCGAGGAGCACGGCCGCCGTGTCGACTCCAACGGCCTCTTCGAGCGCTGCCACGTCGTCGAAGGAAACCTGAACGAAGCCGGGGAGGTTCGGACCGAAGGGATCTCGGTACTCGGCATCGCCTGTCGCGAGCGCAAGACCCGTGTGGCCGTGATAGCCACCTTTGGCCGACACGATTCCCTGTCGTCCTGTGAATCCCCGTGCGGTCTTGAGAGCCAGGTCCATCGCTTCGCCACCACCAACCCCGAAGATCACACCGGGCAGGTGCCCGCCAGTCGTCGCTGCGAGTCGTTCGGACAGCTTTGCCCGCATGCCCGACACGAGATGGTGGTTGCCGATGTCGAACGTCTCGAGTGCCGCTCGAACGGCTTCGAGAACCGGTTGGCTACGGTGGCCGAGATTGTAGAGACCTCCGTTGCAGTGGCAGTTGTAGAACGCATCGCCCGTGTAGGCGTCATAGAACCTCGACCCGGCTCTGGTCCCCATGACCAGATCGAGGCCCAGCTCCCGGTAGACGGCCACTTTTCCTGGGGCAACGTGCTCACCGTACGCGTCGTAGGTGGCATCGCTAGTGGGGTACTGCCTGGCGTCCATCGAACTTCCTCCTGCGACAGCATAGGAGTCAACGGCGGGGAGCTGCAGGCTTCTAGACTCGCCCGATGGACCGTGTCGCCATTGTCACAGGCGCGTCGTCGGGCATCGGGCGGGCGATCGCGCACGCGTTGGGTGCCGAAGCCATCAGTGTCGTCCTCGCCGCTCGTAGGGAACACCTTCTTCGCGAGCTGGCCTCGGAGCTGGACAGCCAGACGCTCGTCGTCCCGACCGACATGGCCGACCAGTTGCAGGTTCGGCGCCTGGTCGATGCAACGGTTGAACGGTGGGGACGGATCGATCTCGTGATTGGCAACGCGGGTATCTGGCACCACGCGTCCATCGAAGCCACCGAGCCTTCCCTCTGGGAAGAGATGATCCGTGTCGACTACCTCGCAAACGTCTGGCTCACGCTCGCAGCGCTCCCCCACATGGGATCGGGTTCCCACATCATCTTCATCAACTCCCTCGCCGGTTTCAGAGGTGTTCCGTCAGAAGCTCCATACGCGGCAGCGAAACACGCCCTTGCAGGCTTCTCGAGTGTCGCTCGGCAGGAACTGAGGTCTCGGGGCATCTCCGTAACCTCCGTGCACCCTGGCCGCGTCGACACGGCTCCTTTCGAGTCGCTCCGCGTTCCTATGGTGCAGCAGAAGCAACCACCCGAGGTGGTCGCAAAAGCGGTGCTGTCCGCGATCCACAGGCCCCGTCCCCACATCTACGTTCCAGCGGTTCGCGGCCGCCTCTATGCGTGGTTCGGTCTGCTCGCGCCCAGAGTGTTCGACGCCCTTGCGCGCCCGTTCAAGCTGGAAGGGGAACTCGACTGAGGGTCGTGCCGGTGGTCAAGCGACCCGATCGACGAACCTGGCAAGCTCCGCGATCACACGATCGCTTTCTCGATCGTTGACCAGTTCGTGCCGGCTCCCTTTGAAGAGCCGGATCGTCACGTCGGCCGACGGCATCCGCAGTACCGCGTTCATCGATGTCAGATACGGCACGAACGGGTCGTCGATGCCGTGCATGAACAGCACCGGCATCGTGAGGCCGGACAACTCCGCGTTGAACGCATCGAGCGCAGCAACTTCCGCCACCAGCAGCGGCCGCTTGTAGAGACCGTGATAGATGAGCGGATCGTTGGCGTACGATTCCGCCTCGACGGCGACGCTGGACATGCCCGCAACATCAGACGTGGTCGACATGAGCGATGGATCATCAAGGGCCCTACGGGCCCAGTCCCAGTCCCCGATCACCGCACCCATGAAGACGACGCCGGCAACACTGGAGGGCGAACGTTCGGCGAAACGGGCACTCAACAGCCCACCCATCGAATGGCCGGCAATGACGAGCGGCAGATCCCCGTGGTCGTTGCGTGCGATTCCCGCCAGCGCCTCGAGGTCATCGACGACGTGAGCGAAGTCGGTGATGAGCGCACGTTCGCCGGTCGAGTGGCCATGCCCGATGTGATCGGGTGCGTAGACCGCTGCCCCATGCTTGATCAACTCGTCGGCCACGTGCGCGTAGCGAGCCCCGTACTCCGCATACCCGTGAACGATCAGGACGATCCTTCGAATGTCACCAGACGGTTCCCACACGGTGTAGTGGATCGGGCCCTCACTGCCTTCGAACGTTGCTTCTCGCATCACGCCTCCGTCTCGGTGGTCGAACCTTACCGTGACCAAATGCCGCGAAAAGGGCCATTCGCCCCTGGACGTGCGGCGCACCACGACCCAACATGTACGTGGTGCGGTCGGTGGGCGCCACCAACCTGCCGACCTGTAAGAGAGCCGGGAGTGAACCGACCCCAATCGATCCCACACCCCTCCCGGCTCTCTCTTCGCGTTGTGACGTTCGGCCCTGGCGGTACCCCAGGATGGTATGGCATCCTCGCCGTGTGTTCGTGACCTACATGTCTCAGGTACAGGTACCGTTCGAAGTCGCCGTCCAGCGGCTCGAACCGGTGCTCACCGACCTGGGTGGTTGGGCCCACGAGGCCTACCGATCAGGGGAGCTCCTGAGAGCGAAGGTGGGCCCTGGCAGAACCGTACCGATGCTCGCAAAGACGGTGTTGATGGAGATCGGACAGACTGAACGCCACCTGGACACGTTCGCGGTGCCGATCGCCTGGAGGGCGTCGGGGGCAGCCATGCTGTTCCCGGAGATGACCGCCGAACTCCGTCTGGTGCGCGCTACAGAGAACATCACGCAGATTCGGCTTGCCGGCTCTTACTCGGTGCCGTTCGGCTCGCTGGGTCAGATGTTCGATGACGCAATCCTGCACAAGGTCGCCGAGAGCACGGTGGAGAACTTCGTGACGCGGGTAGCGGACGCGCTCAGGAAGTAGTCACTCGTAGTACGTCACTAGTGGTAGTAGGGATTGGTGCCGGCGAGATGGTCGGTCACGTCCCTGATCTCGCCGACCTCCGGAACAGCCTGTCTCAGGATCCGCTCGATTCCCTGCCTGAGCGTCACTGCCGCCAAACCGCACCCCTGGCACCCTCCTAGGAGCTGGAGGTTGATGTCGTTCCCATCGACACCCACAAGTCTCGCCGCCCCTCCATGGGAAGCGATCGCAGGATTCACCTGCTGATCGATGACCGTCGCGACTCGTTCCGCCAGCGTGCCCTCGAGCGTTCCAAAGGTCCCATCGCCAAACGTGGGGATCTCGGGTCGATTCGGATTGTCCATGGCCAAGCCGCCCGCGCGAATGTCGAGAGTTGCGCCAGTGAGGAGATCGACGTCCTGATCATCCACGGCGACCGTCAGATCCCCGTGTCTCTCGATCCGGCACGTTCCTGCCACATGTGTGATCGGAACGAAGCTGAGCGCATAGGAAAAGTCGGCTCCTGTGACTCCACTGATCTCTACGAGAAGGGCAACCTCGTCGTTGGATTCTTCCTGGTCTCGAATCTCGATGATCTTCGTGAGGGCCGGTTCGGTGATCGTCAGTGTGTTGTGCATCTCGGCGAGCAGCCTACCCCCGGTGACGAGCAACGCTTCCTGGCGCGCAATAATGGCGCATGCACTTCACTCGATCTTCAGGCGTGCTCGTCCATCCAACCAGCCTTCCTGGACCCGCGGGCATCGGCGACATCGGACCTTCCGCTCAGAAGTGGATCGATCAGCTCACCGATATGGGGTGTGCCCTGTGGCAGGTGCTGCCGCTCGGGCCGACCGGATACGCGGACTCGCCCTATCAGAGCTTCTCCAGCTTCGCCGGCAATCCGAACCTGATCAGCGTGGCGGCCCTCGTCGACGACGGACTCCTCGATCAGAGCGACCTCGATCACACTCCGGAGTTCCCGCTCGATCACGTGGATTACGGAACCGTGATCCCGTGGAAGCGCGATCTGATCGACAAGGCATTCGAACGTTTCGACACCGATGGGGAGTTCGAATCGTTCAGAACTCGTACCGCCACCTGGCTACCGGACTTTTCCCTGTTCATGACGTTCAAAGACCTCTACGGCGGCAACCCGTGGACCCAGTGGCCACCGATGCTGCGGGACCGAGATCCCGAACAGCTGGAGAAGGCCCGGGAAGGATATTCGCGCGAGATCACACGCCACGAGTTCGCCCAGTTTCTCTTCTTCCGCCAGTGGGGAACACTGCACGACCACGCCCGCGACAAAGGCGTTTCCATCATCGGGGACATCCCCATCTTCGCAGCAGCAGACTCGGCGGATGTATGGGCGAATCGTGAGCTCTTCCAGCTCGACGAACAAGGAAGCCCGGCCTTCCAGGCAGGTGTTCCGCCGGATTACTTCTCCGAGACCGGCCAGCTCTGGGGAAATCCGCTGTACGACTGGGACGCTCACCGCCGCAATGGATTCGCGTGGTGGACGGACCGCATCCGTTCGACACTCGAGCTCGTCGACATCGTACGCATCGACCACTTCCGCGGATTCGTGAACTACTGGGAGGTGCCTGGCAACGCAACCACGGCCGTCGACGGACAATGGGTGGATGGTCCAGGTGAGGAGTTCTTCACGAAACTCTCGCAGGCACTTGGGGATCTCCCGATCATCGCAGAGGATCTCGGTGAGCTGGATCCCCGTGTGCCCAAGCTGCTGGACCACCTGGGGCTCCCGGGAATGAAGATCCTTCAGTTCGCATTCGACACGGACCGGACCAATCCATTCCTGCCCCACAACTACCCCAAGCACTGTGTCGCCTACACCGGAACGCACGACAACGACACGACGAAGGGATGGTTCGCGAGTGCACCTGAAGACGAGCGCTCGTTCGCACTCTCCTACCTGGGCATCGACGAAAGCGACGTGACCTGGGACTTCATCTGGGCGGTGTGGAAGTCGAGGGCGATGCTGACACTGGCCCCACTCCAGGACCTCCTGGATCTTGGGAGCGAAGCCCGAATGAACCTCCCCGGTTCAACATCCGGTAACTGGCAGTGGCGTACCCTCCCGGACGCGCTCACCGACGAAATCATGAACAAGATGCGAGCACTCAACAAGGCCACGAAACGCAGGATCGGACGCAGACTGTGGGGGCGCGGATGACTCGCCCGATCACAGCCGAAGACCTCTGGAACATCCCGCGGGTTGGTACCCCCTCGGCGAGCGGCGATGTGGTCGTCGTGCCGGTGACTCGCTATGACACCGAGGCGCCGATCACCACGCTCTACCTGCTGAATGGCGGTGAGCCTGTTGCGCTGACAACGTCAGATGCGAAATCGCCGGCCGTTTCGCCGGATGGATCCAAGGTCGCGTTCCTTCGATCATCCGAATCCGGATCTCCTGCTCAGCTGTTCATCATGCCCCTCGATGGTGGCGAGGCCGAGTGCCTCACCGACCTGCCACTTGGAGTGATCGGACCCAAATGGATGCCCGATGGAAAGGGCGTCCTATTCGTCTCGGCGTTGTACGAGGACGCCCCGACGATCGAAGAGACACGAGCGTTCGAGCCTCCGACGGTCCGCACGACCGAGAAACGGTTGTTCCGCTACTGGGATCGGTGGCTCACCGATGGGAAGGTGCCCCACCTGTTCCACATCGACCTCGAGACGAAGTCCATTCGAGATCTCATTCCCGGCTGGACCAGTCAATGGAGGTGGGACCAGGAGGGCGCCTCGTTCGACATTTCACCGGACGGCACCGAGGTCGCGTTCTGCGCATCCACCGTCGACACGCCCGAGGACACGCGACGGACGGTCCTCTACCTGGTGCCGTTTGCGGGTGGGGCTGTGCGCTGCATCACCCCTGACGGCACGGGACACGAGATCAATCCGAGATACAGCCCTGACGGCGCAACAATCGTCTACGGCATGAGTCGAATCGTCGACTTCTACGCCGATAGAACACGACTCGTGCGTTTCGATCGCGCAACCGAAACCCACGAGGTGCTCACCGAGGACTGGGACCGATCGGCAGCCAACTGGACATTCACCGACGACGGCACACTTCTGTTTGTCGCGGAAGATGAAGCAGGTGTGAACGTCTATCGACTCACGAACTCCGACCCTGAAACGATCGCCTCCGGAGGTACCTACGGTGCGCCTATCCCAGCCGGGGGAGACATCGTATCGACGCACCAGGATCTCAGCCATCCACCGGAACTGTTCTCCGTCGGCAAGGGCCGCCTCACACACTTCGCGGACGATGCGCTCGCAGGGATCACCCTCGGCAGCGTCGAGGAGTTCCGATTCTCCGGTGCCGATGATGAAACCGTTCAAGGGTTCATCGTCTACCCGCCTGGATTCGATCGGTCGCGCACATGGCCGCTCGTGCACATGATTCATGGTGGACCTCACGGCATGTTCGGCGACACGTTCCACTTCCGCTGGAACGCCCACACGTTTGCCGCCCCCGGCTATGTGACGGCGCTGGTCAATTTCCACGGCTCAACGTCGTGGGGTCAGGCATTCACGGAATCCATCCAAGGCGCCCATGGAGACAAGCCGACCAAGGACATCCTGGCAGCGACCGAGTATCTGATCTCACTCGGCTTCGTCGACGAGACGCGTATGGCCATCACCGGGGGTTCCTATGGCGGCTATCTGACGACGTGGCTGACCACGCAGACAGACCGGTTTGCGTGCGCCATTGCTCACGCTGCCGTCACCAATCTCGCCGGCATGTTCGCATCGGACATGACTCGCGGAAGGAAGCGCTCGTACGGCGCGGAGTACTGGGACGACCCCGATCGGGTGGACCGGTGGAGCCCTGCGCGACACGCCGGTGGGTACGCAACACCCACACTGGTGATCGTCGGCGAGCGTGACTACCGGGTTCCGCTGACCCAGGGCTTGGAGTTGTACGGTGTCCTGAAGGCCAAGGGCGTGGACGCGCGTCTCATCTACTTCCCCGACGAGAACCACTGGATCTTGAAGCGGGAGAACTCCATGCTGTGGTACGGAGAGGTCCATCGGTGGCTTTCCCGATACCTTCAACCATCGGTTCAGGCCGACTGAATGCTCCTGGCTACTGCCCCAAAGTCCCTGGTAGCCGGTTTCTTACGCGCAGCCTGCGCGTAAGACGATTTTGTAGTTTGCCTCAACCACAGGTCGAAGCTGAGGTCGACCTTCTACGCTATGCCCATGCAGATCGTCATTTTCGCCGGTGGAGTATCCCCCGCCGATCCGGGGGCTCTCCCCGACGGCGCTTTCGTTATCGCCGCAGACTCTGGCATCGACGCCGCCCTGGCCGCTGGGGTTGACGTCGATCTTCTTGTCGGTGATCTCGACTCGGCGTCCTCATGGAAAGCTCGAGAGATTCGGCGGTTTTCGACTGACAAGGACGAGACGGACCTCGAACTCGCCGTTCGTGCCGCGCGAGAACGGGGTGCTACATCGATTCTGGTGATCGGTGGAGGCGGAGGACGGATCGATCACTTCTTCGCCAACGCGTCACTCCTCGCCACACAAGATGGGATGCGGGTCGAATGGCGAACCGGAACCGGTGTTGTCTATCGCGTTCAGGGGAAGCTGGTACTCCATGGACGATTGGGCGAGAAGCTCAGCCTGCTCGCGTTCGGTGGCTGGGCACGTGGCGTGCATACCGAGGGCCTCCGATGGCACCTCGACGGTGATGACCTCTCCCCCGGTATCACACGAGGCGTCTCGAATGAGTTCGCCGAAGAGACCGCAACGGTTCGAGTCACTGGAGGAGACCTCCTGGTGGTGATGCCGGAGAGATGAGTCGTCCACCCTATTGGTGGGGTACCGGCGACGTGATAGCTTCACGTACAGGAACAGGAGGGCTGGCTTTGAGACGCAAGGTGCTGTTGGTCACGTTCGTGCTTCTGGCACTGGTTGGTATCGCAGCTGTAGCGAACGCATCCGTGACGGGCGGGTGCACCGGCTCGGCGGTGGTCGACGGGATCACCTACGGACCGAACAACGACACGGCCGCGAATCCGATCGTCATCCCGCTCGACAAGTCCGGCGTGACGGCGGCCTGGGAAGGATCCGTCCCGTTTCAGAACACGAACGACCATGGGACGGCCAGCATGGTGTTTGGACCGTGGACTGTCCAGATCGCCGAGTGGGGCGGCGCGAACTCGGAGGACAAGCGTTCGGCCAGCGGCACCTACTCCCTCGACGACCTGACGGCCAAGCTGCCTGTCTCGAAGTCGCTGGTTCCGGCGGGCCTGTACGAGGTAACCGTCACACACGCTGCCGACGGCGGACAGTGCAAAGGGACGGTCATGGTGCAGATCAAAGGCGATCTGCTGTCGAGCCCGGTCGGCATCGGAACGGTGGCAGGCACGGTGGTCACGGGTCTCATGCTGATCGGATCTGCGTTCGCGAGGAGGCCATGATGAGAGGGCGTCCAATCCTTGGATTCATCTCGGGTTTGCTATTCGGGTTCTTCGTGGCGCTCCTACTCGCGCAGCTTGGCGTTACGTCGCTGACCACAAGCGTTCTGATCGGTCTTCCGATCGTGGGCGCACTCGTTGGGCTCCTGTTGGCGTCGTGGGCACCGTTCGGCCGGCGCCGGTAGCCGGTGGCCTGACCGCGTCCTGGGACCGGCGACGCCGCTTGACGCGTCATCGTCCCCGTACCCCTTCACCTTCGCTGACGAAACGCTAGCCAATAGACGCGTTCGTCAACACGGGCGTCCCGGTCTCGACCACCAACGCTCGAACGATCACTCTGCCGTCGCCCCGCCACATCTGCGTTCGAATGGTCTGACCCGGCAGGACCGGCCCGGAGAATCGACCCGAGAATCGGGTCACTCTGGACACATCGCCGCCGAACGCGGCGTCGACGGCAGCCTTGCAGACGAAGCCGTACGTGCAGAGTCCGTGCAGGATCGGTCGTTCGAAGCCGGCCATGGCGGCGAAGTTCGGGTCTGCATGCAACGGGTTCTTGTCTCCGTTGAGCCGGCAGAGCAGCGCCTGCTGATCGAGTGTTGGCGAGTCGACCACGAGATCAGGGTCCCGGTTGGGTGGTTCGTCACCCGGTCGGGGCCCTCGTTCACCGCCAAACCCGCCTTCACCTCGGAGGAAGAACCCAGAGCGGGTCGTGTAGAGCGGTGCACCGGACTCGTCCGTTCCTTCGATTTGGACGACGACCAGCGCCCCGCTCCCCTTGTCCCAGATCTCTGCAATCGTTCCCGTTTGAGTGACCGTTGCGGCGACTGGGAGTGGGCGATGGAGAACGATCTCCTGATCTCCGTGTACGAGAAACACAGGGTTGAAGGAGATCCCTTCGACGACTCCGACCGACAGCATCGTCGACATCGACGGGATCGTCGCGAACGACGGAAGAACCTTGAGATTCGCCTCGTAGGCGTATTCGAGTTCGTTTGGATCGGTCGCAGGAACACCTGCTCCAACGGCAAGGTGATAGAGGATGATGTCGTCTTCGGTCCAGCTCTCCGTTGTTCCGGCGAGGGCAGCACCCAGCGCCAACGAAGGGTCAACCGGCATGTGCCTCCATCTCCTTCAGGAGCAAACCCACCTCATCGGAGATCTGGCCGAGGATCTCGTAGCCTTCTTGGTCCCGGATTTCGTCGAGGTGGGCTGCGACCTCCTCAGCAGTCGGTACTACGCCCACACCCGCAAACCATCCTTGCGTGGCTCCAATGAAGAACTGCGCGTACCGGCCACCGCCTGCCGAGAAGATCTGGTGGGTGAGCGTGTTCTGTTCAGAGGCCAGGTAGACGACCATGGCGGCGACCTGGGCCGGGTCCATCGATTCACCCAACGGCCCGAAGAGCTCACCGGTCATGCGGGTGGCAGCGAGCGGTGCGATCACGTTGGACAGGATCCCGTACTTGGCTCCTTCGATGGACAGCACATTCGACAGCCCGACGAGGCCCGCCTTGGCTGCCCCGTAGTTGGTCTGTCCGAAGTTGCCGAGAATGCCTGCATTGGATGAGGTGAAGACCAACCGGCCGTAGCCATGTTCTTTCATAGTCCTGAATGCCGGCTGCGCTACGTAGAAGGCACCCTTGAGATGCACATCGAGGACGGCGTCGAGGTTGGACCACTCGAGCTTCGCGAAGCTCTTGTCTCGGAGGATGCCCGCGTTCGAGATGAGAATGTCGACGGTCCCGAATGCATCGAGGGCCGTCTGCACGATGTTCGCGCCACCTTCGGGGGTCGCGACCGAGTCGTAGTTGGCTACTGCTTCGCCGCCCGCAGCTTTGATCCCGGCGACGACTGCGTCGGCTGCGCTGGATCCACCACCGGCGCCGTCGACAGCTCCACCGAGATCGTTGACGACCACCTTTGCCCCTCTGCGAGCAAGCTCGATGGCGTAGGCTTTGCCGAGCCCGCCTCCCGCTCCGGTCACCACTGCTACTCGCTGGTCGAACACGATGTCGGACATGGATACCTCCTCGTTCATCGGCAACGCTACGCCGCAGATGGTGACAGCGTCAAAGGCGAACGATGATTCCTTCGTAGGGACGCAGGTCGAGACGCTCGACCTGCCCGGCCACGTCGAGCCGGGTTGAGAGCAGGATCATTCCGGATACGTCGATGTGACACTTCGCGTCACCGAAGTTCAGCACAATCCGAAGCGTCTCCTCCCCGTCGGTTCGCTCGAACATGAAGCAGCCATCTGGCGCGTCGAGCGAGTGATAGTTCCCAATCGTGAGGGCCGGAGTAGCCCTTCGGAGCGACAGCATCTGTCGGTAGAAATCTCGAATAGATCCGGCACCCTCAACCGATACGGCCCTGGTCTCCCACCCGGGCGAAAGCGACAGCCACGGTGTACCGGTCGTGAATCCGGCAGACGGACCGAGATCCCACTCCATGGGGGTTCGGCAGCCGTCACGACCAAAACCGGGCATCTGGCGTCCCCACGGATCCTGCTGCTCCTCTGGTGGCACGTCCGCCTGTGGGATGCCCAGCTCGTCGCCGTAGTACATGGTGGGAGTTCCTCGTAGCGAGAGAAGCATCATGCCTGCGACCCGTGCGTGCCCCGGTCCGTAGCGAGTGGCGAGACGGCGTTCGTCATGGTTTCCGAGGACGTAGTTGGGCCACGCCCCCGCAGGAACGGCGGCGTCGCACGCATCGGCCAGACGCCTGAACACGCGCGGGTTCCATGGGGCATGGAGCAGCGAGAAGTTGAACGGCATCGTCAACTCGTCGAGGTCGGCTCCGTAGTAGGACGCCCAGCGCTCCCAATCGGGTTCGTGGATCTCACCTATGGAGAACCGAGGCGGATCGTACTCGTCGAGGACCGTTCGAATCCGTCGAAACATGGCGTGAACGTCGGGATGACCCTTGCTGTTGGACGGTTCGTCGGTCGGCGGTTCCGGGTCGTCTCGCAGCTCGGGGTCCTTCATGATGAACGTGACCACGTCCATGCGGAATCCATCGACACCCCTGTCGGACCAGAAGCGGAGCGTGTCGAACATGGCATCTTGGACTTCCGGATTTCGCCAGTTGAGGTCAGGCTGGGCCTTCAGGAATGAGTGGAGGTAGTACTGCCCGGTGGCCTCGTCCCATGCCCACGCGCTGCCACCGAAGTTGCTCCGCCAGTTGTTCGGCGGAGAGCCGTCGGGTTTCGCGTCGGCCCACACGTACCAGTCGCGTTTTGGGTTGTCGCGTGACGATCGGGCCTCCACGAACCAGGCGTGCCGGTCCGAAGTGTGGTTGGGCACCCAGTCAATGACCAGCTTCATGTCGCGATCGTGCATGTCGGAAAGCATCCGATCGAAATCGTCGAGTGTCCCGAACATCGGATCGACGTCGCAGTAGTCGGAGATGTCATACCCGAAGTCCGCTTGTGGCGACGGGTAGAAGGGAGACAGCCAGACGGCATCGACGCCGAGGTCGGTCAGATAGTCGAGCCTCTGACGGATTCCTTCGAGATCACCTATCCCGTCGCCGTTCGAATCCTGGAACGAGCGCGGATAGATCTGATAGATACTCGAAGTCATCCACCACTCGTTCATCACCCACCGTAGATCTCATCGATGACGCCGCCGTACTTGTGGCCGACGAATGCACGTTTCACCTTCAACGTCGGGGTCAGTTCCCCGCCGCCGATCGTGAAGTCACCCGGCAGGATCCTGAACTGGCGAATCGACTCGGCTTTCGAGACCGCCTTGTTTGCCTCGGCGACGGCCCCTTCGATTTCGGCGACCAGTTCAGGGTCGCGTGACATATCCCCGCCCTTTCCACGCCGGGACGCCCACTCGGTGACCGTTTCATCGTCGAGCGTGACGAGCGCTGCGATGAACGGTTTGGCGTCTCCCACCACCATGCACTGGCTGACGAGCGGGTGAGCCCTGAGCCTGTCTTCCAGGACTGCCGGGGCCACGTTCTTGCCTCCGGCGGTCACGAGGATCTCCTTCTTGCGACCGGTGATACTCAGGAATCCCTCATCGTCGAGTTCCCCGACATCGCCCGAGTGGAACCAGCCGTCCTGGTCGAACACCTCACCGTTTGCGGCATCGTTGTTCCAGTAGCCGCGAAACACACAGCCGCCCTTCATGAGGATCTCGCCGTCTGAGCCGATCGCCACCGACATGCCGGGGGTGGGACGGCCGACAGTGCCGATCTTCACCTCCGACGGCCGGTTGAAGAACGTGGCGGCGGTTGTCTCGGTGAGTCCGTAGCCTTCCAGGACGACAAGCCCGATGCCTTTGAAGAAATGGCCGAGCCGCTCACCGAGAGCAGCGGCCCCGGAGATCGCGTAGGTGAGATTCCCTCCGAATACGTCCCGTAGCTTCCCGTAGACGAGTTTGTCGAACACGGCGTGAAGCACACGCGTCTTGAAGCCGGGTGACGGCTGCGACGAGTACTCGATTGCGACCTTTGCCGCCATGTCGAAGATGCGTCCCTTGCCCTCTCCCTCAGCCCTGAGCTTGGCCCCGTTGTACACCTTCTCGAACACTCGCGGCACCGCGAATACCCACCGAGGCTTGAACATCCCGAACTCCTCGGCCAGGTTCTGCATGCCGGTCGCGTACCCCATCCTGACCCCGACTGCGGCACAGCCGACCTGGACGATCTGGGCGAACGAGTGGGCCAACGGGAGGAACACAAGCGTCGAGTTGCCTTCTTTGAAGAGGTCGGGCAGCGCGGCAATCACGTTTCGACCCGTGTAGATGTAGTTGCGATGGGTCAGCTGGCAGCCCTTCGGGTTGCCTGTCGTGCCCGATGTGTAGATGAGAGTTGCCAGGTCGTCGTGGCTGATGGCGGCCGACCGCTTCATCACCTCTGCGCGAACCGCGTCCTGAATATCGGCTTGACCGAGCTCCCCTCCCTCAATCGTGATGACGGTGCGGCACGCCGGAAGCGATGGTGCGACCTGGTCGTACACCGAGCGGAGCTTTTCGTTCTCACAGAACAGGGCCACGCTTCCGCTGTCGCCCATGATCCAGGCGACCTGATCGGGAGACGAGGTCTCGTAGATCGTGACGAGGGCGGCACCCACCGCCCAGACGGCAAACTGGATCAACGTGTACTCGTAGCGAGTCGCCGAGAACACTGCCACGCGATCACCCGGTTGTACCCCCGCTTCCACCAGCGTGGCGGCAAGCCTCACGATGCGCTCCACAACGTCGGCGGCTCGAATATCCACGAACGCGTCGCCATCCCGGTACGCGAGCGCGAGCGCGTTCGGATGGGTCTTGGCCCGATCGAGCAATGCCCGCAGCGCGTTGTCGTCGGGCGACAGCCGCACGTCGCCCGGGCTGGTGTACGCCCTCACTTGCCCTCCCTCTCGACCTGTCAAAACCCTAGTGCGCGGCGACCGTTCGCGCTCAGACATCCTGGACGACGGCGCCCGACTCCAGCAGTCCCTCGATCTCCGAGACGGCGAAGCCGAACGACTCCAGAACACGAACCGTGTCGTGTCCCGTCGTTCGAACGGATCCCGGCGTGCCGGCACGTGTCCTGCTGAATCGCGGTACCGGCGCGGTCTGGATTGCCCCGTCGGCTTCAAAGAACGTGCCCCTGGCTGCATTGTGTTCGTGCCGAGGAGCTTCGTCGGGTGTCAGAACCGGAACTACGCACGCACTCGTTCCGTGGAAGACCTCGATCCACTGGTCGCGGGTTCTCGAAGCAAACACCTCCTTGAACGTGGCACGGAGCCCCGGCCACTGCACACGGTCGTACTGCTCTGGAAGCGCTTCGGGGTCCAAACCAAGCCCCGCCACGAGTTCGGCGTAAAACTGGGGCTCGAGGGCTCCAACCGCGAGATACCTGCCATCGGCGGTCTCGTAGACCGAGTAGAAGGGCGCTCCTCCATCGATGATGTTCTCACCACGGCCACCTTCCCACTGGCCGGCTGCAGCCAGGGCTCTCGGGAACATCCCGAGGTAGGCGGCACCCTCGACCATGGAAACGTCGATCACTTGGCCCGCTCCCGAGCGCCCAGCCTCCAGGAGACCGGCGAGAAGTCCGACGGCGAGAAACATCCCCCCTCCTCCGAGATCTCCAACGAGATTGAGAGGGACCACGGGCGGGCCACCCGGTTCGCCAATGAGGTCGAGCACACCAGACAACGCGACGTAGTCGATGTCGTGGCCGGCATCGGACGTCATCGGTCCGTCCTGCCCGTACCCGGTCATCCGGCCATAGACGAGCCTGGGGTTCCTCTCGAGGACGACGTCCGGTCCGATGCCTAGCCGTTCAGCGACTCCGGGCCGGAACCCTTCGATGAACCCATCGGCCCGTTCAACCATCCTGAGAACGACTTCGGCGGCCGAATCGTGTTTCAGGTCGATCGCGACAGTCTCTCGTCCGCGGTGGAGAAGATCCCGGTAGGGGGTTGGACCGGGACGCGCGACGCGAACGACGCGGGCCCCGAGATCGGCCAGCATCATGCCACAGAATGGACCTGGTCCGATCGATCCGATCTCTATGAAGGTCAGTCCTACCAGCGGCCCCATCAGCGGGGACCCAACCTCGCAGCGGCGTCGAGACGAATCACTTCGCCGTTGAGCATTGGATTCTCGACGATCGAAACCACCAGAGATCCGAGCTCTTCTGGCAGGCCGAGTCGTTTGGGGAAGACGTGCACCTTCGCCAACGACTCCCTGACCTCGTCCCCCACTGCTCCGAGCATTGGCGTGTCCATGATGCCGGGAGCGATCGCCATCACCCTGATCCCGTGTGAGGCGAGATCCCGTGCAACCGGCAATGTCAACGACACGATTCCGCCCTTCGACGCCGAGTAGGCAGCTTGACCGATCTGACCCTCGAACGCAGCGATGGACGCGACGTTGACGATCACGCCCCGCTCGCCATCCTCAGTCGGTTCGTTCTTGCTCATCGCCCCGGCCGTACGCCTGGTCATGTCGAACAACCCGATCAGATTGACGTCGATCACCTTCTTGAATCGATCGATCGGGAAAAGCGCTCCGTCCCTTCCGATCATTCTGTGGCCGACGAGAATCCCGGCGGCGTTGACACAGATGTCGACCCGACCGAAAGCTGACATCACCTGATCGACGGCCCACCCGACGGAGTTCGTGTCCGTGACATCGACAGGCACGAACACGGTGCTGTCACCGAGTTCTCTTGCGACGTCCTTACCTGCCGACTGCTCGAGATCGAGCAGCGCGACCCGAGCACCGCGCTCGAGGAGCTTGACAGCGGCCCCCCTGCCGAGCCCTCCGGCTCCTCCCGTCACAACCGCGACACGGCGGCTGATGTCCATTGCTGTCCTCCTATCCCTGCTGCCGATCTCGGATGTATGTGATCACTCGTTCCGCTTGCTCATTGCTGAGCGTTCCTTTGAACGACGGCATCCGACCGAGTCCGTTCTCGATCGTGAATCGGAAGAACTCGTCGCTCATGTCGGCTGCTTCGGAACCTACCCCCAACGCCGGGCCGATGCCGCCTTGGAGGTCGGAGCCGTGGCATCTCGCACAAATGGTCTGGAAGATCTTCTCGCCACTCGCGTCGGGCGATATCGTCTTGAAGGAACACGCCGACAGCAGCACGCAGAGGACGAACGGTACAACGAGGCGTTTCACGATCCGTGAGGTTACAGGGGAACCCGACGCCCTGGTCAGGACGTCTCAATGACGACGAAAGGAACTCCATGCGAAGACTGCTCTCACTCGGTTCAGTCGTCGGAATCGCCCTTCTGACGCTCACCGCCTGCACACCAAATGTCAACGTCACAAACACGCCGTCGGGAACGACAGGCATTCAGGTAGTCGGGCAAGGCGAAGTGACAGGCACGCCAGACACGCTCACCATCGACCTCGGTATCAGTGTGCTGCGCCCTGGTGTCTCAGAGGCCGCCGACGAGGCGGCGTCTCTCGCAACCGACCTGATCAACGCGATCGAAGCTCAGGGCGTCGACACAAAGGACGTCCAGACCCGCAACTACTCGATCTACCCCGAGTACACCTACTCGAATTCGACCCAGACTCTGGCCGGCTACCGAGTGACCAACACGGTCACGGCCAAGATCCATGACATCGAGGCTGCCGGTCGCATCATCGATGCTGCGACCGCTGCCGGCGGTGACGCCGTGCAGGTATCGTCGGTTTCGTTCTCGCTCGAGGATGACGAAGCTCTGTTGTCGGATGCTCGGACGAGAGCCTGGAACGACGCGTACACGAAGGCAGAACAGCTTGCGTCACTGTCCGGCGTGAGTCTCGGCTCGGCGCAGTCGATCGTCGAGTCGGTATCCAGCGAGAATCCTGTCACCTACTACGCAGCTGAAGGTGCTCGTGATGCGGTATCAACGCCCATCGAGGCCGGCTCGCAGAAGGTGACCGTCATCCTGACGGTTCAGTTCTCGATCAACGGCTGATCCAATCTGGCCTCTGACAGCTCTCGGAGACGAAGTCCCAGTGCGGGAGGAGGATCCCGTGCGTTCGGTCGGCTGTCACCCGAGAAGCGCCGACCCGCCGACGGTGAGCAGCGACACGACCACTCCGGCGACGAGCACGCCAATGGAGATCAATACGGTCGCCCTTTTCGGCTCGACACCGAACACAAAAGCGGCCAGTGCTCCACTCCACGCTCCGGTGATCGGAAGCGGGATCGCCACAAACGTGATCAGGGCGGCGTCGCGAAGACGGTCGAAACGAGCGGTATGCCGGCGGCGCGTGTGCTCGAAGAGTCGTTCAAGCACCCTTCGCAACCATGACCAATGGTCCTCCGCCCACACGGTGAATGGTCCAAGCAAGACCAGGATGAAGGGCACCGGAAGGATGTTGCCGATCACCGACCAGACGAATGCCTGAGGGATCGACATGTCGAGAACCTTGGCGGCAAAAGGGAGCGCGAATCTCAACTCGGTGATCGGAATCGCTGCCAGCAAGATGACTGCGAGAGGTTCTGGAAAGCGCTGGACAAACGAGGTGATGGCGTCGCGCATTCCAGCAGTATGGCCGTCCGAGAGCCTTTTGACACGTTCTCCGCGACGTAGCTACGATCAGAAACGTCGGGTGCCACCCACACCCGATACCCCAACAAGCGCATTGGGTTGCGGGCAAGGACTCCCTGGCGCCTTCCCGGCACAACGGCCCATTGCGGCTCTTCGCAAGAAGAGCTACGAGGCTCCGGTTCTACCCCCTTGCCGGGGCCTCGTCACATGTTGGGTCCGCTCATCGTCGACCGGGCAGCCCCACCATGACGACTGGAATCGGCGCGTGTTCGATGATGTAGCTGGTGTCATGCCCGAGGAATGGCCGGTCGGTCAGGGGCCTTGTCGAGGTGCCAAGAACCAGAAGATCGAAGGTCCCCGACCCGGCGACCGAGAGGACCTCGTCGACCGCGTTCGGAGCGACAGCGATCAGCGTTTCGACCAAGATGCCCAACTTCGTGCCGAGAGCCGCCGCCTCCGCAACAAGCTCATTCGCATCCCTCCTCGCCTCCGACTCTCTGGCCGTCTCCAACATGACGCCTTGGCCGGAGGGCCGGTTCACGACGTGGAGTGCGGTGGCTGCTCCGGAGCTGCGACGAGCGACTGCATAGGCGAACTCCTCGGCCGCCCTCGTCGACAGGTCGTTTGAGACAGGTACGAGAAGACGACTTGGGAGATCGGCTGGTACCTCCGTGGCCGTCCGGACGATCACGACGGGAAGCTGAACCTTGGCGAGCGTCCTGTCGACAACGGTTGAGAACATGCCCTTTTCGTCCGAGTCCTCCTCGGATGCGCCCATCACCACCAGGTCATGGCCCAGAGCCGACTCGGCAACGATGGCAGTGACGGGATCGGTTGACCGCTTCCGAACGATTCGGCGTTCGAGATCACCGAGTTCGGAGAGAACGCACTCTGCGCTCGCCGTGTGGTCGGTCCTCCGCAGCAGGCGACTCCACAGGGTCGGGAGCGTGCCCTCGACAACAAGGACCGTCACTTCAGCGCGCGGGAAGGCAGCCGCGACCAACCGGGCCGCAAACGCGCTGTTGGTCCCGCCGCGAGTCGGCAGGAGAATCCGGTGTGAATTGAGCAGCAGCGACTGCTCTCGAAGTGCTTCTTCATCGAGCCGGCGGCGTTCCTCTTCGTTGATGCCACGGTCGCTGACGGTGAGCCGAAGCAGCTGCGGTGCGACGATCGAAGTGATCAGCGCCGTCAGTACGAGGACGGTGAACGCCGACTCGGCGAGGACACCGAGATTGAGGCCGATGATGGCCACAACGACACCCATTGCGCCGAGTGCCGAGAGCCCCGCGCCGAGCACCACCCCTTGGTGTAGACGAAGTCCTCCGATACGGGCTCCGACCATCGTTCCGAACACTTTGGCGGCGATCGCGAGTATCACGATCGCAATCAGCCACCAGACGGCCCCGCCTTGAAGCGCACCGAAGTCGACCCTCAAACCCGAGTAGGCGAAGAAGATCGGAGCAAAGAAGCTGATCGTTACCGACTCGAGGATCTCCCTGGCCCTCGGGAGTTGGTGCCTGGTTACTCCGAGAAGGATGCCGACGATGAACGCGCCGAGGATCGCTTCCAATCCGAGTGCTTGCGTGATCGCTGCTCCGACCAACCCAGCTACCACCATGACAGTAAGCGCAGCGGTCACACTCGATCCGCCGCGCAATGACATCTTGAACAGCCGATCCAGCAGCCAGCGACCCACCGTGGCCGCAAGTACCAGGAACACGATCAGCCCGAAAAACGACATCACGAGTGCTCCGAGATCGAATTCTCCCCGAATGGCAACACCGGACAGCGCAGCCAGGATCAGCCAGCCGATCGCGTCCATGGTCATGCCCGCAGCCAGCGTGATTTGCCCGAAATCGCGCCGAAGGAAACCAAGATCGGCCAGGATCTTCGCAACGACCGGAAGTGCGGATACAGACAACGCCAGAGCGAAGAAAGCCGCGAACAGGCCCATGCCACGTTCACCCACGAATGAGTCCGGAACCACGAACGCGAGTGCGAAGAACAACATGAACGGGATCATGAAGCTGCCCAACGACACACCTGCTGCCGCTTCTCGAAACCGTCGGATGATCGCAAGGTCGGTTTCGTAGCCCAGTGCGACAAGCAGCATGATGACGCCGATCCACGCAAGGCCGAATACGACGGCATCGACGGTCGTGTGCCCATGGCCAAACAACCAGGTGTACCCGTCAGGAAACAACGATCCGAAGATGGACGGTCCAAGCACGATACCGGCGACCAGCTCTCCGACAACCGGCGGCTGCCCAATCCGTCCTGCGAGTCCTCCGAGGATCCGGGCAAGTCCAACGAGCACGGCGACCTGGACCAGTGTGACAAGCAACTGGTGTTCGTCGAGCGGTGCCGATGTCACGGCCGCCAGGATCACACCGAAAACCTCACAACCAGCACGTCGCCCTCTTTGACGACGTAGTCCTTGCCTTCGACTCTCACGCCACCTTGGCTCTTCGCAGCATCCCAACCGCCGCTCTCGATCACGGTTCCAATCGGTGCGACCTCGGCCCTGATGAAACCCCTC
Source organism: uncultured Acidimicrobiia bacterium (assembly GCA_964496205.1). Classification (GTDB taxonomy): domain Bacteria; phylum Actinomycetota; class Acidimicrobiia; order Spongiisociales; family UBA4744; genus CAYLHS01. Next base: position 41,039 of record CAZBXV010000003.1, read on the forward strand.
TGGAGATCGGAGTGGATCTTGCCAGCGGCGATCGGTGCCGTCGACCCCTCACGGACCGTCCACGCATGCGACTCCTTGGGGCCGACCGTGTAGAAGGTCAGAAGTCCCAGCGTTGAGTATGCGGCACGGACCATTTCAGCCAGTGCCCCCTCTCCGAGGCCGAGCCCGTCCAGGATCTCCTTGCGGTCATCCACAGGAAGGGCGGCAACCTCGGCTTCGATCGCGACAGACAAGGCAACGACTGCGTCACCTTCTGGTACGGCCCGCAGAACCGTGTCGACGAGGCGTTCGGGGTTCGACTCGTTCTCGTCGATGTTCACCACCCACACGGCCGGCTGAAGGGTGAGCGGGGCGAGGTCGCGAAAAGCCGCCAAGTCGGCGGCATCCCAGGACCGATCCCGCAGCGGCCTCCCCTCGCCAAGGTGGTCGGCTGCGTCCGCAATCGCATCCGCCGCACGCTTCTTCTTCGGATCCGCCGACGCCTCCTTGGCGATCTTGGGGCGCCTCCGCTCGAACACGTCGGCATCTGCCATCGTCAGCTCGAGGAGCAGCTCCTCGGCCTGAGAGACCGGATCGGTACCGGACTCGTCAGATACGATCTCCTCATCGGTGAAGGCTCGCACAACCATCACGTGCCCGTCCATCTCACGAGCCCGGCCGAGGAACTGGGTTCCGAGCCCTCCACCGTGTGACGCCATCGCAGGTAGATCGAGCAGTTCCAAGGTTGCGTGGACGATCTTCTTCGATTTCTCGATCTCCGCGGCCGCCTCGAGCAGCGGGTCGGGAATCGCCGCCACTCCGAGGTTCGGTGACGTGGTCGAAAACGGATGAGGAGCCGTCGGTGCGTCCAGCCCGGTCATCGCATTGAACAGCGCGGTCTTGCCCACATTTGAAAGACCGATGATGCCGAGTCGCGCCATGGGAACACTGTACCGGTGCTCGGGCCCTGAAGATGAAACTGGTCCGCCCGCGTCGATGGGGTTCGGAATTTGTGCGGCGGGCACCGACCGGCGCCCCTTCCAGTGACTACGGTACGGACGCGATGCGTGTCAGTGTGATCGGTGCCGGCTCGTGGGGAACCACCGTTGCTTCTCTGACTGCACGTGCACATCCCACACGATTGTGGGTCAGGCGCCCGGAACTGGCCGAGACGATCCGCACAACGTCCGAGAACCCCGACTACCTGGCCGGCCATCGTCTCCCCTACGGTCTCCAGGCGACGAGCGATCTACGACAGGCAACCGACGGAGCGGATGTGGTCGTCATGGCCGTTCCTTCTCATGGATTCCGTGCCGTGGTCGAGGGACTCGTTGACACCGTCGGCCCTTCGACTCCGATCCTCAGTCTGTCCAAAGGTATCGAGCAGAGCACACTGATGCGGATGACCGAGGTCACTCTCGACGTCCTGTCGGATCACGACCGTTCGCTGGTCGGAGTGATGACCGGTCCCAACCTGGCATCAGAAATCATGGAAGGTCACCCGACTGCCACAGTGATAGCCATGGCCGACACGGAGCGCGCAGAGCAACTTCAACGCCTGTTCATGGGACCTACCTTCCGCGTCTACACCAACGACGACGTCGTCGGCTGTGAGACGGCCGGTGCGCTGAAGAACGTCCTGGCGATCGCCGCGGGCATGTCATCCGGTCTCGGCTTCGGCGACAATTCGCTTGCAACACTGATCACGCGAGCACTCGCAGAACTCACACGACTCGGCGTTGCCATGGGAGGCTCACGCAACACCTTCGCAGGACTCGCCGGCATGGGGGACCTGATCGCCACATGCGTCTCCACGAGGAGCCGAAATCATCGAGTAGGTGTCGAACTCGGCCGCGGTCGCACGATCGAAGCGATCATCGCCGACATGCAAATGGTCGCTGAGGGTGTCAAGACCACAAAGGCGGTGCTGCAGCTGGCCGAACGGTACGGAATCGAAATGCCGATCTCCACCCAAGTCGGCCGCGTGCTGTACGAGGGTGCCAGCCCCCGCGAAGCCGTGCTGGCGTTGATGACGCGCGAGGCGAAGAGCGAGTAGGGAACTCATCATTCGTCGAAGAGGCTGACGGCTGTTCAGCCTCCAGCAGCCAGCAGCCAGCCAGAGCGCGACCACAGGTGTCGCCGCAGACCGTCGGGCGACCGTTCCCTCCCCCAATGAAGGCTGAGCCGTACCTTTGCACACCTTGGACCTGTTTCTTCTCGCCGCGATACGACGTACGAGATACCAGATACGGCCCGCATGGCGGGCCCGGCGCCATCAGGCGCCCACGGCTGCCACCTGCAACGCCCGGTAGAGCAGATGCTGGTCACCAAGACGGCGGCGCAGTTCACGCTCCAGGCCTCCGATCGGGTACAGGTTCTGTGGAGCACGCGGATCCTTGTGACGTTCTGAGGCATACCGGGGTAGCGTCACGGCAACACGATCGGCGAGCGTCCTGGCGGCCGCCACGTTCTGGTTGGCGGTCGCTTCGCAACGGACGACCCCGGCGAGCGGACCGCCCCCGCCCCCAGGGAGCCGCTGGTACCAGGAGAATCGGCTCCAGGCCGTGGTCGTGAGGAACAGCGGCGTCCGCTCTCCTGGTCGCAACGCTGTGAGTACACCCATCAGCGCCGTCGGGAGGTACTGCACGTGGTGCGTCTTGACGTACCCGACGGTACCCGCTTCCTTTCCTGTTCTCAGTGGACCGTCCGTGATCACGAGTTCGGCATCACGTCGGTTGGCCGACACCTCACCTTCCAGTTCGCCCATTCGCTGCTGAAGACCGAGCCAGAGGTCCTCGTTCGATGAGCCGGCTGTGATGCGGACCTCATAGCTGCCGTGACGGGTGCGAACGGTTTCGGCCTCGGGTGATGGGGTGAAGAGACCACGGCGCACTTCTGCGGCGACGAGCTTCGCATCCCCGTCGGAGCGAACGGCTCCCGCCGCGTAGGTCGCACAGATCCCGAGCGTCGGCTGATCGTCGCCGATCCAGATGTTCGCGTCGATTCGGCGCACTCCGTCAACGAACAGCAACGATTGTGCCGGTTCGATCGAAGGGCTGATCGGCTTCCAGTCCCCTGCCGGTACTTCGATGTCGACGTCCAATTTGGCGGTCGACTCATCGAGCTCCGGTGACATTGGCGTGCCGTACTCAGGTGCCCATGGTTCGATCGAGAACTTCACGCGTCGACCCTTTCCACATGGGCGCCGGACACGTCCTTGGTGACGACGAACCGGGTCGGGACCTGTTCGGCCAGATCGGGAACGTGGCTGATGAGACCGACGGTGAGCCCTGTGGAGCCGAGCTGCTGAACCACGGACGCGACCACATCGAGTGTTTCCTGATCGAGGGTGCCGAACCCTTCGTCGAGGAAGATCGATTCGAGCTTTGGTGTCCCACGAGCAGGCATCTCGGTGAGCTGGTCCGAGAGCGAGAGCGCAAGGGCGAGAGATACGAGGAACGTCTCACCTCCTGACAGAGTCCGGACGGACCGTCGCTGATCGGCGTTGCGATGGTCGACGACCATGAACCCCGTCTTGTCGGTCTCGAGCGAGTAGGCACCAGACGACAGATCATCGAGCCGCTGGTTGGCGCTGACCGTCAGTTCGACGAGCGCCTCTTCGAGGACCCACGACTCGAACCGATTGGCTCGCAGGTGCAAGGCGAGGGCCGCGGCCACCGTGCTTCGTTCCCGCTCCTTGGCGATGTCGGCGGCGAGTTCCACTGTCCGCCGCTTCGCGCTCTGTACCTCTTCGAGTTCCTTACGTGCGGAGAACACGGCCTCTTCCGGAGTGATGTCCGACCCGAGGCCCGCGAGGTGCTTCTCCAGATCTTCAACGAGGCCGGCTCTGTCGTCTGCAAGCTGCTTCGCGGTGGTGCCGAGGGCGTCGAGTCGACTGCGCACATCCTTCGCCTGAGTAGATGCCCAGTCCGTCAGGGTGGTCCACGCTGCGGCGAGGTCGTCCATCGCCGCCGGAGGAGGCTCGAGATGGGCGACGCGGTCTCTTGTGGCGTGGAAGGTGTCGAGCGCTGCGGTGCGCTCTCCGGTGAGTTCGGTCCGGCGCTGCTCGGCATCGTCGGCGGCCTTGCGCGCCCTGTGAGCCGCCTCTCTCAGTTCGGCGAGTCGTTCGTGTGCAGCCCTTGTCGTTTCCAGGGTCTGAGTCAGCTCGTCGACATCAGCAACACCTTCGAGGTCGAGCGAAGCGATCTGGGAGGCGATCTCCTCCACCATGGTCTTGGAGGTCGCGCTCACGACCTCGGCATCTGTCAGTGCCTTGCGTGCGACATCGAGGTCTGCCATTCGAGCGGCGATGTCGGTATGGGCGCGAGCGAGGTCCTCGATCGGCTCGATCGAAGGGAGTTCGGTGATCGGGACCCCACACACCGGGCAAGGTTCGCCGACCATCACGGTTGCGGCGAGCTCGTGGGCGGCATGCGTCCGCCTGAGTCGTTCGAGCTTCTCGGCGGCTTCGGTCCTCGCCAGTTCGGCTTTGTCGATCTCCTGACGACACCGTTCGAGTAGCGTCTCCGACTTTGCCAGCTTGCTCGCTGCCTGCTTCTGTCGCCCAAGGAGGTCCTCGAGTGCGCGCCGCTTGGCGATCTGTGACTCGAGCGTCGCCGGATTCGGAAGTGTCGCGATTGATCGTTCGTGCGTATCGAGTGCATTGTCTGCCTGCGTGGCGCGTTGCTTCGCCTCTCTGAGCTCGCCATCGGCGTTGGTGACACGGCGTACCAGCTCGCCGAGACCCTTCGGCGGTCGTATGTCGAGGACCGAGATGGTCTGTTCATCCCGGGCGATCTGCTGTTTCGTATCGTTCAGCTTCTCGACGAGACCGCCGATCTGCGTTCTGATACCGGCGATCGTGTCCCGGAGCCCCTCGAGCTCCTCGACCCGTCGCGCGAGCGCCTCCTCGTCGCTGGCGGCGCGGCCGGCGAGGAGATCAACCTCACGCTGGTGTCCTGCGAGTGCCTGGTCTGCCGCCGCCTTTCGTTCATTGGCGAGATCTCGTATGCGTCGGTAGACACGAAGATCGAGAAGCTCACGCAACAGCTCCTGCCGCTCACGGGGCTTGTCGTGAAGGAATCGGGCGAACTCGCCTTGGGGCAGGACGACCGCCTTGGTGAAGTGCTCATAGGCGAGCCCCAGGAGTTCCTCCACCTTCTTGGTGACCTCGTCGGCTCCGGATGCGAGCGGGGCACCGTCGTGTTCGAGCCGCGCTTCGGTGGTGGTGGCCCCTCCACTCTTGGTACGTCTGACGACCCTGACGACCGAGTATGAGTCGCTTCCGACAGTGAAGTCGAACCGTATCCGAGCCTCGTTCTTTCCGAGGGTGATGACCGGTTCGACGGCTCGACGGTCCTCGTATCTCGGAACCGACCCGTAGAGCGCGAACACGATGGCGTCGACGACGCTCGACTTGCCAGATCCGGTCGGGCCGGTGAGGGCGAACAGGTCGGCGTCGCGGAAGTCGACCGTCGTCTTGTCTCGATAGGCGGTGAACCCTGCGATCTCCAGCTCGACAGGCCTCATCGGGCTTCCTCGAGTAGCTCGTCGAACAGGGCGACAACGCGTTCGTCCGATGCGTTGATCTCGTCCAGGTACTTCGTGAACAGCTCGTGTGGTGGTTTGCCGAGCTTCGGTTCCGGTGACACCTTGCGGCTCGCATCGGTGGGGGTCGCGAGCACGACATCTACGGCACCTGGAAACATCTCGCGTACATGGTCGGCGAGCCCGGCCCGTGCCGGTTCTTCGAGAACGATCTTCAGGTAGGCGTCCGCTGTGGTCCCGGCGAAAGGTTCGAGGGACTCGAGCGTGCCGCTGAGCTGCTTCAAACGCCGCCCGGACCGCAGCGGAACTTGTGTCACGGACGCAGGCTTGCCTGGTTCCGCCTCCACGATGACAACGACCTTCTCGTCCTGGGTTTCCCCGAAGTCGAGCTGCAACGGCGACCCGGAGTACCAGACAGGCGCTGCCGCGGGGATCCGTTGGGGCCTGTGGAGATGCCCGAGCGCGACGTAGGACAGCGCGCCGTTGAACGCTCCCGCCGGCACCCAGTAGTCGAAGATCGTGTGAGCACCCCGCTCCCCCCCGCCGAGTAGCCCCTCGGCAACCATCAGGTGCGAGACGACCAGGTTGACATCGTCCGTGCGGATTCCCTCGGTGAGCTTCGCGAGGATCGCTGCGAGACGTTCCGCGTACAAGGCACCGTGCTCGTATGCCTCGAGTTCCATGAGGTCGGATGCCGAGACGATGCCCCGCTGTGTCACGAACGGCAGCATCGCCACTCTGGCCGTTTCGCCGGAAGCTGTGTCGATCCGCACGACCCCGCCGTTGCCCGGCGCCTTCGGGGTTGCAGTCACGTGCACACGTCCGAGTTCAAGGAGCGGGGCAACTGCTTCGAGGCGGCGTCCGTTGTCGTGGTTGCCGGCGACCATCACCACCGGTGCCACACCGGCGAGTTCGAGCAGCGCCTCGTAGACGATCTCCTCAGATTCGGCTGTCGGCGCGACCACATCGAAGATGTCACCGGCGACAGCGATGAGATCGACGTGTTCCTGTTCGGCGATCGTTGCGATCTCACCGAGGACGGACCTGTGCTCGTCCGCTCGGCTGCGGCCACGGATGGCGCGACCGACGTGCCAGTCGGCTGTGTGCAGGATCTTCACGTCGCCGATGGTACCGACACCTAGGGACGCAACCGTGTATGCCGTCGCTACCCTGCCGTCATGGAGATACCAGCCACCGGCCGACCCCGCGAGGACCTTCTGCGCGAGATGGAAACGCTGGCCGGGGCCGAGGCGAGCTGGGAGGACGGCCACACGTGGAGTCTCGTCTATCACGCCGGTGAAGAGCACACGACCTACCTGAAAGCGGCCCATGGGTTGTTCTTCTCCGAGAACGCACTCAACCCGATGGCGTTCCCTGCGCTGCGCCGGTTCGAAGCGGAGGTCGTCCGGATGACGGCATCGATGCTCAACGGCGGCGCCGAGGTCGCCGGCACGATGACCTCGGGGGGTACCGAGAGTCTCCTCGCGGCCGTGAAGACGTACCGGGATTGGGGTGCGGCCACGAAAGGCATCAACGAGCCCGAGATGGTGCTGCCTGTGACCGCCCACGCTGCGTTCGACAAGGCGGCCTCCTACTTCGGCGTTCGACAAGTACGTGTCCCGCTGGGCGAAGATCTTCGCGCCGACCCCGCTGGGATGGAGGCGGCGATCACCCCCAACACGATCCTCATGGTGGGTTCCACTCCCGACTACCCGTTCGGACAGGTCGATCCAATCGAAGAGCTGGCGTCGATCGCCGGGGAACACGGTATCGGCATGCACGTCGACGCCTGCCTCGGAGGTTTCCTCGTCCCGTGGGCAGAACGTCTCGGCGTACCGGTCGGAGCCTGGGATTTTCGGGTTCCCGGTGTGACATCGATGTCGGCCGATGTCCACAAGTACGGCTTCGGGGCGAAAGGCGCATCCACGGTTCTGTATCGGACGGCCGACCTCAGGCGATTCCAGTTCCACGTCACGAGCGACTGGCCTGGCGGCATCTACGCGTCACCATCGATGGCCGGAACCCGTCCGGGCGGGCCCATCGCGGCGGCATGGGCCGCGATGCAGGCAATCGGTCAGGACGGGTACCTCGAGATGACCAGACAGATCCTCGACATCTCCGGGCGCCTGCTCGATGGGATCAAGGATATCGACGCACTCCGTGTGCTCGGCGATCCGAAACTGAGTGTCTTTGCGTTCCAGGGGGTCGACGTCGACACCTACGCGATCGGCGACGCGCTCGAAGCCAGAGGGTGGCACGTCGATCGACAAATCAAGCCTGCGTCGCTGCACTTCATGGTGACACCCGCACACTCGGGAATCGTGGACCGGTTCCTCGAAGATCTCCGTGACAGCGTGGATGACGTGCGGGCGCATCCCGAGCTCGCAACGAGCGGCCAGGCAGCGATGTACGGAATGATGACGACCCTTCCAGACGACGGGACACTCGACGAGATCGTCCTCCAAACCCTCGACGGCCTGTACTCGACCTAGGGCTTGAGCAGATAGGCAAGGGCGATGCCTGCGTAGTTGCCGATCGCATAACCGACCACGCCGGTGGTCAGTCCCGACACTATGATCGCTCGGTTCTTCAGAGCCGTGGCGACGGTCGGCACGAACGCCGGTCCGAACACCGCCGCGGTCGATGTGATGAGCACCGTGTCAGTATCGAGCCTGAAGAGCGCAGCCAGCAGGTAGTGGATGAGGATCGCTCCAATCAGTGCGATCGCAACGAACAGGAACACCCCTCCGAACGCCCCTGCGAGCTGTCGCACGTTGGCGAGCGTGCCGATCGCGACGGCGAAGATGAGAAGGAGGAACTCGCCCGTCTCGAACGTTCCTGGCTGTGTCCTGACCCGCGGCACGAACGAGGCAAGCACCCCGATCGTTGTGATGGACAGGATCACCAGAGCAATCGGCAGGTCAGGAGCGAACAGAAAGATCAGTCCAACCGCCACAGCAGACGCGGCAATGCTGAGCAGGATCGACACGATCACGTCCTTTGCAGTTGGCGCCACCTGAACCTCGTTGATTTCGGTGGTGCCGAAGCGTGACGCGTCGAATGCCGGCAGGAACGTGGCCAGCACACGCTGCGCAATGGACAGGAGGAACAGCAGGTACACACCGGACAAGATGACGTCCGCCCCGTTCATCAGGACGAACGTTTCGTCCGGAACCTCCAGCGCCAACCCAACGGCGCTCATGTTCGGCGTGCCTCCCGTGTAGACGCCGACGGTCATACCGGCCATCTGCCAGTTGTGAGCGATCGTCACGACGAACGTGGCGATCGTTGAGGAGATCACGACCGCGATCGTTGCCAGCGCGAACGAGACCACTGCAGGGCGTGCGATCTTGAGCCACGCCTTGAAGTCCGTCGTGAACAGCAGCAGCGGGATGGCAAGCACGACCGTCGCCTCGGTGACCGTGGTGGCGAGATTCGTGTCGACCGAGAACACGTTGCCGATCGCGATCCCGAACAGGTAGCAGAGCACGATCGGACCAAGGAACTCCAACGGCTTGAAGCGCTTCGCTCCCCACCTGGCAAGCGCAGGGAACCCGAGAAACGCAATGATGAGGATCGCCGAACCCACACCGGGACGGTAGTCACGGGCGCATAGCCGATGTCGGCTGGAACCCAGTGGCCCGTCTGGAGGACCTACAGACCTTCGAACGGATCGTCGGGGACGTTCCCTCCGGGTCCTGCTTCGGAAGCCCTCGTCGCCCAGGCGGGGAACGGGAATTCGATGGTGACGGGGATGGGCAGCTCGGGCTGGGCGATGAGCATGGTCCCTGGCTTCATGATGGTTGCGCGCTGCCGCTGGACGCCCGGGAGGAATCCGTACTCCTCTCGACTCGCTTCCGCCGAGTCGAGACGGCCGACAACTCTGATCGCCGAGTTTGCGATGATGCGCCGCTCCACCTCGGATGCGGTTTGCTGCGCGCCGATGAGGATGACGCCGAGAGACCTCCCTCGCTCGGCGACGTCGAGGAGAATCTCCTTGATCGGGCTGTACCCGTCGCGCGGCGCGTACTTGTTCAACTCGTCGAGCACCAGGAACAGCAGCTCATCAGAGTGCCCCTGACGTTCCTTGTCCTCGAACGCCCGGCGGACGGTGACGCCGACAACGAAGCGCTTGGCCCGATCGTTGAGATTGTGGATGTCGACAACGGTGACCTGCTTCTGGAGCTCGATCGGATGAACGTTGGACAGGTCCCCTCGAATCAGGTGCTCGACGTGGCGGACCGCTCCGTGGAGCCGCCTGACGAACGCGTTCACGGTCCCAGCTCCGATCGCCGGGCCGGCCCACTGGTAGCGGCTGTCCTCGTCCTGCACCCTCGCCGTGATGAGGTCGACAAGATCGCGGAAGGTTCGGACTTCCTGTCCTTCAATCACCACCGCACCGTCGTCGAGTCGTGTCGCCCGGCGCAACTGCGCCATCACGTTGTACACGACCATCGAGTACTGGGCGCGGTCGTCCTCTGCGTTGGCAAAGAGGAACGGCAGGAGGTCTTCGGTGCAGAACTCCGCAAGCGACCAGTAGAACGGGGTGACCCCGTCGTGACGTGCTGCCACATCGGGCGCCGCATTCTTCGACCCGTGCTTGGGCGGGGCGTAGATGCTCACCGATCCGAAGGCCTCGGCAGGAAGGCCGAGTGGCGCGTACTTGTCACGTTGCCCCGAGTCGAGCGCGAGATTCGGCCGGTCGAGGAACAGCAGATCCTCACCTTTCACGTTGAAGATGAGCGCCTTCGTGTTGACAGCTCGCGCGCCGAGAACGCCGGACGTGAACAGGCTGTGCAGCAGGAACGTGGCGTAGGTGGTCTTGGTGGCCACGCCGGAGACTCCGGAGATGTTGACGTGGGCGCCTCTCGTTCCGTCGAGGAATTCGAGGTTGACGAAGATCGGTTCGCCTGCCCTCGACAAGCCAACCGGAACACGGTCGATCATTCGGTCAAAGAACAGAGCCTTGTCGCGGTCCTCACCAACGGCCCGCAGAACCGCCTGGCCTGGCCGTGGCGGTACGAAGGTCTCCGGTTCGAATCGAGTCGCAACGACTTTGGCCGCTTCGCTCACCTGGGCGGGCAGCACCCCGTCTTCGATCAGAAACACGTCAGAGTCGAATCGGGCACCCTCGTGACGGGCTCGCACCTGCTCGACCATCCCATAGATGTGAATCGCGTCGCCGCCAGGCAGTGTCCGCTGCAGCGCGACGACGTCGTCGAGTTGGAGGAACTGTCCCTCGTCGACACCCACCCAGAACTCCAGCGGTGTGGCATCTTCCGTTCCGATGACCCTGCCGACAGGCTGCTGTTCGGTCATGAGGGCGAGCGTACCAGGGGGCTGGGACGGAGCCTGCTACTCGGCAGACCACCCGGTGATCCGCTCGATGTCGACGATGATCGCCGGGCCGATGAGATCGACGTCGGCGTACTGGGGGTACTTCGCTTGAAGCAGCGCTGCAATGTGGTCGAGGTCTTCGTCGGCCACACGGGCTGTTCCGTCGGCCCGCACCCACCACAGCCGTGACCAGTTCTCCTCGTAGTGATCGACGAGCACGCTCACCGACGGGTTGGATCGGATGTTCTGGATCCGCTGCAAGTGCGTGGTCGTCTTCGGCTTGGCGTCGACCATCGACACGATCCTGTGTCCGTCCACTGCGAAGACGAACGGGACGATGTGCGGCCCCACGGTGGCCAGGTAGCCGACCTGGGCACGTGCAAGCCGAAGGAGCGCGTCCGTTTCATCCATTTCGTTCAACCACTGACCGACGACTGCCGGTAGCCTGCCTGCTCGTGGCCACCAAGACGCTCACTCGCAGACCGAGTCTCCCGACACGATTGTGGCGAAGCTACGTTACCGACGTTCGCATCGAGGCGGATGCCGACTCGGATCTCTACCGACAGGTCACCCCCGAAGCCAAGTCGACCCGGGACATGGTGTCCATCTTGGTCGCCTCGGCCCTCGTTGTGACGATCGGGCACTTCGCCGGCCAGGATGGCGCTTGGCTCTCGACCTTCCTGCGAGCGATCGGTCTCGGAGCTGCTGCGGATGCCGCCAACGCCTGGGTCACGGCTTCCCAGTTCAACGCGCTGGCAATGTGGGCGATCGTTCAGATCTCCTCCTACGTCATCCTCCCGGTGATGGTGATCCGACTCGTGATTCGGAGCCGGCTTCGTGACTTCGGCCTGACCATTCGGGGATCTCTCTCACATGCCTGGGTCTACGCACTGCTCCTCGCGATCAGCCTCGTGTTCATCGTTCCCGCATCAACCTCAGCACCGTTCCTCGCCAAGTACTCCTTCTATCAGCTCGGTGTCGACGAGCCTCTCTGGCCGTACCTGTGGTCGTGGTGGATCTTGTACGCGCTCCAGTTCGCGGCGTTGGAGTTCTTCTTCAGAGGGTTCATGGTGCACGGCCTGAAGCTGCGTCTCGGGTATGCGGCGATCTTCGTCATGATGGTTCCGTACGTGATGTTGCACTTCCAGAAACCCCTGCTCGAAGCGCTGGCCGCGATGTTCGGTGCCGTGGTGCTCGGCACGCTGAGCCTCAAAACGCGATCGATCTGGTGGGGTGCTGCACTGCACATCTCGATCGCCGGCACGATGGATGTGCTCGCGCTCCTTCACAAGGGCCTGTTGTGAAAACGGAAACGATCGCGACCGGGGTCTCGGGCGCCGTGCTCGGCGGCGCGATCCTGACGCCACTTGGTCTCGGTGCGCCGGGCGCGATCGTCGGTGGTCTGAACGGGCTCGTATCCGGTTCCCGACAGATCTACGACTGGACGCGTCCCACCGGCTGGGCCGCCTTCGTACTGGATTCGACATGGGGGCTGATCGGGACCGCCGCGGCGCTAGGCGTCCATGCCCTCCAGCGGACGAGGAATGACCGCGGCGGCTACCGATCGGATTTGAGTGAACGGCAGAACCGTCACGTCTACGACACCGGCTTCACGATGAGGAAGCGTTTCGCGATGACCGTCGGTAACACGGTCACCAACCTTGGAGGCAGACGGGACCTCCTCGATCGTCATGAAATGATCCATGTCTGGCAGGCACGGTCGTTCGGCCCGTTCTTCCCGCTCCTGTACGGAACCTGGACGGTGCTTGGGGCCCTTCTAGGAACAGCCAGGTGGGCTCGTCGGCGTGATGGGCTCGTGAAGCATGTCGACACACTCGCCTACTACCACAACCCCTTTGAGTATTGGGCGTACCAACGCCAGGGGTACTGGCCCGATGAACAGCCATACCCCCGATATGCACGGCGTAGGGGCGACAAGACCATCACCTAGCCCGTTCTTGTCAAGCTGGACGCCGTGCACCGTCGCTGAGATTGACAAGAACGGAAGTGGGTTCAGCGCACCGGCACCATCCGGTAGATCGTCCCGCCACGTGTCACGACCAGTAGCTCGCCGTCTGCGTCGAGGCCGAACGAAGTGATGTTTCCGATCGAGTCGATCCACTGGTGGGGGTCCGTCGCCGAACCGTCGGCGTAGTGGAAGCTACGTATCCACCCGGAGCAGTAGTCACCGTAGAAGTAGCCGCCGACGAGTTCGGGGATTGCCGCACCCCTGTACACATACCCCCCGGTGATGGAGCATCCTTCTGTGTGGCTGTACTCCAGAACCGGCAAAGTGATTCCGGCCGTGTCGCATCCGCGAGATGGCTTGTAGCAGTGGAGCCCTTCGGTGATCGGCCAACCGAAGTTCAGCCCGCCTTGGTCGGCGGCCGCCACATCGACTTCCTCGTAGTGATCCTGTCCAACGTCACCTATGTAGAGAAGACCGTTGTCGAACGAGAAACGCCATGGGTTGCGCAGCCCGTAGTCCCAGATCTCGGGGGCGCCTCCCCCGTTTGCGAACGGATTGCCGGGTGGAATCGTGTAGCCGCTAGGCCCGGACACGTCGATACGAAGGATCGACGCGAGAAGCGTGTCGGTGTTCTGACCATTGCCGAACTTGTCGCCTGACGCGCCGCCGTCCCCCAACCCCACGTACAGATAGCCATCCGGTCCAAACATGACCTCCCCGCCGTTGTGGTTCGATGCCGGCTGTTTCTGGGTCAAGATCACATCGGCCGAACCCGGATCGGCGACCCCGTCCACGACCTGGTACGACGCAAGGGTCGTGGTACCGCCAGAGCCTGTGTAGTCGACAAAGATTCTCGGATCGTTCGGGTAGTCCGGGGAGAACGCCAGGCCGAGGAGCCCCTGTTCGTTCCCGTTTCGAGTCACGAGACCATGTATGTCCAGGAGCGGCATGTCTTCGACCTGTCCGTCGTGAATGATCCGGATGGTCCCGCCCTGCTCGACCACGTACAGATCGTTTCCACCCGGGGCGGTGGTCACAAACAGAGGATCGCTGAAACCAGTAGCCACTTCGTCGAACTGAACCCCCTGCAACGGGGCCAATGTGGTTGTTGTCGTCGCCTGGGTCGTCGAAGTAGCCGCGGTCGTCTCGGTAGTTGAAGCGGTTGCCGAGGTCGTCGTGGTGGCGGGGGTGGCCATCGTCGTGGGCTGCGTCGGAGCGAGCTGCTGCTCGCCGTTTGCGGCGCATCCGGCAACCAGCATGAGGGTCGAGAGAATCAGAGCGATACGCATCACACGGCTCATGTCGAAAACCCTATCGTTGAAGGAGACGGTGTGCACGAGGAGAGGAGCAGCCGTGAAGTGGGACGACAGCATCGAGGGGAAGCAGCTGCGCCCCGAGAGCCTCATGATGGGCTATGGCTACAACCCCGCGTGGTCTGAGGGGGCGGTGAAGAGCCCCATCTTTCAAACGTCCACATTCGTGTTCGAGACGGCAGAGGAAGGCAAGGCTTTCTTCGAGGTCGCAACAGGCAAGCGCCCGCCCTCGCCGGGCGAGAAAGTGGGACTGATCTACAGCCGCCTCAACAACCCCGATCTCGAAATCGTCGAGGACAGGCTCTGCCTGTGGGACGGTGCCGAGTCGGCGATCCTGTTCAAGAGCGGCATGGCGGCCATCTCGACGACGCTGCTCACGTACTTGCGTCCCGGGGATGTCCTCTTGCACAGTGAACCTCTCTACGGGGGTACCGACCACCTCGTGAACGACGTGTTGCCGGAATTCGGGATCGAATCGATCGGATTCTTCCCGGAGGAGACCCATGTGGAGTTGCAACGCCGAGTATCGAGTTCGGGTAGACGACTTGGCATGATCCTGATCGAGACACCGGCGAATCCGACAAACGCGTTGTTCGACATGGAAGAGTGTGCGATGGTGGCGACGGCCACATCGACTCCGGAGCGGCCTGTCCCGTTCGCCGTCGACAACACGTTCCTCGGTCCGATCTTCCAGAAGCCCCTCGACCACGGCGCCGATCTGGTGATCTACAGCGCCACCAAGTATCTCGGTGGACACAGCGACCTGATCGCCGGAGCGGTGCTCGGCTCGGAGACGCTCACTCAACCGATCCGTGCGATGCGCACGCACCTTGGATCCCACGCCGGTCCGTGGACCGGCTGGCTGTTGATGCGCAGCCTCGAGACACTCTCGATGCGGATGCATCGGGAGGCGGACAGCGCTGCGAAGATCGCCGAGTTCCTCGCTTCGCATCCGAAGGTTCGACACGTCAACTACCTGGGGTTCATCGAACCCGACGACCCACAGCGAGCCATCTACGAGAAACAGTGCATGGGTGCGGGGGCGATGATCTCCTTCGAGGTCGACGGGGACGAAGCCGGAGCGTTTCGATTCCTCAACGCGTTGCGGCTCGTTCACCTTGCCGTCAGCCTCGGATCCAACGAATCCCTGGCCGAGCATCCGGGCACGATGACACATGCGGGCGTACCCGACGTCGACAAGAAGCGGTACGGCATCACCGACGGTCTGGTACGCCTCTCCGTGGGCGTCGAACATCCGGACGATCTGATCCTGGACCTCGAACAGGCGCTCGCCGTGGTGTGAGAAACCACGGGGCCGGGCCGGGTGCTGCGGACTGACGACTGAAGACCCGCAGCCCACCCGACATCACAACTTGCAGCCAAGTAGCCTGCGTCCAGCGCCGACGAGGGAAGGGTGATGGCTGCGTTGACTCCTGCGTACGAAGGGATCTCGGAGAAGGAGTACAAACGTCGCATCAGAGCCTGGACGCTCTACGACTGGGCGAACTCCGCGTTCGCAACGACGATCCTCTCCGCCGTTCTCCCCGCCTACTACAGCTCCGTCGCTGGAGCGACGCTTCCCAGCGCAGCCGTTGCCACCGCCTACTGGACAACCACGCTCAGCATCTCACTGATCATCGTCGCCTTCCTCTCTCCCGTGCTCGGGACGATTGCCGACATCATGCGAGGCAAGAAGAAATTCCTCTCGATCTTCGTCGGCATGGGAGTGATCGGAACAGGCCTGCTCGTACTCATCACGACGGGGAACTGGATCCTGGCGTCCATCTTCTTCATCGTCGGACGCGTCGGTTTCGCCGGAGCGAACGTGTTCTACGACGCGCTGCTTCCCCACGTCGCCAAGCCCGAGGATCAGGATGTCGTGTCGACCCGCGGCTATGCCATCGGGTACCTCGGTGGCGGCCTGCTGCTGGCAATCAACGTGGGGATGATCCTGTTCATCGGCTCCGAAATGGGAGCCCGGCTTTCGTTTGTGTCGGTCGCCATCTGGTGGGCAGTATTCTCCATTCCACTATTCAGGCGCGTGCCCGAACCGCCGGCGGCCTCAGGTCAAGGAACGTTGACAGGTGGGACGATCACGGCGAGCCTCAAGCGGCTCGGCGAGACCTTCCGGGACCTGCGCAAGTACCGCCAGCTTTACCGGTTTCTCATCGGGTTCCTGATCTATAACGACGGCATCGGGACGATCATCAGCGTCGCCGTCATCTATGGCACCGAACTCGGATTCCAAACGACGCAGCTGATTCTTGCGATCCTCCTGGTCCAGTTCGTCGGCATCCCGTTCAGTCTCGTTTTCGGGCGCATTCCCGGCCGCAAGGACAACAACCGGGCGATCTACCTGGCATTCGTCGTGTTCAACATCATCGCTCTCCCGCTCGTCGGAATCATCGGAGCACGGACACTCCCGGCATCGGCCACCGGCGCTCCTCCGGCCCCGTTCGAGACCGTCGGTGCCGCCGTGGGTGAGGGAACCTATGCGGCCGGTAGCTTCACACTGTCGGGCGACTGGCAGACTATTTCGACCGACACGGTCGGCACCGCGACCGAAGGACTGACAAGGGCATCTCGCACGATCGCACCCATCGCGTTCGTGCTGGCGATCGTGCTCTTCGCCGCCGCCTGGGTGTTCGCTCGCCGGCGCCGCGCCAACCCGGACACGAGCTTGTGGAGCGTCCTCACACCCGTTCTGGCCGCTATCGCAGCGCTCCTCATCGCTGCCCTCGCCGAGCTCCTGTTGCTCACAGGGACAGACCCGATCCCATACGAAAGCGCGACCAGTTCGGCTTCCACAGCAACCTTCTCGTTCAATGGTCAGCAAGTCGAGCTGGACTACAGCACCGGACCGGACCGTGGCACGTGGGACGTCGCGATCGATGGGTCGCCGCTGATGGAGAACGACGAGGCGGTCACAATCGACGCGACCACTCCCTCGGTGCGCTACGGCACTCCGGTGACGATCGATGCCGGCTCGGCGGGTGTGCACGAACTCACGCTGTCGGTGAGCCCCGACACCCCCAACGGATCGTTGGCAATCGGACAGGTCAAGGTGCTGGCTCCCGTTCGCACCAGCAATCTCGGTGTGATCCTGGGTCTGATCCTGGTCATCGAGGTGGTCGGACTCGCACTCGCAACCCTCTTCGGCCGGCCGTTGTTCGGCCGGCTCGCGGACACCATGACGACCAAACGCACGATCATCCTGGCCATCGCCGCGTATGCAATCATCGCCACGTGGGGGTTCTTCCTCGATGCCGTATTCGAGTTCTGGTTCCTTGCTTGGATGGTGGCGGTCGTTCAGGGCGGAAGCCAGGCGCTCAGCAGAAGCCTGTACGCGTGGATGACGCCTGCCTATGAGAGTGGCAAGTTCTTCGGGTTCTTCTCCGTCATGTCGAAGTTCTCGTCGATTCTTGGGCCTGTGATGTTTGCTGCTGCAGTTGCGATCACCGGCAGCAGCCGGCCGGCGGTGCTCAGTCTCGTGCTGTTCTTCATCATCGGCGCCGCGATCCTCGTGAAGGTCGATGTCGATGAGGGAAGGCGAGTGGCCGTCGAGGCGGATGCCGCTGCCAGATAGACGGGGAGCGTCCAGGCTTTGACGCTCCCTCTATTCTTGGCAGCGAAAGGAGCACCATGGACTCAGAGCCGACGTCACCAAAGCCGGCACCGTCAGAGAAGGAAGCAGCGCCGCCGGCGCAGCCGCCGCACGAGCTGGCACCGTACAGGGGTACCGGTATCTCGTGGGCGCTCGTGTTCGGCATCGTCATCACCGTGCTCGTCGCCGTGTTGGCCGCTGCCAACACGACCCCCGTCGAGGTGAACCTGATCTTCTGGAAGGTTCAAGCCCCTCTCATCACCCTGATCCTCATCGTCATCGTGTTGGCCGTCATCGTCGACGAACTCGTGGGCATTGCCGTGCGGAGACGCCGGAGACAGAGACTCCACGAACAGCACCAGCTCAGACAGCTCAAGCAGGATTCGAAGTGAGCCGCCTCGTAGTCATTGGTGGTGACGCTGCCGGCATGTCGGGAGCAAGCCAGGCGCGGCGCCTGAACCCGGATCTCGAGATCATCGTGTTCGAACGCACCACCTGGGTCAGCTATGCCGCCTGCGGCATTCCCTACTACGTCGGCGAGGATGTCAAGGAGCTGCGACAGCTCCAGGCGAGGACTCCCGAGCAGTTCGCCCGCATGAACATCGATGTTCGCCTTCGCCACGAAGTCATGGCGATCGACACGTCCACCAAGACGGTCGCCGTCAGGCAGCTCGACGACGGGTCCGACGCCGAATTCGCCTATGACCTCCTGCTCTATGCGACGGGTGCGCGTCCGATCCTTCCCCCGATCGAAGGTCTCGATCTCGATGGCGTGTTTCAGGTTCGCACCCTCGACGACGCTGCCGCCGTTCGTTCCGCGATCGGCAGATCACCGGCCAGCGCGGTCGTGATTGGCGGTGGGTACATCGGCCTGGAAGCAGCAGAGTCATTCCACAATCTCGGCATTCCGGTGACCGTCTTGGAGATTGCCCCGACCGTCCTCTCCCGCACGATGGATCCCGAAATGGGGGAACTCGTCGCCGAACAGGTTCGTGAGCGCGGGATCTCCGTCCACACCGACATGCGGGTAGACCGCATCGTCGGCCAGGATGGACGAGTGTCTGCAGTTGAGGCCGCCGGATCGGTCTTCCCGGCGGACATCGTCGTGCTCGGCCTCGGTTCTGCCCCCAACTCGGCGCTCGCGAAGGCGTCGGGCATCGCCATCGGGCCTACCGGCGCCGTCGCCGTCGATGACCACCAGCGTACGAGTGCCGAAGATGTCTACGCGGCCGGCGACTGCACAGAGTCAATCAACCGCATCAGCGGCGCGCCGATCAATCTGCAGTTGGGCACGGTCGCCAACAAGCAGGGACGCGTCGCGGGAACCAACCTCGGCGGCGGCGACGCATCGTTCCCGGGAGTGCTGGCGACCGCCATCACAAAGGTCGACGACATCGAAATTTCTCGAACCGGCCTGACGCTCGCCGAAGCAGACGCCGCCGGATTCGACGCTGCCGCCACGGGGTTGCGCAGCTCGACCGGATCCCACTATTGGCCACGATCAAGCCAGATGCGCATCCGCACGGTCGTCGATCGGAAGACAGGCAAACTCCTCGGCGCCCAGATCGTCGGAGGTCCAGGCGCGGCCAAGCGAATCGATACGTTCGCGGCGGCCATGTGGGCGGGTCTCACGGCGGCGGAACTCGAATACGTCGACCTGGCCTATTCGCCACCTTTTTCCGGCGTGTGGGAACCGGTCAACATCGCTGCGCGCAAGGCTGCTGGAGCCACCGAGTAGCGGGCCCTATCGTCGGGCGATCGTCCAGCGGTCCGTCGCCCTGATGACTGCCCGGTCTTTGCGTCTCGCGACGCACCCGTGGGTGAGCCCTGACGCACCACTAGTGATTGGTGAAGAACCCGTGAAGTGACTCGCTGACCAGGTCGGGCGTCTCGATCGGAGGCAGGTGGCCGGCGCCGGGAACGACGCTGAGTGTCGCATCCGAGATGCGGGCGGCCATCGACACCGCCCCGGCCGGCGGGGTGACCGTATCCGATGCACCGACAAGCACCATCGTTGGCACACTGATCGTCGATAAGACGTGTGTCCTGTCGGGCCGATTCGCCATGCCCATTGTTGCCGCGATGGCGGTTTCGTTGGGGGTCGCCTCGATCATCCTGGTGAGACGCTGCTTCGCTCTCACAGTGGCCTCCTGGGCGAGGAGCGATGTCAGCATCCCAGGAACGAGTGCTGCAACACCCTCCCGTGCGATGGTGGCAGCCGTGGTCACCCTGCCTTCCCTCGCTGCCGGGGTGTCTGCAGTTGCCTTTGTGTCCAGAAGAGCAAGCGAACGCACCAGCTCGGGATGACGTTCCCACAAGGCAAACGTCACATAGCCTCCCATCGACAGAGAGACGACATCGACCGGGACCGACCCGATGAATGCGGCCAGGGCGTCAGCCACGTTGTCCATCGTGAATTCATCGAGCGGTGCGGACGACCCGAAGCCGGGCAGATCGGGGGCGATGCAGTGCCGGACCTCTGCCAGTTCTTCGAGTTGATCGAGCCACATCCGGTGATCGAGAGGGAAACCATGGATGAAGAGGGCAGGCGTCCCGGATCCCGACTCCACGAAGGAGAGCGAATCTGTCATTCACCCACGATACAGTCGCTCTCGACACAACCGCCATGAAGCATCTCATCCTCACCATCCTGCTCGTTCTCATCGCGACATCCTGTGCCCAGGCAGCGCCTTCATCGAACGCGGTCGTACAGAGAGTCATCGACGGAGACACGATCGTCGTATCGCTGAACGGTGCAGACGAGAGGGTACGGTTGATCGGCATCAACGCTCCCGAGCGAGACGAGTGCTTCGGAACCGAGGCGACCGAGCAGCTCAGGGTTCTCCTTGACCACACCCAGGTGACGCTCCAGACCGATGTCGACGTGTACGACGACTACGGACGACTGCTCGCCTATGTCTACTCCGATGACAGCCTCATCAATCGGGAACTCGTATCGGGTGGCTTTGCCCTCGCCCAGCCGTACCCTCCGAACACCCTCCACCAATCAGAACTGGACGATGCGATGACCACGGCGAAACAGCAGGAAGTCGGATTGTGGGCGGTCGGAGCATGCGGTGAAGCAGTTGGAGATGTGGTCACAATCGAGTCCATCAACGAGAACCCGCCTGGCCCCGACGAAGCCTCGCTCAACGACGAGAGCATCACGCTCATCGCCAACGACCATGTCGACCTGTCGGGCTGGGTGGTGCGTGATGGTTCCAGCAGCAACCGGTACGTGGTCCCTGATGGCATCACACTCTATGCCGGCGACCGGGTGATCCTTCATTCGGGTTGTGGAAACAACTCGATTCATGACCTCTACTGGTGTTCCGACACGCCGATCTGGAACAACGATGGCGACACGGTGATGATCTATGACGAATCAGGTGCACTCGTCGACGCGGTCACGTATCCTGCGGACTGACAAAGGAGTGGCAATGGGTTTCATGGATTCGTTGAAGAAGATGTTTGGTTCGGCCAAGGAGATGGCAGACGATCTCGGTGAGAAGGCTGCGCCGATGATGGACAAGGCCAAGGAGATGGCCGGTGACCTGGGCGAAAAGGCGAAAGACATGGCGGATGACCTGGGTGAGAAGGCTGCGCCGATGATGGACAAGGCCAAGGAGGCCGCTTCGGAGGCCTTCGAGAAGGCCAAGGACGTCGCCGAAGACTTCCGCTCGAAGGCCGAAGGTGGTGGCAACGAAGCAGCCAGTGTCGCCGAGGAAGCCGTCGAGAAGGCCACCGGCGAGGAGTAGACCGGTCGGAATGGAAGGGGGGCGCCTCACGCGCCCCCCTTCTTTGTTTTAGAGCCAGCGTTCCGCGACGGTCTTCATTTCCATGAAGAGCCGCAGATAGTCGGGGCCGCCGGCCTTCGCATTCGAACCGGACATGTTGAACCCGCCGAAGGGTTGCACGCCGACGAGCGCCCCA
The DNA here is from genome assembly GCA_964496205.1 of uncultured Acidimicrobiia bacterium. Classification (GTDB taxonomy): domain Bacteria; phylum Actinomycetota; class Acidimicrobiia; order Spongiisociales; family UBA4744; genus CAYLHS01. Next base: position 62,721 of record CAZBXV010000003.1, read on the forward strand.
GTGATCTTTCGATTGATGTACAGGTTTCCAACATGAAACTCCTGCCGTGCTCGTTCGATCCGGTCTCGCCTCGACGAGAACAGCCCTCCCGTCAGTCCGTACTGGGTTCCGTTGAATATCTCCACCGCGTTGTCGAAGTCTCGGGCGCGTAGCACCGACACCACCGGGCCGAAGATCTCATGCTGCGCGATGTACGCGTCCGGTCCGACATCACCGAAGACCGTCGGTTGGATGTAGTACCCGCCATCGAGATCCACAGCCTCGCCGCCGACGAGCAGCTTCGCCTCACCCCTGCCTCGATCGATATCCGACAGAATCGAATGTTGCTGCGACGCGGTGATCACTGCGTTCACACGGACGTTGTCTTCGGCCGGGCCGACGGGAAGCGCCTCGGTCAGTGCAACCACCCGTTCCAGCACCTCGTCATAGACGTCGTCGACGAGGATCAGCCTGGACATCGCCGAGCACTTCTGTCCCTGGAATCCGAACGCACCGACGACTGCGGCCGCGGCGGCGGCCTCGAGGTCGGCGGTTTCGTCCACGACCAGGGCGTCCTTGCCGCCCATCTCCATGTAGGCCCTCTTCAGCCAAGGTTGCCCATCATGGACGACGGATGCGCGCTGGGCGATCCGCAGCCCGACCTCCATTGAACCGGTGAAGTTCACGAATCTCGTTCTTGGATGGTCAACCAGGAAGTCCCCGACTTCGCTCCCGGCGCCAGGCAGGAAGTTGATCACACCAGGAGGGAAGCCTGCGGCCTCGACAGCCTTCATGAACTCGGCGGCGATCACCGGCGTCGCCGAGGCAGGCTTCACGACGACCGTGTTTCCGGCGGCGACGGGCCCAACGGTCATACCGACGAGGATCGCGAGCGGAAAGTTCCACGGTGGAATGACGATGCCGGCGCCAATCGGAACCAGATGCGATTCGTTGTCCTCGCCTGGATACGGGTACACGGGCAGAGGTTCCGACACCTCGACAGCTTGACGGGCGTAGTACTCGCAGAAGTCGATGGCTTCCGCAACGTCCGCTTCCGCCTCCAGGTAGTTCTTCGAGGCCTCGATGGTCTCCCATGCGGAGAGTTCGTACTTGCGGGCCCGCAGAATGGCTGCGAGCTTCACGAGGTGGCGGGCTCTGGCGACTCCGTCGACCCGTGACCACGCCGGGAACGCCGCCCACGCGGCATCCAACGCCCGCTGAGCTGCCCCCTGGTCCGCGAGTGACACGGTCCCAACGATCTCTGCCGGACGGGCAGGGTTGATGCTCTCGAGCTCTCGGCCCGTCTCTACCGGTTCTCCTCCGATGATGAGGGGATACTGCGTGAACCTGGACCTCACGTCGGCGATGGCGGCCCGGTAGGCGTCAGCGTTCCGCGTGTCGGTGAAGTCCGAGTACGGCTCGTTCACATACGGCTCGAACAATGTTCCTCCTTGTGCGCGAGTTCAGCCTATCGGAGGCGCAGCTCGCTTCGCTCGCCGCAGCGACCAGCGACAGGAGCTATCTCGGCCCGTAGTCGTCACGCAACGGTGACCGCGGTCGTGGCCGGCCGCTGGAGACTGGCGGCCGGATGCCAGCTAGCTTGGCTTCATGAACGACCCGATGGCGGTGCTGGCGGACGCCTTCCGCAACGAGTGGGCCGATCCGCTCAGTTCCGCCGCCGTGGTGGTGGAAGCCCTGCGGTCGCTGGCGCGTTCGGATTGGGATGTCGCACTCCCCCAAGTCCAGCGGTTCCGTAGGGAACGTGCCGACAGCGCGCTGCTGTTGTCGGTGACCGATCCAGCCGTGGATCCCGAAGTCGGCCGGGTCCTCGAGGGACTCGACGATGTTGAACGCAGGTTGCTCGACTCGACCTGGATTCGGCGGGTCGCTCGCAGGCTCGAGGACGCCCAAACGGTAGGAGTTGTCTCGCTGGGAGATTTCACACTCACCGTGTTGGAGCTTGCGCTCCTGAGCGGCGATCCCGATCTCGTCACCGACAAGCTGGCAGTCGCTCGGGGGCTTGGGTATCTGAACGCAAACATCGAGATCGGGCCTCCGGAGACGGCCGAGGTCGTTCTGGTTCCTGCGGCAGCCCGATTCGGTACTCGCATCTGGACGACAACCCGGATTGCGCACATTGTCGACGCAGCAGGACAAGGGGCCACGCATATCGTCCCCTTGATCCACCCTCTCTACGTGCTGTCGCCTCTGGCGCGGGGCGTGTATCGACCGGCACACATCCTGATCGACGTTGAGCTGCCTCAGAGTCGGTCGACGACGTAGTCGAGCGACGCTATCAGCCGCTCCACATCCTCTGGGTCGGTCGCCGGCCAGACGCCGATGCGAAGCTGGTTGCGTCCAAGTTTCCGATATGGCTCCGTGTCGACGATGCCGTTGGCTCTGAACACAGCCGCCACGGCCGCAGCATCGACCGTGAGATCGATCGTGACCGTCACGGGCGAACGCATCTCGGGATCGACAACGAACGGATTGCCGGCATCGCGTCGTTCCGCCCAGTCGTAGAGCATCGAGGACATCGTGGCACACCGATCCGCGGCCCACCGAATCCCGCCATTGGAGTTGATCCACTCCAGTTGTCGTCCGAGGAGGAAGAGGGTGACGAGCGACGGTGTGTTGAGTGTCTGGGACTGGCGTGAATTCTGCACGGCCGAGTGCAGACTCGAGAAGGGCGGGATGAACCTTCCTGAGGTGTGGATCTTGTCGATCCGCTCGATCGCCGCCGGTGACAGGAGGGCAACCCACAAACCTCCCTCGGCACCGAACGCCTTCTGCGTGGAGAAGTAGTAGGCGTCAACCTCCTCCGGGTCGAAACGGATCGCTCCAGCCGCCGACGTGCCATCGACGGCAACAATCCCGTCCGCTGGCCTGCCCGGTGGCATCACGACACCTGTAGAGGTCTCGTTGTGTGTCAACGCGTAGAGATCGACATCCGGGTTCGCGATGGCGACCGGTCGTGTTCCCGGTTCGGACTCGATCACCTGCGGCTCATCCAAGTGGGGAAACCGGGAGACAACCGACGCGAACCGGGCACTGAACGCACCGAACGAGAGATGTTGGCTGCGGCGCTCGATCAAACCGAACGACGCCATGTCCCAGAATGCGGTTGCTCCCCCGTTTCCCAACGCCACTTCGTATCCGTCGGGCAGTGCGAAGAGTTCGGCCAGTCCTGATCGGATCTCGGCCACCAGCGTCTTGATCGGTGCCTGCCGATGCGACGTTCCGAGCGCACGCCAGGTGGCGAGCTCGGCCACCCACTCGGGCCGGACCTTTGTGGGACCCGATCCGAACCGGCCGTCGCGGGGAAGAATCTCTTCTGGGATCCTGATTGTTTCTCTCATCGTCACTAGGGTTTCTCGGAGTCAACAAAGCTACCGGATCATGGCCAGGATTTCACAACGAATCGCATCAATCTCCGAATCACCAACCCTCGCCGTCACCGCGAAGGCCAGAGCTCTCAGGGGCGCCGGTCACGACGTGATCGGCTTCGGCGCTGGTGAACCCGACTTCCCAACTCCCGAGTACATCGTCGCGGCAGCGGCCGAAGCGTGCGCCAACCCCGTCTATCACAAATACTCGCCCGCCGCGGGTCTGCCGGAGCTGCGCAGCGCAGTAGCCGAGAAGACGACCAGGGATTCGGGATTCCCTGTCGCCCCCGGGCAGGTGCTCATCACAAACGGCGGGAAGCACTCGGTGTTCGCAGCATTCGCAACCCTCGTCGATGACGGTGATGAAGTGCTGCTGCCGGCCCCCTACTGGGTGACATACCCGGAGGCAATCCGCCTGGCAGGAGGAACGCCGGTTGTCGTGAACGCCGGCGTCGATCAGGGATTCAGAGTCACCGTCGAGGATCTGGACGCAGCCTGGACCCCCCGTACGAAGCTCCTGGTCTTCGTCTCCCCATCGAATCCGAGCGGTGCCGTATACCCGCCGGACGAGATCGAGGCGATAGGCAGATGGGCAGCGGAAAAGGGAATCTGGGTACTCAGCGACGAGATCTACGAGTACTTGGTGTACGGAGACTCTGTGTTCACCTCGATGGCCACCGTGGTCCCAGAGCTTCGGGACCGCTTCGTGATCGTCAACGGCGTCGCCAAGTCGCATGCCATGACCGGATGGAGGGTCGGCTGGATGGTCGCGCCCGAAGACGTGATCAAAGGAGCCTCGAATCTTCAGTCACACTCCACGTCGAACGTCAACAACGTCGCTCAGGTAGCCACCATCGCCGCACTTCGCGGCAGCATGGAAACTGTCGAGTCCATGCGACAAGCGTTTGACCGCAGGCGGCAACTGATGTTTCGGATGCTCGAGGGAATCGAAGGCGTACGCGTGTCGGAACCACAAGGCGCCTTCTATGCGTTCCCATCACTCGAAGCGTTCCTCAACCGGCCCCTTCACGGGAAGATCGCTTCGAGCACAACCGAACTCGCCGAATCGGTGCTCGAGGAGGCCCTCGTGGCGTTCGTTCCCGGAGAAGCATTCGGAGCACCCGGGTATGCAAGGTTCTCGTATGCCCTCGCCGACGAACAGATCGAAACCGGCATCAATCGCCTCGCGGAGTTCCTCACCGGCTGACGCCTTTCTCTGCACGTATACACTCGCCGTGCAAGGAGGGGACCGTGTCGACGGCGAAAGCGATGCTGCTGGTAGAGCCACAGCGTTTCACTGCAACCAGTTTCGCGCTCCCTCCCGTCGAGATGGGCGGCTGGTTGGCGATCGAAGCCACCGCCATCGGCGGTCTTGACGTGCAGGTCTGGCAGGGCACCAACCGCTACATTCGCTACCCGCTGATCCCGGGAAGGGAGATCGTCGGACGAATCGCGTCGGTCATCGACGGCGCGTTCGACATTCCGATCGGAACTCGCGTTCTCGTCGAACCATCGATCCGCTGTGGAGCCTGTCGCCGGTGCCTCAGCCACCTTCACACATGTGCATTTCGCCGTCCGATCAACTCGTACGGACTGCTCCCGTCCACCGAACCGCCGGCGCTTTGGGGCGGTTTCGCCGAGTACCTGTACCTGGATCCGGGAGCTCGCCTTCACCCGATCACCGACGATGTGCAGGCTCCCGTCGCCACAATCGGCCATGCGCTCGCCGACGCGTTCACATGGACCGTGGAAATCCCCGGACTGAGAACCGGTGACTCGGTCCTGATTCTTGGACCCGGACCTCGCGGCCTTGCGGCTCTCATCGCCGCACAACAGGCGGGCGCAGGGTGGGTCGGAGTTGCGGGCCTCACAGAAGACCAAGATCGGCTCGTCATGGCACGCGAACTCGGAGCGGACATGGTGGTGGACACGCGGAAAGTGGACGTCGCGGGGGCGGTGGCCGACAGCCTCGGATCGAGACCCGAGGTTGTGCTCGACGTGACGAAGGATGACCCGGACGCTATCCACGTTGCACTCGACATGGTCCGCGCCGGCGGAACCGTTGTTGTCGCTTCCCTCAAGGGGACACGTTCGGTCAATCAGCTGTTCTCCGACCTCATCGTGCTCAAAGAGATCACTGTCCGAGGAGGTCTCGGTGCCAGCAGCGCCGCCTATCACTGGGCTGCACGCCACCTCGAAGCCGATCCGAGGCTGGATGCACTCGTGAGCCACGAGTTCCCCCTCGATGAGGCCGAGCGAGCCCTGGAGGCTGCGGCCGGTCTCCTCGGCCACGATGAGCTGATCTCCGTCGCGATTACGTTCTGACCGCTCCGCCACGGCTACAGTCGCCGGTCATGGGTCCTTGGATTCCAACGAGACGAAGCACGGTGTCCTGGGTGCTCTACGACCTGGCGAACACGATCTTCGCGTTGGCAGTCGGGAGCCGCTACTTCTCGGTGTGGGTCGTGAAAGTCGAAGGTGGAACGGACGCCGACTTCGGGTTTGCGACGGCAATCGCGATGGCGATTGTGATCGTCCTCGCACCGTGGGTCGGTACCCGTTCCGACTACGCGGGCACACGACGCCCAGCGCTCGTCGTCACGACGCTCATCACCGTCGCAGCCACGGCCCTGCTGGCGACGTGGGGGCTGTATCCGTCGCTCGCCCTGTACGTTGTCGGTCAGATCGGATTCACGCTCGGAAGCGTCGTCTACGACGCGATGCTGCCCGATGTGAGCACCGAATCGACCCGGGGATCTGTGTCGGGAGTTGGCGTCGGGGTCGGCTATCTCGGTTCGCTGATCGCCATCGGAACCGGGCTCCTCATGCTGGATCGCTATGGATACGCGCCCCTGTTCAGAACGTTGGCGCTGCTGTTCCTTCTCTTCGCGTTGCCGGCGTTCATCTTCATCTCGGAGCCCCCACGTGAGAAGAGCACCGATCGTCCGCCCCGCCTCATCGACGCGCTCGGGCACCTCGCCGATTCGTGGCGACACGCTCAACGCTTCGACGGCGTCACCCGTTTCCTCATTGGACGATTCCTCTACGCCGACGCTGCCAACACGGCGTTCCTGTTCGTCGCGATCTTCGCCGTGACAGAAATGGGCTTCTCGGATCACCAGACGGACATGCTCGCAATCATCGCGATCGCGTCCGCCGTCCTTGGTTCCTTCGTGGTTGGCCGCCTGGTCGACCGCCTCGGCCCCAGAAAGACACTCAACGGAGCCCTGTACCTGTGGATGGCGGCGGTGGCTGTCGCTGTCATTGCCGCTCTCTCGGATCTGACCAGCCTGGGATGGCTGGTGGGTCTGCTCGGTGGGACCGCGGCCGGCACCACGTGGACATCCGACCGCGTCTACATGATCCGGCTGTCACCACCGGAGCACTACGGCGAGTTCTATGGGTTGTACGCGACGGTCGGGCGGTTCGCGACGCTCCTGGGGCCTCTCGTGTGGTCGTTCGTGTCCGTCACCCTCGGCTGGGGACGAGTCGCCGCTATCGCCTCACTCCTGCTGTTCTTCGTGGGCGCTCGAGTCATCCTTGCCGGCGTGACCGACATGCCGATTCGTTCCGAATCGGTATGACTGTCCAGTCTCCAGTCGCCGGTGAGACCGCACCCAGAGAAGGTTCGAGGCTACGGGACTGCCTACGCCTGCCGGAGACCGGCTGCTGGAGGCTGCGAGCGAGTGGAACTCGCTCGCCGAGCTACCTCTCGACGATCGTGTCGGTCGCCAGTTCGTAGTTGAGAACCTCTTCGACCGCGTACGGGTCGGGAAGATCATCGACGTACGCGTGCTGTCGTGCGAGACGGCGTCCCACCTCGGCAAACCAGAGGTCGTTCGGCACTGGCCACGGCCAGCGGTGAAGGCCGCTGTGCGCCCCGACGATCGCCCCAACGAGCGGGGCCACTACCTCGGCGTGGTCGAAGATGCCGGCGGCGTCACGCACCACAATCGATGCTTCATCGAACGGACGTGCCGCGATAGCGATCGTGATCGCTGCGGCCTCGACTTCCGGGTCGTCGAGTTCCCATGACATCACTTCTGCGGACACGTCTTTGGCACCGAGTTCAACAAGGGCCCGGGTTCGTTCTAGAACGTCAGGAACTCCCGTGGATGTTCCCACTCGGGTCTCGGATTGACGGCCGATCTCGATGGCCCCATTCACCAAGTCCCTTCCCGACTGCCCGTACCCCGCCGCCGCCACCGCGCCGGCGATCATACAGCCGACGACCGATGACTCGGGACGGCTGTGGGTGGCTTGGATCGTCTCGATGGTGCCATCGACGAGTGCTGCGGGGTCCTTCCGAAACCAGACCCCCACGGGCACAGCTCGGATCGCGGCGCCCGCGTTCACGAACGGCAAAGGAGTCGGCGGTGCGAGCTTCGCCTCCTCGATGAACACGTTGAGCCACGCCCCCGGCGTTCGAAAGACATTCATCCGTCCGTCTTCAGGTGCCGCGTACTCGAGTAGATTCGCTGCCGTCGTGTAGCGCTCGATCGGCAGTGAGCGAAGGAACTGATATGCAGTGAACACCATTTGCTGGACGGCCGAACCGTATGCGCCACGTGTCCCTGAAACCAACATGTCCCCGGCCGCCGCTCCAAGCAGTGCCCCTTCGCCGCCGGCTTCGAACGTGGCGGCATGCCGCGAATTGCTCATACCTACCAGTATCGGAGTTGAGCGATCGGTCCTTGAGCGGCGACGGTACTCTTTGAGCGTGCGCTCCCTGCTTCTTGTTGCAAACCCGGCTGCGTCCCGCTTCACCGGCGGCCTGCACCGGTCTGTCGTCGCCCGACTGTCTCGCGCCTATGACGTGGCCACGGTCTGGCCGACGAGCGCGCCTGGCGCCGAGGCCCTTGCCCTTCAGGCCGCTCAGGACGGTATCGACATCGTGGTCGCGATGGGAGGGGACGGAGTCGTCCATCACGTCGTCAACGGAATCGCCGGTTCCGACACGACCCTCGGAATCATCCCTGCGGGCACCACGAACGTGCTTGCTCGTATCCTCGGAATCCCTCGGCGACCGGCTCGGGCCGCCTCCTATCTGGCGTCGCTTCCACCCGCCGTGAAGACGGCACTGGTTCGTATCTCGATGGAGTCTGATGACCATGCGACGGTCCGGTATGGGACGTTTGCAACCGGGCTCGGATTCGACGCCGAGGTCGTTCGGCGCTCGAATCTGGAGCCATACCGCAAGTACTGGTTTGGCGGCGTTCACTATGCACGAACGGCGGCCTCGGTGGTGCTGTCCCCGTCCGGCAGGCGCCGGCCCACGATGCGCGTCGAGGTCGGCGATCGAACCGCAGATGCGGCCGCCGTCCTTGTCCAGGTACACGATCCCTACACCTACTTCGGACGCATCGCGCTTCGCGTCAGCGGGTCGCCTCACGGCGGGCTCGCGGCACTGGTAATCGATCGGCTCACCCTGGTGAACATCCCAAGGATCTTCGCACGGGTTCTCTCCGGAAGAGACCTGTCGTCGATCAAGGGCGTTCAGGTGTGGCCGGATATCGACGAGATGCGGGTGATCTCGGATCCGCCATCCCCCCTGCAAGCCGACGGCGAGTCGCTCGGGCAACCCGCCGAAGTGACATTCACATCCCTCCCGCACGGGCTGAAGGTCGTGGCCCCAATCGGCGACTAGTGCACCGTTGACGGCTCAGGCCAGCTGTGGCGCTACGGGACGTTCGATAGAGAGGCCGGCGACATCATCGATAGACAGCATCCCTATGTCGGAAACGATCCCGGTGAACTGGTCCAGTCCCACGCCTTCCGACAGGGACTTCCTCCAACTGAGATTCGACGTGATCCGGAACAGCCCTGCGGGCAGGATCTTGTCCCTCCCTGCGGTCAGATACCTGTCGACGCCCGCGATCACCGCGGCGGACGCCAACCGGCGGATGCCCGCCTTGCTCACCGCGCTGTTCGGTCCGATCGCATCGGCGCCGGAGAGGAGGAGGTCGACACCTGGCAGGAACTCGACCGCCGAATCATCGTCGACTACCTCCACATCGAACCCGGCCGTCGTGAGTTCGGCCGCCATCTCGAGTCCTTCGCCACCCGGCATGGCTTCGGTACAGCACACCTGAAACGCAGTCTGCTGGTGTGCTGCGTCGAGTACCGCTCGAACCGAGCGCGACGACCCGTGAACAAGCACCGTCATGCCGTCGGAAAGCAAGTTGGCGCCGACCGAACCGATACGCGCTGTCGACGCTGCCAACCTCTCCGAAACCGTTCGGGCGACCTCCACGACCTGTTCCGGTCCATCTTCGAGTACGAGATACACCTCATTACACAGCGCGAGCACCGGGGCGCGCACCGCTTGACGATCGATGAGTAGTTCGAGAGCGTCCTCGATCGCCTCGGGATACGACTCAGGGGCGTAGTCGGCGACGCTTCCGGCAAGCTGTTGGATGGCCGCAGCCGCCTCGACACCCACCGCAGCGGCGCTGGACACCGCGTCGAGAGAGACGGCCGTTACTTGGCGCCATGCCTGCCACTCTCGCCACTCGGTCATAGTCCCCTTCCGGATCGGATGAACTGTAGCGACTACTCGTCGGGCGTCGGGTCGGAACCATGGGGCAAATGCACGGTCATCTGTGGGAACGGAATCTCGATGCCTTCACGATCGAACCGCAGCTTGATTCGCCGGAGCGCTTCCCGCTTGATGGTCCAGCGCGCCGTCGGGGCGACGTTCATCGTCGCCCGTAGGGACACGGACGAATTTCCGAGCTCCTGCACCCCGAGCACGGTGGGTTCTTCGAGCACGTCCGCCGAATGCTCGGAGGCGATCGCGCCCAGTTCGTCGCGCATGATCTCCAGCGCCTTGTCGATATCGCTCGAATAGGAGATGCCGACGTCGACTACCACCGTCGCGAAGGCGCTCGTGTAGTTGGAAGCAACCCCGATCAGCCCATTTGGGATGTAGTGGACGTAGCCGTTGAGATCTCGGAGAACGGTCACGCGAAGGCGCATCTCCTGAACCGCACCGGCGACACCGGCGACGTTCACGACGTCACCGATCGCGAACTGGTTCTCGGCGAGAATCAAGAACCCGGAGATCATATCCTTCACAACGCTCTGAGCGCCGAGGCCGACAGCCACGGCGGCCGCCGAACCGACCGCCACGAACGGCGTAATCGGGATCGACCAGATGCCCATGAGCGTCAGCGCCACAACGATCAGCACGATGACGAACAACAAGCGGCGAGTTCCAACCCACAGCGTGTTGGCCCGCTGGGACCGCTCCTGATCGGCAACCGACTCACCCTGCCCGATCCGTTTGACGTAGTGGGCGACGGCTCGTGTCAGCATGAACCACACGACCACAACAGCGGCGAGCACGACCGCGCTTCTGATGATCTCCTGAAGAATCGTGCTATCCATCGCGGACAGGCTAGTGCCCCACCCATCCGGCCTACGGCCGGTGTCTACCGACCCGTTTCGATTTTGGCCGCCTCGATCGCGAGTTCGACCAGCAGCCCGCTCACCTCTGCACGGTCTCTCATCACGGTACGAACATCCACGCCGAGTCTTCGATCGATCTGCTCGCCGAGCGCCGCCACGGTGGATGCGCGGTGTATCTCGGCTGCTGTGCGTCCTGAACGCGTCCCACTCCATCGAGAGAGGCGGATGATGCCGGCCCAGGCAAGGATCGCGAACACACCGACGATCACCGGCCAGGGCCACGATCCGGATCGCAGCAAGTCCGGTCTTGCCCAACCCCACACGATCGCTCCGGCCAGGGCCACTACCAGCAGCCACTGGGCGATGGCTGCCGGGCGCCACCATCGTGCAGGGGTCGGCATGGGGCTCCCGAACGCCTTCGCTCCTTCCAGACTTCGCCGCATCTGGGTCGCCACCTCGTGTGGATCGAACGACGTTCTGAGCCGGGCTCCGAAGTGGCCACCTGTTTCGAATGCGAGGTCCGTGACCAACGAATCAAAGGTGCCTGACGCTTCCTGGATCGCGGCAGCCTCCCTACCGGTTTCCTCGGCTTTCGGAGGTTCCTCGGCGCGGACGAACAAGCCGATGGGACTCGATCGGATGGCGAGACGCCGACCGGCGCGTTCGGCTGCGGTGATTTCCGGTTCGCCGACCCGTGCGTCGGCGAGGACCCCCGCGGCTCTGTCCCTCGCCTCCTCCCATCGATGGTCGAAATCCACCCCTCCACCCACCCCGACGATGCTGGAAACATCGTCGGTCGCCGTGCGGAGATCGTTCGCGAGCTTGTTCAGGACGAGTCGTTTCGCATGGAGCCGTTCTTCGAGGAATCGGATGAGCGAGGCGATGCCTGCGAGGTGGCCCGGTTTCGCAACGGTGGAAAACAGATCTGCCCTATCGATACCGTCTTCGGCAAGCCGCGTGAGCAGATCTGCACGCACGAGATCCACTTCCTCCTTCTCCAGCAGGTCAATCTGGTTGAGGACGAAAAGGAATCGATCCTGATGCCCGGCGAGTGGCCGGAGATACCCTTGGTGGATCGCTCGGTCGGCGTACTTCTGCGGGTCGAACACCCAGACGATCGCATCAACTCTCGGAACGAGGCGCTCCACGACGGCTCGGTGGGCGGTCTCGACAGAATCGAAGTCGGGCAGGTCGATGATCGCAACATCGAGTCGCCCGGAGTGGCCGATCCTTTCATCAACATCGAGTGAATCGAGAAGTCGTGTCAGACCCGGTTCCGGCATCGCAGGAATCCACGCTCTCGGATGGTCGGTGGTTGGGCGCATGGCGCCGGTCTCGGCGACCTGTGTGCCGGCGATCGCGTTGAGGAGACTCGACTTGCCGACCCCGGTGCCCCCTGCCAGAGCGACCACGACGGTTTCTCCGAGGAATCCGAGCCTCGCTCTCGTCTGTTCGGAGAGTTGCGCGTACGTGCCGAGGCGTTCATCACCTGTGATGTCGTGCGCCTTCGTGACCAGCACGTCGAGCGTATCAAGTGCCCTCCCTGGATCACCTGCCATAGAACACCTCGGCTGCAGCGCCCACGGCCCGCGCTGCTTCATCGAGTCGAGGATCGAGCCGTGCAGCGAGCCCGCGCACCTTGCCGGTGAATCGTGCCGACTCGGCGTCGAACACGTCGTGCATTCGTTCTTCGAGTGATGTGCGTGCAGTGGTGACCATCGATCGGACAACGGCGGTTCCGAAGACCTGTTCCAGGAGCTTCTGCTGCAACGCCGCCGCTCCTGCCGCAACACCCAGTTCGCCACCCGTGAGCCCGCCGGTTTGGGCGAAGATCACGACCATTGCGACCACGGCTGCGGCGTTCACGCCGAGGGAGCTCAGCTGCGCCTTGCGCTTCCGGTCCTGCCCCTGTTCGGTGACGAGCGTTCCGATGTCGATGATCCATTCGTCCAGCATCGTGTCGAGCCGATCGTCCAGGTCCGGTGATGAACGCCACAACAGGCTGTTGGCGATCAGGGTCTTGCCGGCCGGGTCGAGTTCCCATGCCGATGCAGCTCGGGCTGCCGCCGCGTCGAGATGCCGTCGAAGCTCAAGAGCGAAGGCGCGGCGTGCGTCGGCATCGATCTGCTTTGGCTTTCCGGACAGGGAGCGTCCGAAGCTTCCCAACCGTTCGGAGAGTGCGGTCAAGAACCGGCCCGTTCCGAGGAACTTCTGCCATCTGGCTGCGACCTCGGCTCTGATCAGCGTCCCATCTTCCAGCGATCGAACCACCTGGCGGTACTGATCGGCGTACATGTCGAACGCGATGTCGGCGAGGGCGTCGGCCTCGTTCATATCGTGGCGGGTTTCGTCCGCGAGTTGCTCGGAACGGACGACGACGTCCTCGATGCTGCCTCGGGTGGCGTCGATGAGCACCTCGTGGCGGCGGACAGGATCGGAGAGCTGTTCGAGGAGAGACTTGACCGGCTCCACGGTCGATGCCGGCAGTTGCCCATCAACGACGGCCTGTTCCTCGATCTCCACCACCTCACGGTGTGCGACTGCTCGCTCTCGCAGGTGCCGCTTGAAATCACCGACGACACCTTCACCGCCGGCCGGAAGCCTGTTGATGACGAAAACGGTCGGTACACCTCGCTGATGTGCACGCTTGAGGAACTCCCACGGGACAGCGTCGGCGTAGCGCTGTGCACTGGTTACGAATACGCAGAGATCGGCTATCTCGAGCAGCCGTTCTGCGATCTCTCGATGTTCGGTCACGACTGAGTCGAAGTCTGGTGCGTCGACGATCGTTGCTCCACGAAGGAGCCCCTCGTGGCCGGTCACGACCCGCGGAGAAACGGCGGCGAACGGGCCCTCCCTGTACTCGTCGGCGTTCTCTGCGTGACACCAGACGACTGGCGCCGTCGTCGTCGGCCGAACTGCACCGGTCTCGGTGATGTTTCTGCCGGCGAGCGTGTTGACGATCGTGGACTTGCCGCTCCCGGTGGCCCCAACCACCACGGCGACGACGTCTCCATCCAGATCCGCGAGTCTCGGGATGAGATAGGTACGGATGCTCAGAGTGAGGTCGTCACGCAGTTCGATCCGACGATCACGATCCGTCGATGGCAGCTCGAACGAGACTTCTTCGACCCGCTCGGCGAGTTCGTCGAGCACTGCCCGCAGACGCGCGACAGGAGAGACATGACGTTGCACCCTCGGATTGTCCCACACATCACCTGCCGAATATCACCTCGACACGAGCACCACCATCCTCTGTCGATCCGATCGTGAGGGTGCCACCGGTCGACTCGGCGGTCCTGCGGGCAATGTCCAGCCCGAGCCCTGTCGATCCGGTACCGGAGTGACCGCGCCGCACGAGATCCTCGTGTTGGAACCCAGGGCCCGAGTCCTCGACAACGAGCGTCACGTGTCCATCTAGCTCATCGGCGGCAACCTTGAAGGACGTTCCTTCAGGCGTGTGTGCGAGCACGTTGCCCAGCAGCGCGTCGATCATCGCCGAGGCGTCCTCGGATGCGACATCGACCGTCAGCGGCCGGTGAGGCATGTCGACGGTCCACTGTCGATCCTGGTCGTCCGCAAGAGCCCCCCAGAAAGCGAGGCGCTCGTCGAGGATCGCAGTCAGATCGACGGACACACCGATGCCTTCCCTGAGAGGACGCCGGGCTTGACGAATGACGTAGTCGACCGTCCTCTCGAGGTCGTCCAGGTCGGACAGTATCCGCTCTGTCTTGTCCGGCATCGCCTCGATGTCGAGCCGCAGGGCAGTCAGCGGGGTCCGCAACCGGTGCGAGAGGTCGGCCGCGCTGCGCCGCTCTTCGTCGAGCAGATCCCCGACTCGACGTGCCAGACGGTTGAACGCCTCACCGACCTCGACGACCTCGGGAGGGCCACCAGGTAGCACCCGGACGGACAGGTCGCCTTCCCCGAGTCGATGGGATGCCTCGGACAGATCTCGAACCGGTTCGACGACGGTACGCCCGAGCCGGTCGGCGACAACGGCCGAGAGGGCTATGAGCGCAACACCGAGAGCACCAAGGATGACCCACGAGATGCCCACGTTTCTCGCTAGGAGCGAGTTGGCGACGAAAACCCGCACCACCGCCGTCTCACCGCCGCCGTCGAGAAGGACGGGAACCCAGATCGCCTCTCCCCCGCTCTCGGTCTCTCGAAACGCTTCGCCCGCAATCGCCTGTTGATATGCGGTGCCGAGGTTCGTCGGTGCGCCGACAACCGTCCCGTCCGACAGTATGACCGACAGCTGGCCTCCGCCGGAGAGCTGACCGGATCCGATCACAGACCGAACATCGTCGGCGTCGCCATCGACCATGATCACGCTCAACGCCTGTGCAAAGACCTGGGCATCACGTTCGGCCGAGACCAGCACGCGATCACGAGCGAGTGTCCTGACCATGCCGGCGAGTGGGACCAGGAATGCGAGCACGACCATGGCCGTGACCGCTGCCGAGACCACGGCGAGGCGCCGTCTCACGGGGCCACCAGTTTGACTCCCACACCACGGACCGTGTGGAGATACCGAGGTTCGGCGGCCGTCTCCCCCAGCTTCCGTCGAAGCCACGACAAGTGGACGTCTACGGTCTTGTCTGCTCCCCCATATGGTTGGCGCCACACCTCCGCCAGCAGTTCACGCTTGCCCACGACCACTCCGGGCCGTTGAGCGAGGTAGGCAAGCAGGTCGAACTCCTTCTTTGTCAGCGGCACGTCTTCGCCGGCTTTTGTGACCTCGCGGGCGGTGATGTCGATCCGAAGCTCACCAACCTCCAACACCTTGTCGCCATCGACCGACGCTCCCCGTCGAAGCACGGCCCGGATCCTTGCGTCCAGGTGACGGGCGGAGAAGGGCTTCACGATGTAGTCGTCGGCGCCTGCGTCGAGAAGCCGGACGATTTCGCGTTCGTCATCTCTTGCCGTCGCAACGATGACCGGTGTAGGCGTAACCGCTCGAATCATCTTCAAGAGTTCGGCGCCGTCGATGTCGGGAAGCCCTAGATCGAGGACCACCACGTCGGGTCCACGCGACAAGGTCTTCTCGAGTCCTGCCATGCCTGCGCCCACCGACTCGACGTCATGTCCCCGATCCGCAAGGAGGGCGGAGAGCGTCTGGCGTATGCGGACATCGTCCTCGATGATCAATACTGATGCCACGACCGTGAACCCTATTCGACACGATGCCCCAAAGGGCTGCCTCTTATCATTTCATTAACTCTTCGTTACCTCGCTACAGCGCTGCAAGGTCGAGAATGGGCACATGAACAGGCGCAAGCTCGGTCTGGTGGTGGCATGGCTGGCGGGTACGACCCTTGCCATGATCCTGTCCACCCAGGCAGTCGGACTCGTGCGCAACCAGGTGACGGATCAACCATCACGGGCAGTCAAGGCATTCATCACCGACGCGCAGGACTCGGCACCTCCTGGTTTCACATCGTCGGCTGAACAGGGATCGACCACCACCGTTGCGACTACCGCGCCGGACGACACGACGACGACTGATGCGGGATCGACCACCACCACCGTTGCGACTACCCCGCCGGACGACACGACGACCACCACCGTCGTCACGACCACCCCCACCCCTTCGAGTCAACGCTACGCGATGGAGGGCGGCTGGGTAGTGGTGGGCTGCAACGGCAATCGGATCGTGTTCAAATCCGCTGCACCGGCGAACGACTACCACCTCGTGCGCAATGAGGTCAGCGATTCGGTCGTCGACGTCCAGTTCGTCGGTGAAGAACACCTCTCGAGTTTCGTTGCCACATGCCAGAACGGCTCCATCGCCGAGACCATCGCCGAAACCCACGTGGGCGATGGTGATGGTGACAGGGGTGACAACTAGC
>CAZBXV010000004.1:0-54660 GCA_964496205.1 uncultured Acidimicrobiia bacterium
GGGGACCGACAAGTCGTCGAGGATCCGATCGACGAACACCGCAAGCGTTTCCCCAAACAACGGGCTCACCTCGGGCGAGGTGAGGAAGTCGCCCTCCTTGACCGATCGCAACGTCCCCGAGCCGAAGAAGCCATCGTCCGGGTCATACAGCGCAATCGATTGGAACTCCTCGAACGGCATCGGGCCACTCGTAGCGATCTGTCCGACCAGTCGTTCGCGGAGCGTCATCGAGGAGTCACCTTCCACCCCCGTGACTGAGGGCTGAGGACTGACGACTCATGACTGAACACCGTGGGCTTGGCTCTCCCGTCGGTCCCCAAAGTGAGGCCACAAGGCTGAATGGTGGAGGGATGGTACCGTCGGACGCGAAACCGCCGGGGTAGGAGGGCCGTACCCAGCAAGGGTGGGAACCTCCCCCTCCGTCCTCTCCCTGCGGTCGAGTCCACCTCCCCCAACACTCGGGCTCCGCCCTCACGAGGGGAGGAGATAGGACAGCCGGGTCCGCCCCGGGGCACTGCGGATTTCGTGTTTTCGCCCGCGCTCGCGACGATTCCCGCCGCGTCCCGGCCGTTCGCTGCTGGGGACTGAAGACTGACTGCTGGAGATCGGCTTTGTTGGTGGGAACCTCCCCCTCCGTCCTCTCCCTGCGGTCGAGTCCACCTCCCCCAACACTCGGGCTCCGCCCTCGCGAGGGGAGGAAACGTTCTCAGTCCGTCTCTCCTGTCGACTTCAGGAACACGGCGCCAAGTGGCGGCACCGTCACGTTCACCGAAAAGGGGCGTCCGTGCGACGGTGCCTCGTGGGCTTCGATCTTGCCCAGGTTGCCCATGCCCGATCCGCCGTAGATGTTCGCGTCGGTGTTGAGCACCTCAGTCCAAACACCATCCCGTGGCACGCCGATGCGGTAGTTGTACCTGGGTACCGGCGTGTAGTTCATCACCACGAGCATGACATCGTGTCCGCCTTTGCGAAGATAGGCAAGCACACTTGACGTGGGGTCGTTCGCTTCGATCCACTCGAACCCTGCCGGGTCCGAATCTTGACCGTGGAGCGACTCCTCGGCCTTGTAGAGGCGCGACAGATCCGAGAGGACATTCCGGATCCCCTGGTGGGGTTCCCATTGGAGGAGGTCCCAGTCGACGCTGCCGTCGTGACTCCACTCACCCCACTGGGCGATCTCGTCGCCCATGAACAGCAGCTTCTTCCCGGGTTGGGCGAACATCGACGCATAGAGGAGCCGGAGATTGGCGAACTTCTGCCAGTCGTCGCCCGGCATCTTCCCGATCAGTGAACCCTTCCCGTGGACGACCTCGTCGTGGGAAAGGGGCAGCACGTAGCTCTCAGTGAACGCGTACAGGCCCCTGAACGTCAGGTCGTTGTGATGAAAACGCCGGTATACGGGATCCAGCGAGAAGTACTGGAGCGTGTCGTGCATCCAGCCCATATCCCACTTGAACCCGAAACCGAGACCGCCCAAGTAGGTAGGACGGGACACCATCGGCCATGCCGTCGACTCCTCGGCATACGTCTGGACGTCCGGGTACGCCCCGTAGATCTCCTCGTTGAACCGCCGTAGGAAACCGATCGCCTCCAGGTTCTCGTTGCCTCCGTACTGGTTGGGGATCCACTCGCCATCTTTGCGGGAGTAGTCGAGGTACAGCATCGACGCCACGGCATCGACCCTGATCCCATCCACGTGGTAGCGATCCAGCCAAATCATCGCGGACGACAGCAAGAACGACC
Source organism: uncultured Acidimicrobiia bacterium (assembly GCA_964496205.1). Lineage (GTDB taxonomy): Bacteria > Actinomycetota > Acidimicrobiia > Spongiisociales > UBA4744 > CAYLHS01. The sequence goes on from CAZBXV010000004.1 coordinate 1,744, forward strand.
GCACCTCGTTGCGTCCGTAGTTGAAGACGTAGCTGCCCCAATCCGGATGGAAGCCTTGCCTCGGATCGGCGTGTTCGTAGAGGTGGGTTCCGTCGAACAGGCCAAGCCCGTGCTCGTCAGTCGCGAAATGCGAGGGCACCCAGTCGAGGATGACCCCGATGCCCGCCTGGTGCAGCGTGTCGATCAGGTACATGAAGTCCTGCGGTGTGCCGAACCGGGATGTGGGCGCGAAATAGCCGGTGCTCTGGTAACCCCACGAACCGCCAAACGGATGCTCCATCACGGGGAGGAACTCGACGTGTGTGAACTCGAGATCGGAGACGTAAGCGGTGAGTTCCGATGCAAGCTCCCGATAGCTCAACGGTTCGCCGTTCTCGTTCTTGCGCCACGATCCAAGGTGAACCTCGTAAATGGCGATTGCGGCGTCGGCGGCATTGTGCTTCGCCCGCGACTTCATCCACTTGGCGTCACCCCACTTGTACGAGCAATCCCACACGATGGATGCCGTCCGGGGAGGTACCTCAGCGTAGGCGGCATACGGATCCGCCTTGTATACCTCGTTGCCAGTGCTCCGGTTCGTGACCACGAACTTGTAGGTCTGCCCTTGCTCAACGCCTGGTACGACACCGGACCAGATCCCGGAGTTCCCTTGTGGCTCGAGCGGGCTGGCGTTCTCGTCGTAGTGGTTGAAGTCCCCGGCAACGGACACCCTGCCGGCGTCCGGGGCCCACACGGAGAACCGGCAGCCGCCGTCCACCAGATGGGCGCCCAGCTTCTCATACAAACGAGTGTGGGAACCCTCGTTGAACAGGTACAGATCGTCGGCGGTCAGTGAATCGCTCATGGCGCCAGGCTAGCGGCGAGCGAAGCTCGCTTCGCTCGGAGTCTCCGGTCAGCATGCTGCCACGTCCCGCGTGAGGTCGCGGGCGACCGTCTCCTCCCCTCGCGAGGGCGGAGCCCGAGTGTTGGAAGAGGTGGACTCGACCGAAGGTCGAGGACGGAGGGGGCGGTACTCACCAACAAGGACGTCGAGGAGGAGGACGCCACCGAGGGCACAAAGGGGCGGAGATCCGTCGCAATGATCCTGGCGACGCTCCGCCTAGAACGTGAAACTCGTGACAATGCCCGGGAATACACCGAGAACCACGACGGCGACGGCGGTGATGCCGAGCGCCAAGGTGAGCGTCATCGGAACCGCCGCATCACGAACCTCCGAATCTGGCACGGTGACCGACACAGGATCCATCCACATCGACTTGATGACCCTCGCGTAGTAGTAGAGCGCGATGACCGAGTTGACGGCGGCTATCACCGCGAGGCCGACTGCCCAACCGCTTCCGGCTGTCAGCACGACCCGGAACATGACGAACTTGGCGAACCATCCGGCAAGTGGCGGAATGCCGGCAAGGCCGAAGAAGAACAGCATCCCCAGGAACGCCAGACCGGGTGCGTAGGTGGCCATGCCCGCCCACCCTTGGACGGTCCCGGAGCCTGCTTTTCGGGACCCGGCGATCACGAGAGCAAAGGCACCGAGATTCAAGAAGGCGTAGATGACGAGGTAGGTGATTGTCGCGCTCACGGCGCCGTTGATTCCTGCCGCGTCGACGTAGGGGGCAACAACGAACGGAACGAGCATGAATCCGGCATGCGAGATCGAGGAGTAAGCGAGCATCCTCACGATGTTGTCCTGCTTGAGGGCGGTCAGGTTGGCGATCGTCATCGAGAGTGCCGCCATCACCCACACGACGGGCGCCCATGCTGCCGACGCCGGCCCAAATGCCCTGTACGTGACGGCGATGAGCGCAACGAATCCGGCTGCCTTCGATGACACCGACAGGTAGGCGGTGATCGGTGTGGGCGCGCCCTCGTATGTGTCTGGTGCCCAGAAATGGAACGGGACCGCCGACACCTTGAAGCCGACACCGGCGATGATGAACAGGACCGCCATGATGAACGCGGGCTCATGCACGAGTCCACCCGCATGGGAGGCAATCCCGGCGAACGTCAGCTCACCGGTGAGCCCAAACACGAACGACGAGCCGTACAGGAGCATCGCCGACGCGAGCACACCAAGCAGGTAGTACTTCAAAGCGGCCTCGTTCGATTTCAGATCACCCTTGCGGAACCCGGCGAGCACGTACATCGGAGTGGCAACGAGTTCGATGCCGATGAACAGGCCGATCAGATCCCGTGCCGACGCGAGCACCAGCGAACCGAGAATCGACAGGAGAAGCAGGAAGTAATACTCGCCTTGGTAGTACCGGTCCGACTCGACGTACGAGAACGACATGAGCAGCACGACATAGGCAGCCATGAGGAACACACCCTTCATGACGAGCGCGAATGGATCCACCACGTAGCTGCCTTCGAACAGGCTCCGCTCCCCCACCGGTGACACAGCGAGAACGACGAGCGGAATCGCGGCGGCGGTCGTTCCCACGACTGCGATGATCGCCGTCCAGTACTTGCGGACGATCCACATGTCGGCGAGGAGCACCACCACCGCGGTTGCTGCGATGACAATCTCAGGTGCGAGCGCCAGGTAGTCGATCACTCAGCCCCCAAACGCTTTGGTCACGAGCGATACGACGGCGCTGTTCGTGGCACCGAACACGAGTTTCGGGAACACCCCGACGGCGACGATCAGCACCATCAGAGGCACCCAGGCCGCCAGCTCGTACGAATCGGCGTCGACGAGCGCATGTCCACCCCACTCGGCGCTCGGCTCACCCAAGTTGACCCGTTGCAGCATCCAGAGCATGTAGCCGGCGGTCAGCACCGTGCCGATGGCGCCAAACACCATCGCCGTGCGGAATACCCCCAGGTCGAGGCCGGCCAGCGGGTTGTAGGAACCGACGAGTGACATGAATTCGCCCCAGAACCCGGCCAATCCCGGCAGTCCCAATGATGCGATCGCCGTGAAGCCGAGAATGGCACCCATTTTCGGCATGAGCTTCTGATTGCCGCCGAGCCTGACCATTTCGCGGGTGTGGTAGCGGTGAGACATCGATCCGGCGACGAAGAACAGCAGGCCCGTGATGAGCCCGTGGGCGACCATGCCGATCACCGCGGCATTGATACCGACAACGGTGAGCGTGGAGATGCCGAGCATCACGAAGCCCATGTGGCCCACGGAAGAGAATGCGATGAGGCGTTTCATGTCCGATTGGGCAAGACAGGCGAGTGCACCGTAGATGATCCCGATAACTGCCAGGATGGCGATCGCCGGAGCCCACCGTTGCGCCTCCTGGGGCAGTATCGGCAGGCTGATCCTGATGAATCCGTAGGAGCCGAGCTTCAGCAAGATTCCGGCAAGAAGGACGGAACCGACCGTGGGTGCGGCCGTGTGGGCGTCCGGCAGCCAGGTGTGGAGTGGCCACATCGGCACCTTCACCGCGAACCCGAGGAACAGGGCACCAAAGACGAGAAATGCGAACGTCCCCGTGAACGCGCCGGCCGAGCCCATCGAGATCAGCGTCGGGATGTCGAACGTGCGGACAAACGGAGCTACGTCACCGGAGCGGTAATACAAGGCAAGAAACCCAAGGAGCATGAACGCCGACCCGAACAGGGTGAACACGAAGAATTTGATCGCCGCGTATAGCCGGGTCTCGGCTTCGATCCGGAAGCCGGGCACCTTCATCATCGTCTTGTCCCCCCAGATGCCGATCATGAAGTACATCGGGAGCAGCACCAGCTCGAAGAACACGAAGAACAGGACGAGGTCAAGCGCAACGAACGTGCCGTTCATCGCGGTGCCCAACACGAGGATGAGCGCCGAAAACGCCTTCGGGTTGTACGGCTCGGGCCAGTGGTTGAACGAGTAGATCAGCGCAAGCAGCGTCAAGATCGTCGAGAGAATGAGCATCGGAAACGAGATGCCGTCGACCCCGATGTGGTAGCGGGCGTTGATCGAGGTGATCCACGACAGGTCGGTTCCGAACTGGAACGCCGAGCCGGCGCCATAGTCGAAACGGGCGATCAGAAAGACGGCGATGATCAGCGGCAGGGCGGTGAACGTCAACCCGAATGCCTTGATGGCCGCCAGGTTCTTCTTTGGGGTGAGCAGGATGATCAGTGCGCCCACCAGTGGCAGGAACACGATCAGGCTCAAGCCCCATCCGTTGTCCAACATCCGTCCGTCCTCCTAGATGAATATGACGATTGCGATCACGAGCAACGCCAACCCGGCCACCGTCATCGCCGCGTAGTGCTGCACTTTTCCTGTTTGGAGCCGTCGTGCCTGCTCGCCCGCCGAGCCGGTGACGATGGCTGCCGTGTTGATTGCGAGGTCGATGCCCTTCTGGTCGAGGCCTCCGTACACGATCCGGGCCGCATACCGGGCAACGATCCCGGCCCCGTTGACGATTCCGTCGATGAGGTACGAGTTGGTCCAGTTGACAGCTCGTGCGATCGGTCCCTTGATCGGGTTGACGAGCACCGCGAGGTAGAGGTCGTCGAGGTAGTACTTGTTCTCGAGCAGCGGCCACAAGACAGGGATCCTCACCCGGTCCCTGGCCTGCTGCGTGTCGGCATCACGGAAGTAGATCAGGTAGGACACGATGACCCCGAAGATCGCGAAGCCCAGTCCTGTCAGCATCACTGCGACGTCAAACCCTTCGGCCGAGAACGATGGGAACGTGATTGCTCGCTCGGTCACCCAGTGATGGAACCCTTCGTAAACACCGGGGATATTGACCCATCCGGCGATCAGTGAGGCGACCGCGAGGATCGCCATCGGAACCGTCATCACCTTCGGCGACTCGTGCACATGAGCTTCGCCTTTGTAGGTGCCAAAGAACGTGAGGAACATCGCACGACCCATGTAGAAGGCGGTGATGAACGCTCCGAGGATGCCTATCCACATCGCCCACGCGTAGCCGTTGTTACCGAGCGTGGCGAGGATCTCGTCCTTCGAGAAGAAGCCGGCGAACGGGATGATGGCCACCAACGCGAGTGACGCAGAGGTGAACGACCAGAACGTCACGGGCATCTTCTTGCGGAGGCCACCCATGTCGCTCATGTTGTTCGAGTGGACCGCATGGATGATCGAGCCGGCGGTGAGGAACAGGAGGCCCTTGAAAAAGGCGTGAGTCCACAGGTGGAACAGACCGGCCGTGTAGCCGCCGGCGCCGAGCGCGGCGATCATGTAGCCGAGCTGGCTGACTGTCGAGTAGGCGAGTACTCGCTTGAGGTCGTCTTGGACGATGGCGAGCAAACCGGCGATCAGCAAGGTGATCGCGCCGATGATGACGATCAGCACCCGCATGTCGGAAGCCATGCCTGCATAGAGCGGGTACATGCGCGCGACGAGGTACACGCCGGCGGTGACCATCGTGGCAGCGTGCATCAGCGATGACACGGGGGTTGGGCCCGCCATGGCGTCGGGCAGCCACACGTGAAACGGGAACTGCGCGCTCTTACCCATCGCGCCGATGAACAGCAGCACCCCTCCGGCGACCGCGACCGGGGCGAGCGAGGAAAGGTTGTTGGCGGCCGCGTCGAGGATGTCCGAGTACCGGAACGAACCAACGGCGGTGCCGAGGACGATCGCTCCGATGATCAGGCCAATGTCGGCGATCTTGTTGGTGTAGAAGGCCTTCATGCCGGCCGAGGAGTTCTCCTTCTCCTCCCAGTAGTGGCCGATAAGCAGGTATGAGGCGAGACCGACGCCCTCCCATCCGACGATGAGCTGCACGAGATTGGGGGCGGACACGAGCACGAGCATCGCCCCTGCGAACAACGAGAAGGCGGCGAAGAACCACGTTTCGCGGACATCACCCTTCATGTAGCCGGTGGCGTACGTGAAGACGAGGAACGAGAGTGTGCCGACGACGAAATACATCATGGTGGAGAGACCGTCGACGACCCAGCCCCACTCGATGGTGAAGCTGCCGATCTGCGCTACCTGAACACTGTGCTCGAAGATGACGCCGTTGGCGATGTTGAGAATCAGCAGCACTGCCGAGTAGACGAACACGAAGCCCATCGCCGTGACGGCGATCTCCCCGCCTTTGCGGGGCATGCGCTTGCCGAAGGCGATGATGGCGAGCATCGCGACGAACGGCGCGACGACGATCAGCCACGCCCACTGGGCGAGGACTCCGCCGTTGCTGGCGTGCACCATCACTTCCTCTGCCGCAGTCACCACGCCTACCACCTCATCAGATCCATCTCATCGACGTTCGCCGAACGCCGGTTTCTGAAAATGAGCAGCACGATCGCAAGACCGATTCCCACCTCGGCGGCGGCGACCGTGATCACGAAGATTGCGAACACCTGTCCACCGGCGAATGCGGTACGCAAGGCGGCTTCGAAGGCGATGAGGTTCAGGTTGACGGCGTTGAGCATCAGCTCGATGGCCAGCAGCACCATCACGGCGTTGCGGCGAACCAGCAAGCCGTACACACCGAAAGAGAACATGAGGGCACCGAGGACCAGGAACTGGACGAGGCTCACTGCCCGCCTCCTTCCTCGATGTCATCGGAGGTGTCTTGCCGGGCGAGCACGATGCCGCCGACGAGGGCTGCGAGCAGCACGAATGACACGACCTCGAATGGCAGCACGAACCGCCCCATCAGCTGATTGCCGATGAGCTCAGTGGCGGTTCCGGAGCCGACTTTCGACACCTCCGTGTGACCGAACGCCGAGATCGACGAGTACGTCATCACCGCGAATGTGACAGTGGCTGCGGTCGCGGCGAACCCCTTGCGGGGGTTGTCCGCTTCTACCTTCGGTCCGGTGGGGGCTCTCGTGATCATGATGCCGAAGAGGAACAGGACGACGACCGCGCCGATGTAGACGAGTACCAGCACCCATGCGACGAACTGTGCTCCGAGCATCAGGAACAGGCCTGCGGTGCCGGCGAGCGAGGCGACGAGAAACAGTGCCGAGTGGACCACATTGCCGGACGTGACGACACGAAACGACGCCACCACGATGAACGCGGCGATGATCAGGAACCACCAGTTCGACGCTTCGGTGAACCATCCACCCATCAGTGGTCCTCCAGCTCGGGCGGTTCGGGAACGGTTTGGAGCCACTCGCCCAGCTTCGACTTGTTGTGCAGTAGGGACTCCATCTCCTGCTCGCCGTATTCGTACTCGGGGCTCCAGAACAAAGCATCGAACGGGCACACCTCGACACAGATGCCGCAGTACATGCACAGGGCGTAGTCGATGTCGAACCGGTCGAGCACATTGCGGGTCCGCGGACGGCCACCCGGTTTACTCGGCTCCTTCTCCTCTTTGTGGCCTTCTATGTAGATGCACCAGTCCGGACACTGGCGGGCGCACAGCATGCACGACGTACACGCATCCTCGTCGAGGGCGATCACACCCCGCGCCCTGGAGACCGGAACCTCTTTCACATCCGGATACATGACGGTCACCGGTTTGGTGAACATCGTCGAAAAGGTCACCCACAGACCTTTCAGGAGTCCCATACCGGTCGCCATCTACATCACCACCTTGAAGATCGCCGTCACGGCGATGTTGGCCAGAGCGATCGGAACGAGCCACCGCCACGCCAGCGACTGGAGCTGGTCCTCACGGAACCGAGGGAACGTCCAGCGGAACCAGATGACGACGAAGGAGAGAGCAAGGGCCTTGGCGACCAGAATGAACGGTGCGGCCACCGGTGACGAATTTCCCCAGAACGCCCATCCCCCGAGGAACAACGTCGACGCGATGGCCGAGTACGCGAAGATGTTCGCGTATTCGGCCAGGAAGAAGAACAGGAACCGGAACCCCGAATACTCGGTCAGGTAACCGGTCACGAGTTCCGACTCGGCGATCGGCATGTCGAACGGAGTCCGGTTCATCTCCGCGAGGGCAGCAATCAGGAACAGGCCGAATCCGACGAATTGAGTGAACACAAACGGCCATCCTTGGGCGATCTGCGCCTCGACAATGCCCTGCATGGAGAGCGTCCCGGCCTGGATGATGACACCGACGACGGCAAGCACCATCGGCAGCTCGTAGGCGATGAGCTGGCCACCCGCACGAAGGGCCCCTATCAGCGAATACTTGTTCCCCGACGACCATCCGGCCATGAGCACACCAAGCGTACCCAGCGACGAGATCGCCATCGCGTAGAAGATGCCCATGTCGAGGTTGCGACCGACGGCATATCCGCTCGGGCCGAACGGGATGATCATGAACACGGCGACCGTCGAGATCATCACCGTGGCCGGTGCCAGCGAGAACACCGGCCGGTCGACGTTCTCGGACATGATGTCCTCCTTCTGGAGGAACTTCACGCCGTCGGCGATCAGCTGTGCCCATCCCCATCGGCCACCGGCGTAGTACGGACCGATGCGGGACTGCATGTGCGACGACAGTTTCAGTTCGGCGTACCCGACGACGAGCGCCGTCGTCGGCACCATCGCAAAGATGGCGACGAGCTTGATGGCGAGCTCGAGGTAGTTCACGTGCGAACCTCCGGTTCGGCGGGCCGACAGCCGACAGCCGACGGCCGCAGACCCACCTCTATTGGTGAGAACGGCCCCCTCCGTCCCTTCGGGACACCTCCCCCAACGCTCGGCCCTGGGGCCTCGCCGGGGGAGGAAACGACGTGGAAGACTGAAGATTGAAGACTCATCTGTCCACGTCTCCCAGCACGAAGTCGAAGCTGCCGAAGATGGCGACCAGGTCGGGAACCAGGACCCCTTCGAGAAGCACCGGAAGTACGGAAACGTTGGAGAACGACGCCGTGCGAACCACCAGACGGTACGGTCCTGTTCCACCTTCCGAGACGAGGTAGTAGCCCACCTCGCCCTTCGGGCTCTCCGCCCGCATGTAGATCTCACCCTTTGGCAGCTTGATGACCTTCGGGACCTTGGCGATGATCGGACCGGTCGGGATGCCATCGATCGCGGCGAGGATCATCTTGGCCGACTCGCGGATCTCGTGGACGCGCATGACGTAGCGGTCGTAGCAGTCGCCGTTCTCGCCGGTCGGGACCCAGAAGTCGAAATCCTCGTACGGCAGATAGTCCTCGGTTCTGCGCAGGTCGAACTCGACGCCGGACGCACGCAGATTCGGACCTGACACCCCGTAGGATGCCGCCAGTTCGGCGCTCATCACGCCAACACCCTTGGTCCGGGCATGCAGGATCTCGTTGCCGACGATCAAATCATCGAGCTCGTCGCATACCGCGAGGACCTTGTCCATGGCGATCCGGGTCTCTGCGTAGAAACCGGCAGGGAGGTCCTGGATCACCGTCTTGGTCGTCGACCCTGCACCCGCTGCAGGCTTCACTCCGCCGACGCGATTGAAGTTCGGATGGAACCGTCCTCCGGTCACCGATTCGATCAAATCGAGAACCCGTTCCCGCTCCCTGAACGCGAAGAAGAACGGTGAGGCGGCCCCGAGTTCCATGGGGTAGGACGCCATGAACAGGAAGTGCGACGCTATGCGTGCCATCTCCGTCAGGATCAACCGGATGTACTGTGCCCGAGGCGGCGGCTCGACCTCCATGAGGCGCTCGGCTCCGACCACGAACGGGATCTCGTTGGCGTACCCGGACACCCAGTCGATTCGGTTGAGCAGCGCGATGATCTGTGGGTACGTCCTCACTTCCGCCAACTTCTCGTACCCGCGATGCATGTAGCCGATGACAGGGTCGACGTCGATGATGCGCTCCCCGTCGATCCGCGCCTTCAGACGGAGCACACCATGGGTCGACGGATGCTGCGGCCCCACATTCAACGTCATCTCGGGCGTCTCGAGTTCCAGCGAGATGGCCGCGTCCGCGAGGTGCATCATCGGATCGCGGTTCACGCGTCTGCCTCCGGCATGGGCTCGACGTCGACGGAGCCGGGCCATGGACGGATCTCCCGGCTCAGCAACGGGAACGACTTACGCATCGGGTTGCCTTCGAAACCCTCGGGCAGGTAGAGCTTGCGGAGGCTCGGGTGACCGACGAATTCGATGCCGAACATCTCGAACGCTCCTCGCTCGAACCAGTTGGCGCCGCCGTACAGCCCGGACAGGCTGTCGATCCGTGCGTCGTCCTTGGGTAGGTCCGTGGTGAAGGTCACCCGCCGGCCCTCCGTGATGTCGGCAACCGTGGCAAGCACCTCGAAACGTTCCTTGACATGGCTCTCGGGGGGATCGCCGACCTGGACCTCGTTCACCCAATCGATGGCCGACAGCCACGAGAAGTAGATCAGACCCAGGTCGTTCTGAGCCTTGCGGAACGCCTCTACCCACCGATCGCGCTTGACGAACGCCTTCACGGTCCTGTTGCGAACGGCCACGGGGTCTGCGAATCCGATCACGTCGTAGACGTGTTCGCCGTATGCGAACAACTCCTCGTGGGGAGTGAGCGACTCAGACCGGGCGTCGCTCATGCTGCTTCCACTTCTCACGAAGGTCCTCGTTCTGGATCTTCTGCTGAAGGATCACGATGCCTTCGAGCAGAGCTTCCGGGCGCGGGGGGCATCCCGGCACGTAGACGTCGACCGGAATGATCTGATCCACACCCTTGGTCACCGAGTAAGAATCCCAGTAGGGCCCCCCGCTGTTGGCGCATGAGCCCATTGAGATCACGTACTTGGGATCCGGCATCTGCTCGTACAGACGCCGAATGGACGGCGCCATCTTGTCGGTGACGGTCCCCGCCACAATCATCAGATCGGCCTGTCGTGGCGAGGCAGGAAACGGGATCACCCCGAAACGCATGATGTCGTAGCGCGGTGCTGCGGCGGCCATCATCTCGATCGCACAGCATGCGAGGCCGAAGTTGAACATCCACAGGGAGTACTTGCGGCTCCAGTTGAGCAACCACGACACCGGCTTCGGCATGCCGAACTTGTCGATCACACCCACTTGAGGACCCCTTTGCGAATGGCGTACACGAGCCCTACGAGCAGCACGGCGATGAACAGAAGCATCTCACCGAGACCAAAAGCGCCGAGTTTCTCGAGGACCAGCGCCCACGGGAAGATGAACACCGCCTCGACATCGAACACGACGAACAGCAGCGCGTAGATGTAGTAGCGAATCTGAGTCTGGCTCCAATCCGAACCCACCGGATCGACTCCGCACTCATACGGAATCAACTTCGAGGGGTGGGGATGGGAAGGACGCAGCATGGCTGCGATCGCAAGAAAAAGCAGGATCATGAATACCCCGAGGCCAACGAACGCGGCCACGCTCACATAGTCCTGAAAGTAGGCGCTCAACGCCCCGCCCTTCTCGTCACAAAGGGGCACTCCGCCCCGTCGGTGCGCAGTATAGAAAGGCAAAACCAAGCCTCCGAACCCAGCGAGCTTCGCTCGCAGTCATGAGTCTTCAGTCTTGAGTCTTCAGCCCACGGACGCCGGTCACGCCCTGGTGTCTTACCGTCTCCCCCGCCGCGTTCCTACAGACGACTGATGACCGACGACTCGCCTCTTCCACCCAACATCCACAGGTACCCTTGCTCTATGCACCCCAAGCAGTACATCGACGTTCTTGGTCACTCGATGGCGTACGTCGAGGTTGGTGAGGGCGACCCGATCGTCTTTCTCCATGGCAACCCGACCTCGTCGTTCCTGTGGCGCAACGTCATCCCTCACATCGAAGGGCTGGGACGCTGCATCGCGCCCGACCTGATCGGCATGGGCGACAGCGACAAGATCCCCGGCTCCCAGTACCGCTTCGTCGATCATGCTGCCTACCTCGACGCCTTCCTCCACAGGATGGACGTTCAGGACCGCGTAACGCTCGTGGTACACGACTGGGGTTCCGCCCTCGGGTTCGACTGGGCCCACCGCCACCCGGCTGCCATGAAGGGCATCGCGTACATGGAGGCGATCGTCCGGCCCGTCACCTGGGAGGAGTGGCCGGAGCAGTCCAGGCCGATCTTCGAGGCGATGCGTTCGCCTGCCGGCGAGGAGATCGTCCTCGAGAAGAACGTGTTCGTCGAACGCATCCTCCCAGCCTCGATCGTGCGCACACTCACCGACGACGAGATGTCCGAGTATCGACGCCCATACCTCAAGCCCGGCGAAGATCGGCGGCCGACGCTCACCTGGCCACGAGAGATCCCCATCGGTGGAGATCCTGCCGACGTCCACCAGATCGTGTCCCGCTACTCGCGATGGTTGGCGTCGTCGCTCGTTCCGAAACTCTTCATCAACGCCGACCCAGGCATCATCCTCACCGGTCGCCCGAGAGAGTTCTGTCGGACATGGTCGTCACAGCAGGAGGTCACGGTTCCGGGCCTGCACTTCATCCAGGAGGACTCGCCACACCAGATCGGTGAGGCAATCGCCGGCTTCCTGCACGGTCTATGAGGTTGCCCGACTACCAGGGCGGATGCATCGCCAATCTGTCGGCCGAACTCGAGTCGCGCCTCACCGGATCGACCCCACATGTTCGCCTGCACACCGAGATCGCCGACTCCATCCCTGCTGCCGACACCTACGTCGTCGTTCTCTTCGACGGGCTGGGTGACTATCAACTCGACCATCCTGCTGCAGCCGCACTTCGGGCGGCGCGTGTTCGCTCTCTCGACGCGGCCTTTCCCACAACGACGAGCGTGAACCTGTCCTCGCTTGTGACGGGCCTCCCCCCCTCGCAGCACGGACTGGTTGCCCACCTCTCGATGTTCGACGGAGAGGTCGTCAACACGCTCAAGTGGACCGTCGACGGAACCCCGGTCTCGTTCGACACGAACGGCATCCTTCCCGCTCCGAACTTGTGGGAGCGATTGGCGACCTCATCCATCGAGCCCATCACCGTGCAACCCGGTGCCTTTCTTTCGAGCCCCCTCACACGTGCGCTGTACCGGGGCTGTCGGGTCGAGCCGATCTGGAGCACGCAAGAACTGGTCGACGCCACCATCCAACTCGCCTCAGAACCGGGACGGTTGATCTTCACGTACGTGCCAAACATCGACTTCGCCGCTCACGTCAACGGGATCGATTCGCCCCAGTATGCGGAGGCGATGCAGCTCGCCGACAGGATGTGGAGCAGCATCGCCGTCGCGCTCCCGACGCACGCAGTGATGGTCGGAACCGCGGATCACGGGATGCTCACCTACGCACAGCAGGCGAAGGTTCACCTCCCCCGGCCGTCGGAACTCACCTACTTCGGGGATCCGCGAGGCGTCGCCGTGAAAGGACCGGCGGCGGTGGCGGCGCACCTCGCCGAATCTGTGCCCGGACGCTGGATGCCGATCGACCGGATGGTCGACTGGTGGGGTCCTGAGCCCCGCCATTTCGATCTGGCCGGGCGCCTTCCCGACGGCATGCTCGTCGCCGATCCCGGCTACGTCCTGCTGCCCTCCGGCATGGATTCGAGACTCGTCGGCTACCACGGCGGGCTCGACGAACGAGAGCTCAAGATCCCACTGCTCGTCCACTGATCAGAGTACGAGTCGAGTAATTCCCACGTTGGCCCGGGCATCATCCGATAGGGTCCGCCATATGGACCATCCGCCACTCCCCGACACCATCGCAGTGCTTCCAGGAACGGACGTCGAGGACGCCTGGGAACGTTTCCACCCGTTCGAGGCGCTCCACCACCTCCACACGATCTGTGACCCCTTGACATCCGACGATCTCGACGAAGTAGTGGCCACACTCGATCCCCGCGACGGGGACCGTGTGCTGGACGTAGCGTGCGGTCACGGCGAACTGCTCGCTCGAATGGCCGAACGCGCCGACATCGACGGGACCGGCATCGACCTGTCGCCGTGGGTCCTGTTGCGAGCGATCGCCAGGGCACCCCGCCTGGCGTGGTGGCTCGGGGATGGTGCCGCCACACCCGATGACACGTGGGACATCACCACCTGCCTCGGAGGATCGTGGATCTGGGACGGATTCAAAGGAACCGCCGCAGCCCTCGCGGCCCGCGCCAGTCGGCGAATCGCCATTGGAGATCTTCGGCTTCGGAGCCCGGCAGATCGAGTGGCGCTCGGTGACGCGCCGGAGGCGGCATCGCTCACCGAGGGCGAACAGGTCGACTCGCTCCGATCGCTTGACCTCGAACCCATCACGCAGATCGTTCCCGACGAGTCCGCATGGCGCGGCTATCACGAACTCGTCATCGAGTCCGCACGTACATACGCGCAAGCCCACCCGGACGATCCTGGCGCTGACCACGTCGCCATGGCGGAGAGCTCGATGAGGAATGAGTACGAGCGTCTCACGGCACACCTTGCGTGGACCGTGTGGGTGGCCGACGTCACGTAGCGGCGGCCACCGAGGTACGGCTCGTTCGGCGCAGGAACTCGACCATCACCGGCACGAGGTAGATCCAGTAGACGGCAACGGTCATCGCCGACGGATCTGCAGAGATACCAAACAGTGTTTCCGTGAACGCTCCGAGCTGGCCGGATCCTAGGAAGCCGATCGTCCATGCGTGTTCGATGATCACGGGCAGTAGGCCCGCCTCCTGAAACTCGTGCACGGCCTTGCCGACGAGGCCGGCCGCAACGACCACGATCAAGACTCCCGTGACGCGAAAGAACAAGCGCAGGTCGATCCTCCGCCCGCCCCGATATACGAGGTATCCGACCGTCAACGCGCCGGCCAGGCCGAGAAGCCCGCCGACGAACTGTGCCGTCTCGGACGACGATCCCACGGCAACCGAGATCATGAACAGCGCCGATTCCAGTCCCTCTCTCGCAACGGCGATGAACGCGACCGCGGCGAGTCCAAACATGCCTCCTGACACCAGCGCTGCGTTCGCCTCCCCTTCGAGCTGCGTCTTGATCGACCGGGCATGCGATCCCATCCAGAAGATCATCCACGTCAGAAGCGCCGCGGCCAGAAGTGCCACCGATCCTTCGGAGATCTGCTCGGCGCGTCCCTCGAGAGAACCGATGGTTCGAAAGATCAGAACGCCGGCCACGAGCGATGCGAGTGCCGCCATTGCCGTTCCATACCACACCCAACGGACGCCGGCGCGCTGGTCGGATCGAACGAGAAAGGCCAACAGAATCGCAACGATCAATGCCGCCTCGACACCCTCGCGCAGCATGACGAGGAATCCGGACATGTCCCTCCCACTCGATGACACGCTCAGCCTATTAGCACTACGGCCGTAGTGCAAAATAGGATGAAACGCAGCAGCGTCGCTTGAGCGGGCGCTATCCGCCCGCCGTGGTGGTGGTCGACGACTGATACAGCATGTCCCGCCAGTCGGGCCGGTCAGGGGCGTTCTCCTCCCACGACCGCAGGAAGGCGGCAAGGGAGCCAATTTCCTCGGAGGTCAGTGGACCGAAGTACTCCTGGCTGTACGCGCTCATCTGGCTACCGGGAACACCGGTCGAGATGATCGACTCGATCTGGTCATCGGTCACCGATCCGAGGAACTGCTTCGAGTTGAGAGCCGGCCCGATCAAGCCCTCGCCGTTCGCGCCGTGGCACGCCGCGCAGTTCTTGGAGAACAGCGCCTGGCCCGCCTCGATGCGGGCATCCACGAGGTCTGTCTTCGCCAGGGCCCGTTTGTTGTTCTCCAAAGGGAAGTACACGGCGAACGCGAGAAGGAGCACGGCCATCACTCCAACACCAAACAGCATCCACTTGCCGGTGACGGCGTCCATCTTCGGGTCGGGTGCTCGCTCAGGCACTCTCGCTCCCCCCACACTTCGGGCCGCGCAACGGCTCATCGATGGTTTCCGGACCATGTGGCGGGCCAGGTATCACCGAAGCCGTATCCACCTCCACGATGCCGTTGTCTTCAGAAACCGGGTATCGGTCCATCCCGCGAGGAGCCGGCCCCTCACGCCACTCCCCCTTGCGGTTGTATTTGGATCCATGGCACGGACATTCGAACTCCCCTGACGATTCACACCACGGAACCCGGCAGCCGAGATGAGGACACTTCCATGAGAGGGCCAGGATCTCGCCTTCGATATTGGTCACATACCCTCGCATCGCCTGCACGGCCTTCACGTCCGTGTCGGGTACGTCGTCGACCTTCCCGGCTTTGACGATGCCGCCAAACCCGGCGACGGGAAGCGGCTTGAACATGTCGGCAGTGGTTACGAGCCCGGCGACCCCGATGAGGCCGAAGCCCCACTTCCATGCGTTCGACAGCAGCTCTCTGCGATTGATCTTGCTCATAGCTCTCCGTACCACTCCTTCCATGGCCAGACCCATCCCCAGTCCGGACCACGGAACATGAACCCGATCAGCGTCAGGATGATCCACGTAACCAGGAAAATGGTGAATGTCGCGACGGCGACCCTTCGGAATCTCGGCGCCCTCTCCGGGTTGCGATCCATGTAGGGGAGCGCAGCGAGGCCCATGACGATGGCACCCGGTACGAGCACACCTGCGACGAGCGGATGGAAGTGTGAGAGCAGCTCCTGGAGAGCCGCGAAGTACCACGGCGCCTTCTCCGGGTTGGGCGTGAAGTTGGGGTTGGCGATCTCACGCAGAGGAGCGTTGAACGCGATAGCGAGACCGACGACCACCACCATGATCACCAGTGCAGTGACCGCGTGGCGCACCAACAGGTGAGGCCACACCATCACCGGTTCCTCCTCGGGCAGTACCTTGCGTTCGCCCCCGGGCGGGATGCCCGGCACAACGCCGAGCACGCGGTAACCCTCGATCACGACCGGCTCACGATCATCCATTGGCACCTCCTCCCTCCTCCGACGCCTCCTGGGTCAGCATCGAGTCCTTGCGCCAGCGCCACAGATGGAATGTGATGATGATCAACAGGAGTGACGGCAACACCGCCACGTGGAGCACATAGAACCTCAGGAGGGTGGATGCCCCGACCTCGGGACCACCCAGCAACACCTTCTGAACGATGTTGCCGATGATCGGAACGTAGGCCGCCATCGACGTCCCGACATTGACCGCCCAGTACGCCAGCTGATCCCACGGCAGCAGGTAGCCGGTGAACGACAGCAGCAACGTGATCAGCAGCAGCACCACGCCGATCACCCAATTGAACTCCTTCGGTTTCTTGTATGCGCCCCTGTAGAAAACCCGCGCCATGTGAGCAGCAACGATGAACACCATGAGGTGCGCGGACCACCGATGCACGTTCCGCACGTACTGGCCGAATGGAATGCCCGACTGGATGTTCTGGATATCGAAGTAGGCCTGCGCGGTAGACGGCACGTAGAAGAACATCAGGTAGATGCCCGAGAGAACGAGCGAACCAAACAGCACGACGGCCGCAGCGCCCAGGTACCAGGAGTAGCGGAACCCGACCTCACGTTTGCTCATCTTCACCGGGTAGATGTGCAACAGGAAGCTCGCCCAGTGGCCCGCTGCGCGGTCCCGCTCGGTCGACCGATCCGGTGCCCTCCAAATGGAGCGGCCAATCGTGGACGACCTCACCCGATCCATCACCTTCATAGCGTCACTCCCAGCTTCGGAACACCAACTCCTGTCCAGAGCCCCACGGACAACGCGTCGGTCGGGCACCGTTCCACACACAACGCGCAACGGATACATGCTCGTTCGTCGAACATCAGCGCCGTCGATCCCTCCGGACCGACGCCGACCTCCTCGGCGGGTACCAGAGAGATGACGTCGATCGGGCACACGTCGGCGCACAGTGCACACAGCACACACTTGTCCGTGTCCAGCAGGATGTTGGCAAAACACCGCAGGCACCGCTGTGCCTCACACCGGGCCATCTCTTCGGTGAATCCTGTCTCGACCTCGGAGAGTCCGATTCGTCGATCCGTTGGAATGGTCGGCACGTCGACACGGCCAATCCGATCGTAGATGTCGTCCATCCGGTGGAACTGCTGGAGTTCGACCATCTGGCCCTTCTCCTGCTCCTTGATCTTGCCACCGAATGCCTTGTGGATCTGTGCAGCGGCGATACGGCCATCGGCGATCCCGAGGATCAGCGTCCGAGGCCCCTTGGCTGCGTCGCCTCCGGCCCAGACCATCGGAATCGAGGTCTCGAGCGTCTCTGGATCGACCTGAATCGTCCTACGAGGCGAGACATCCGGCCCCGTCGGTCCCAAGGCATCCACGTCGACGGCCTGTCCAATGGCGAGGATGATCGTGTCGGCCTCGAACTGCTGAACGTCCTGCTCGTCGAATACCGGCGAGAACCTCCCGTTCTCATCGAACACGGACGTCACTCCGATCGTCTCGAGGCCCGTCACTTCGCCGTCGGAACCGGTGAGCACACGCGCCGGACCCCGACGATGCACGAAGGTGATGTTCTCTTTGACCGCCTCCTCGACCTCGAACTCGGAGGCCGGCATCTCCTGCTCGGACTCCAATGAGATGACCGTCACGTTGGCCGCTCCCGACCTCGCGGCCGTCCTCGCGACGTCGAGCGCCTCGGTGAGTGCGGCTTCGGCGTCGGCACGTTCGAATTCCTGGTCGACGGCCTTGACCTCGTAGGCATCTCGACGCAGTGCAGTACGAGCCGCGTCCATTGCGACATCGCCGCCGCCAATCACGATCACGCGCTCCCCAACCTCGACCTCGAAACCCTGGTTTGCGTTGAGCAGGAATTCCACGGCCTTGAGGACCCCGTCAGCATCGCCGCCGGGGATGTTCAGGCCGCGGCCCAGGAACGCACCGAACGCGAGGAACAACGCGTCATGTCGTTCCCTCAGCTCCTCGAGCGAAACGTCGGTCCCAAGTCTCGTGTTGAGCTTCACCTCGACGCCCAAGTCGATGATGGACTGAATCTCCGCGTCGAGCAGATCACGGTCCAATCGATACTCGGGAATGCCGAGCACCATCATCCCGCCGAGCCGGCCGGCAGCTTCGTACACCGTGACCTTGTAGCCGAGCCGGCGCAGGTCATGGGCAGCCGACAGTCCCGAGGGACCTGCACCGACGATACCGATACTCTGCGGCCGCTCCTCTTGGGGTGGCCCGGCCACTTCTTTGTACTTGTCGCTGCCCGCCTCGACTCCGTACTTCTCGGTCACGAATCGCTTCAGCGCCCGGATTGCGATCGGTCGATCGATCTCTCCTCGACGGCATGCATCCTCACACGGAGCCGCGCAGACTCGGCCACAGACCGATGCGAACGGGTTGGGCAGCCTTGCCGTCAAGTACGCGAACTCATCTTCTCCGTCGGCGATCGCCGCAACGTACGCGCCGGCGTTGGTGTGAACGGGACAAGCTGCAAGACAAGGGATGTTCTCGTCGTAGAACTGAAGCGGGCCGATCGTCATACGCGCCGCGCCTTCTGGAGAAAGTGGAGCCCGACGACCCCGACCGCGAACATCGTGAACCACTCGCCTGACACCACGAGATCCTGAACGAGTGCGGGCGCCCCGTTGATCGGCGCCTCACTGAACATCGTCGACGGTATCCACACCGTCAGCAGGAAGAAGTAGAAGAAGATGACGAAGCCGCGGGCGTACGCCTGCTTCCATGTGTACGTCCCCTGTCCTGGATTGACGAGCATGACGATCCCTCCGGCGGACAGCAGCACTGCGGCACTCAGAATGAACACCATGCCCCAGGGGAAGTGGGTCGTCGATTCCTCTTGCGTCGCGCCCGACGACGGAGGCACGTACGTTCCGGCCTCATATGCCCTGATGTACGAAAGCACAGCGGCAATCTGTGCGTCAGACAGTTGTGTCGGCGCAGAGGTCGAGCCCCAAGCGGGCATCGCCGTGCCCTGGACACCGTTGGTGATGATCTCGGTGAGAGCCAGGTCGGTCATGGTCGCCGCCGCCGAACCGGCGTTCAGAGGCAGCCCGACACCACCGGAGAGATCCTCACCATGACACGGAACACAGTTGTCTTCGAAGATCGTCCGACCTTCATCGACTTGCGCGCTGTTCCCACTCGCCGGCACCGTCGTATCCGTGGTTCCCTCGACCGTCGTATCCGTTTGGGCCCCGGCGGGCAGCGCGGGAAGACACAGCAACGCGAACACCATCAGCGCGGCGGATGCGAACATCCGGCGACTCATTCAGTCCCTCCCTGCCATCGGCTCGTCGCATCATAGTGCGCGGCCCTACCGGCTTTCATTCAGTCCACTCCTTGCACCGGCACCTGCTCACTCTCTAATCTCAGAACGTCTGGTCCGTCGGCCGGGAGGGGAGTTTCAGTGACCGACAAAGAGACCGAACGCGACGAGTTCCACCCGAGAGGAACCGTGGTTATCGCGACCATCTTCATCGTGATGCTCATCCTCCTGTGGGGGTCCATCTACCTGATCATGTGGACTCGGGGGGTGACGTCGTGAGCGATCACATGCACATCGATCGCTACGAGAGAAATTGGATGCGTATCGGCATCATCACGCTCGTCGTGTTTGCAGCCTTCGTTTTCATCGCCGGCTTTGCACTTGGGTTCCAGGTCCCTGGCGACTACGAACGGGTGAATCCGCAGACCGTGACCGAGAGCGGACCATTCGCCGATCCCGGTATCCGCGAGATCTCGCCAGGCACCTACGAGGCATACATCATCGCGAGGGCCTGGTCGTTCGATCCGAGGGAGATCACCATTCCGAAGGGATCGAAGGTCACCTTCTACGTGACGTCCGTCGATGTGCAGCACGGATTCAAGCTGCAAGGGACGAACATCAACATGATGGTGGTGCCGGGCCAGGTGTCGAAGCTCACCGCAGTTTTCGACAAGCCGGGAACGTACGACTACCTCTGCACCGAGTTCTGTGGCGCCGGCCATGCCGCGATGTACGGCAGCCTGACCGTCGAGCAGTGAGAACGACCAGTCGCGCGGCGGGAGGGAGACCATGTTCGCATCGACCTATGAGATGACCCGAACCGAAAAACGGTTCATCGGCCTGCACTTGTGGGTCGCGATCACCGCGCTTGCCATCGGAACGCTGTTCGGTCCGCTGCAAGCGTTCGAACATGCAGGCGTCGACCTCTACAGCTATCTCCAGCCGGTACTCCAGTCCTACTACCAGGGTCTCACCTTGCACGGCGTGTTGAACGCCTTGATCTGGACGACGTTCTTCATCACCGGGTTCCTCACCTTGACCACCATCAAAGGCCTCGAACGGCCACTCAAGTACCCCACCTTGAACAAGGTCGGATTCTGGATGATGGTCGTGGGGCTCCTCACGGCAGCAGTGCCGATCCTGTTGAACCAGGCGACGGTCCTCTACACCTTCTACGCCCCGCTCCAAGCCACGTGGACGTTCTATCTGGGCTTGACACTGGTCGTCGTCGGAAGCTGGGTCGAAGGATGGGGCATGTACTTCACCTACTACGCCTGGCGCAAGGAAAACCCGGGAGTTCGCACACCGTTCATCACATTCGCCGGCCTGATCACGATGGTCCTCTGGCAGTTCGCCACTCTGGGCGTGGCCGCCGAGATTCTCACGATGCTCCTTCCAGCGACGCTCGGCCTCACCTCCGGCTTCGATCCGGAGCTCGCCCGCACCTACTTCTGGTTCACTGGCCATCCGCTCGTCTACTTCTGGCTGCTGCCCGCCTACCTGTCCTGGTACGGCATGCTGCCCAAGCAGGCCGGCGGGAAGCTGTTCAGTGACTCGTTGGCGCGCCTCGCCTTCTGGCTCTTCCTGCTCCTCTCGGTGCCCGTCGGCTTCCACCACCAGTTCGTCGACCCCGGCATCGCCCAGACGTGGAAAGCAATCCATGCGGTCCTGACCTTCGCCGTCTTCTTCCCATCATTGATGACCTTGTTCACGGTCGTCGCGTCACTCGAATACGCGGGTCGCCGTCGCGGGGGTAAGGGTCTTCTCGGCTGGGTACGGAAGCTGCCGTGGGACGACCCATCGGTGACTGCACAGCTGCTGGCCGGCATCCTGTTCATGTTCGGCGGCATCGGCGGCCTCACCAACGCATCATTCGAAGTGAACGCCGTCATCCATAACACGACATGGGTGCCCGGACACTTCCACCTGACGGTCGCGTCGGCGGTCACCCTGTCGTTCATGGGCATCACCTACTGGCTGGTGCCCTACCTGACCGGCCGAAAACTCTGGAACCCGAGGTTCGCCGTCATCCAAGCGTGGCTGTGGTTCGCCGGCATGCTGATCTTCTCCAATGCCATGCACATGCTGGGGCTGCTCGGCGCTCCTCGCCGCACCCCACTCGGTGTGGCCGTGTATGTGCCTGACGAGTGGAAGGGTCACCTGTTCCGAGTCGGTGTCGGCGGAGCCATCCTGTTGGTGGCTGCCTACATGTTCATCTGGACGATGATCAAGACGATCCGGAACAAGGAACGCGTCGCCGCAGGCGAGGTCGAGGTTCCGATCGCCGAATCGATTCGTGACCCGCAGGAAACACCGGCGTGGTTGGACAGCTGGAAGCCATGGCTGGCCGGCACGGTAGCGCTGATACTTGCGGCGTACGGACCGCAGATCTATCTGATGGTCCGGGACATGCAGCTGACTTCCCCCGGCTTTAAGATCTGGTAGGTCGTGCATAGGCGGGATGACCTCTTCCGCTCGAACCCGAGCGTCGATTGGGACGCGCGTCTGGCCAAGCGGACGATCGTCACCGGAGCCGAGAGAGCGTCGCTCGCCGTCGAGCGGCCGGTCGGGCGGTTCGTTCGCCTCGAGAATCTGAACCCGCTCTACCACACCGGCCCGATCACAGTGCTCCTGCTGGTGATCATCCTTGTCACCGGCGTGTACCTGGCCCTGTTCTACCGCTACGGGTTCGACGCTTCCTATCAGTCGGTCGCGGACATCGAGTCGAGCCTCGTCGGTCGGGTCATGCGTGGCCTCCACCGCTACGCGTCGGCAGCAGCGCTGGTGACTGCGCTCCTGCACGGATGGAGGACTTTCTTCCAGAACCGGTTCCGTGGCGCCCGCTGGCTCGCCTGGCTGACCGGTGTCTGGCTCGTTGTGCTCGTCTGGGCAGTCGGGCTGACGGGCTACTGGATGATCTGGGATGAACGGGTTGGCCCCCTCAACGACCTCCTCAACACGAAGCTTGCCGTGGCACTCAAGGCGGTCGGGATCGAAGCAGGAACCGGCTGGGTGTTCCTGTTCCTCCTGTTCATGATCCATCTGACCCTCTCCGCGATAGCCGGGCTGTTCATCTGGTGGCACGTGAAGCGGCTCTCCCGTCGGAAGTGGTTCCCGCCGAGGTACTGGACATGGCTCCTCACCGGTTTGCTCACCGTTGCAGCGGTCGCCATTCCGGTCGGGATGCTTCCTCAACTCTCGGCCTCGACCCTGCCCGGCCCGGTCCCGATCGACGTGTTCTTCCTTGCCTTCCTGTGGGCTCCGGCGCTGATCGTCATCGGCTGCCTCGTCGTGGCGGTCGGATCGTCCTTCTTCCCGTGGACGAAAAGGAAGCTGGACCCGATCGTGATCGATCGTGATCGGTGCACTGGGTGCACATTCTGTGTCAATGACTGCCCGTACGGGGCTCTGCGCATGGTGCCGAGAGAGGACGGCCCTCACCAACAGGAGGCGATCGTCGACCCGGCGCTCTGCGTGTCGTGCGGCGTGTGCATTGGAAGCTGCCCCGAACTGGCAATGACGCTCGGTGACATGCCTGCCGAACCCCTGTGGGACACCACCATGCAGCGCATCGAAGAGCGCGACGAGCCGCCCATCGTCGTGTTCGTCTGCGAGCGGCACGCCCTCCACGGAGCAGTCCGCCTCGACGGCGACGAGCTGTTCGTCGCCACGCCCTGCATCGCCATGGCACATCCGAAGCTCGCCTCCAACTGTCTCGAAGCGGGGGCATCAGAGGTTCGGTTCATCGGCTGTCCCCCGGAGGACTGCGCCAACCGCGAGGGAAACGAGTTCCTCGAAGAGCGCATCGACCGAAAACGCCGTCCAAGACTCCGCCGGATCTTCGCCGACTCCCCCATCGCCTCGGCCTGGCTGCCACCGGATCAAACGGGCGATGGACTCGATCCGCGGCTCCATCGCGAGCGGGCAACCGGCTATCCGTTCCGTCCGACCGGACGGGAACTGGCTCGGCCCGGGGTACTGATGGCAGCCGTCTTCGCGCTTCAGATCCTGCTGACGAACGTATCGTTCACGACCCCAACCGATGCGCGGATCGTCGTCGATTTCGTTCACTCGTCAGGGCATCCAATCGAGGGTGTGCCGGCAACAGGTGTCGAGATGCACGACGGCATCCCGCTGCACATCTCGCTTGGCATAGACGGAGATCTGGTATTCGATGAAACCTACCGAACGTCGCACTCGGTCGTCTACGACCGTCAGGATATCGAGCCGGGAGCCCACCAGGTCCTGCTTGTCATGGACGACCGGGACTCGGGCCCCATTGCACTATTCGACGGGACCGTGACGCTCGATCCCCGTGAGGTCTACACGCTGACCTTCACGGACCTCGCCGTCGGCGGCGACGTCGATGCGGGTAGGAAGCTGTTCGAGAAGCCAACCGCCGGAGGAGGCGCAGGCTGTGTGATCTGTCACAGCACGAAGGAGGGCGTGACCCTCGTCGGGCCGTCGCTCTACGATATCGGTGACGCCGCGGCCACTATGGTGCCTGGACTGACCGCCACCGAGTACCTTCACCAGTCGATCGTCGACCCCAACGCCTACATCGTGCCCGGCTTCCCGGCCAACCAGATGCTCGATGACTACGCCGAGCGTCTCACGCCGCAACAGATCGATGATCTCGTGGCGTACCTGTTGACGTTGAGGAAGTAGCTGTTCAGCTGGTCGGCCAACGGCAGACAGCCAACAGCAGACAGCGAGAGCGCCGTTCAAGGTCTCGTGGTGGGAACGACCCCCTGCCCCAACCCTCGGTTCGCTCGCTGGAGGGACCGACAGCAGACAACGGTCGGGTCCTACGGGTTCTCTTCCGTGGACGCGAAGATCTCTTCGGTTCCCTCATGGTCGTAGCCGGCGATGGTCCTCGTACCTCGCAGACCACCGTCCACGGTCACCGTATAGATCGCCGTACCCTCAGACTCGGGGCCATCGACCGTGTGCCACTCGACGGAGAGCACGTTGCGGTCGAGGACACCCTCCCCCACCTGGAGGCTCCCGCTGATCGTCCAGGCCATCAGGTAGGTGTCCGGTGCGGGGCCGTTGTCGATGAGCACCCTCCCCCCGTAGTCGGCCCCGGTCGGGTCGGTCCCGGCCACGAAGTGCGAGCCGGTGAAGTCGGGTACGTCTCCCGGGCTGGCGTCGGGACCAAGTCCCCCCTCTTGGTTCGATGAACACGCCGTCAGAACGACCAGGAGAACGAGAACGAAGAGCCATTTCATTCCGGCGGGAGTGTACCGGCGCCGTTCGAGCGTTTGATCCAGCCCGTTGTGCCCTGTCCGCCGGCGTTGGTGATGTGCAAGGTGAGTCAGGGGCGCCGATGGCAAGGACACAGGACGCAGGCGCACCGGTAGGTGCTTCAAGGACGAGGACGCAGCAAGCGGTGTCATCTGGCCGTCCTGAACGCGCCAGGCGTCGGTGGTCAGGGCGCTAGTCTGTGGCCCGATGAGACGCCGCATCCTGATCGCCGTTCTGGTGCTCGTCGTGGCTGCGCCCTTGGCGTTTGCGATCTTCCAACCGATCCAGGTGCTTCCTCGCATTCGTCTCGCTCCGGGCTTCTCACTCATCGACCAGGATGGGAACCGGGTAACGAGCGAGGACATGCGCGGCAGTTTCGTCCTCTACGACTTCACCTACTCCCAGTGTCCTGAACCGTGCGCGAATCTGGATGCGACGATGCGCCAGGTCCAGGACCGCGTCGGCGAGATCGACCTCGGGGATGTCCCACTGCGGTTGGTCACCATATCGTTCGATCCCGAACGGGATACGCAAGAGGTTCTTCTGGAGAAGGCCCAGGCGGTCGGCGCCGATCCAGCCGTGTGGCAGTTCGCAACTGTCGAGAACCCGTCGCTCCTCAAGACGATCATCGGCGGCGGATTCGAGGACTACTACGCGCAGAACGAAGACGGCTCGTTCACCTTCGACCCGAAGTTCGTGCTCGTCGACGGATGGGGCACGATCCGAGGTGAGTATCAGTACCGATCCTCGGTTCCGGAGGCCGACCGCATCATCCGCCACATCGGTGTGCTCTCGGACGAGGTCCAGAAGAGCACAGGCGCAGCCTCGGTCGCCTATGAAGCAGCTCACCTGTTCCTTTGCTACGCCAAATGAAGCGACTCATCATCATCGGAGGCTCGGTAGCGATCGTGTTGATCGTGATCCTCGCCATTGTCTTCTTCGTTCGGCCGTATGTCTTCCACGGCACGGTCATTCAGTCGCCCGACCCGGCATACGACTTCACCCTCGAGGGGACCTCCGGGCCAGTGAGTCTGTCCGACTTCAGAGGCAAGGTTGTCGTCTTGTACTTCGGGTACACGTTCTGTCCCGATGTCTGTCCGGCAACGATGGCGGACCTGGCGAGGACAATGGAGGATCTGGGCAAGAGGGCCGGGGATGTGCAGGTCATCATGGTCTCTGTGGACCCGGGACGGGATACGCCGGAAACGGTCGAGAAGTACGTTCAGACGTTCGATCCAAGCTTCATAGGCCTCACCGGCACGGAAGCGCAGATCGCAGAGACGGCATCCATGTACGGCATCTACTACTTCAAACACGAGGGTACGGCGGCGACCGGCTACCTGATCGATCACACCGCCTCGATGATGGTGATCAATCAGGACGGCCGCCTCAAACTGGTCCTCAGCTTCGGAACTCCGCCGGCCGACATCGCCGCCGACCTGAAACACATGATCAACTGAAAGGGAGACACGGATGAGGAAGGCACTCGTCGTTCTTCTGTTGACGCTGACAGCATGTGCGTCGCAGGGACTGATGGTGACCGATCTGTGGGCGCGACCGTCGCCCCAGATGGCCACCAACGCGGCGTTCTACATGGTGATCGAGAACGGGACGGACCAGGCGGAGGAACTCATGTCCGCCAATTCGTCCGCCTGCGGCGTCACCGAACTGCACGAGATGTACGACATGGGCGAGGGTGTCATGGGCATGCGGCCTGTCGAGGGGATCGAGATTCCGGCGGGAGAGACGGTGACGCTTCAGCCGGGTGGCCTCCACGTCATGTGCATCAACCGGCTGGAGGACTTCACGGCAGGTCAGATCATCCCGCTCACCCTCAGCTTCAAGAACGCCGGCACGCTCGAGTACGACGTCACCGTCCGCGAGAACTGATGGCTGTCGGTGTCATCCTCGCGGGTGGCACATCGAGGCGAATGGGGATCGACAAGGCCGTCGTCGACGTAGCAGGACGACCGATGATCGAATGGGTGGCCGATGCGCTCATGGCTGTGTGCGACTCGGTGATCGTCGCCGGCAGAGACGGGCTCCTTTCCGGGCTTCAGTGCTTTCCCGATGGTCGGCCGTCGGTGCGCGGACCACTCGCAGGCTTGGCGACGGGGTTGGCACTGGGGGGTGATCGTGTGCTCGTCCTGGGTGTCGACCAGCCCTTCGTCGAGGTGCGAACCCTCGAACGACTTCTCGCACTGCCAGGTTCGATGCCCGTCGTCCCAATCGATGAGCAGCGGCAGGTGACGTGTGCCGTGTACCCGGCGGCCCTTCTGCCAGAAGCCGAGCGGGAGACAAAGGTGGGTGGCTCGATTCAGTCTCTGCTCGACAGGGTGAGGCACCGATCCGTCATTCGCGAGGAGTGGACGGATTGGGGCGAGGACGGGCGTTCGTGGTTCAGCGTGGACACGCCAGAGGATCTGGCTGTGGGCCTCGCGCGATGGGGACCGCCAGGGTGACGACTGGCTTCGTTGGTGAGTACCGCCCCTTCGGTCGACTCCACCTCCCTGTGAGCCTCGCCCAGGACCCCCTCCGGCCCTGCGGGCCACGTCCCCTAATGCCGCTTCGCTGAGGGAGGGGACCTGTCGCCCTGGGATCTCGCTGTGACGGTGGCCGTGTTCTGGCTGGAGACTGGCTCCTGGAGATTCGGCGGCGTCAGCCGCCGATGTAGCTCATCTCTACCTTTGGGAGACCTTCGGTGGCCGAGGCGCGAAGCTCCGAGTAACGATCATCGCGGTGCTCCCACACCGATCGGATGTGTTCGCTCAGCTCGTCGTCCGTCGTATCCGACCGCAGCAATTCCTTCAGGTCATACCCGGACGTCGCGAATAGGCACGTGAACAGAGATCCGTCGGCCGAGATCCGCGCCCTCGTGCAATCCCCGCAGAACGGCTGGGTCACCGAAGCAATCACGCCGACCTCGCCTCCGCCGTCCGCGTATCGGAATCGTCGCGCGACCTCACCCGGATACAGAGGCGGCAGAGGTTCGACAGGGAACGCGGCGTTGAGGGTTTCGATGATCTCACTGGCAGGAACGACGTCGTCGAGACGCCACCCGTTCGTGCGACCCACATCCATATATTCGATGAACCGGACGATGTGGCCTGTGCCTCGGAACGCGTTCGCCATCTCGACGATCGTTTGGTCGTTCACGCCCTTCTTCACGACCGCGTTCACCTTGATGGGTCCGAGACCCGCTTCGTGGGCGGCGTTGATGCCTTCCAGCACCCGGGCAACCGGGAAATCGACATCATTCATCGATCGGAACACGGCGTCATCGAGCGAGTCGAGACTCACCGACACCCGATCGAGCCCCGCCTCGGCGAGCGCCCCGGCCTTGCGTCCCAATAGCGAGCCGTTGGTGGTGAGCGTCAGCTCGTCGACCAAACCGTGCAACATCCCGATGAGTTCTTCGAGGTCTCGCCTCAGAAGCGGCTCACCGCCCGTGATACGCACCTTTCGAACACCGAGCCCTGCGAAAACCCTGACGAGACGCTCGATCTCCTCGAAGTCCAGGAGGGCATCCCGGGAGAGGAACTCCCACTCGCGGTTGAAGATCTCTTTGGGCATGCAGTACGTGCAACGGAAGTTGCAGCGGTCCGTCACCGAGATGCGCAGATCGCGAAGAGGACGGTGAAAGAGGTCTTGGCTCACTCGTACATCGTAGAGGACGGCCCGATTTCGGTGGCGGGGTTCGAAGAACTCTCCCCCGCATCGACAGGTTCCCCGTCGACTGTGTCCTCTTCAACGACCGGGCCATGCTCCCCAGCGAACAGCGCAGTCGCCCATGCGCCCAATCCGGCACATGCGGTCAGGATCAGCATGAGGATTCCAAGTCCAGGAACGAAGAGCAACGCAAGCCAGATGACGGCCGCAACGAGGAAGCTCGCCTGACCGCTTCGCTTCCACCCGAGCAACCGTCCGCCGACAGCCGTCAGCACGGGAACCGGTGAGAGCAGAACCCCAACGCCGATCAGGCCAAGAATCGTCACCGCGATCGGACCGCCTATGAGCAGCGCAGGCAGAGCCAGTTCGGGCGACGCGGTGACCGCTCCTACAAACCCGATGCCGATGATGAGTGGTGGCAGCACAGCGCCGGCGATTCCGATCACAAATGTCCTGAACGGAGCGCGCCGCAGCGAAGCCACCGCTCGATCGAGACCCTTCGGAGCCGCCCAGAACATGAGCAGGCCGATGAGCAGCATCATGACGACACCGACGAGCTTGGTGAGCATCCACACCGCTTCGACACGGACGTTCGGACGCACCGGCTCACGGTGAACGATCTGCCGGCCGACAGTGACACCGCTGCCTATCACCGCATCCTGGGAGGAGCGATACCCGAGGGTCCCGCCGACGACAGTCCCCGACATCACGTTCATACGGTTGACGGTCAGGTCGACGTCGCCTTCGATCGTGCCTCCCAGGTCTGCAATCCCAATCGATTGCCCCCCGAGATCGCGACCAATGGTGCCGGTCGCGTCCAGGTTGACGCACCACGCCAGCACATCGCGACCAACGCTTCCCGAGACGGTCACGCTCGAAGCTCCGGCAACGAGATCCTGTCCAACGTCACCCGTAACGGTGACCGAGCCACCGGTCGCTCGAACCGACCCGTCAACGGTGCCTTCGATCACCACCGAAGAGGCGGCTGCCGTGACACTCCCTGTCACGTGTCCGGTAATCAGCACGTCCTGTGTTGCGAAGGCAAGCACATCACCGTCAACGGTTCCCTCGATCACGACCCGATACCCGACCGCATAGAGATCCTCCGGGACGACGTCCCCACTCTGGATCAGCACCAGATTGGCCGCAGCGCGATCGGCCATAACGGCGGGTGGCTGAAGGGCGGCGCTTGCAGGTGCTGCGAGGAGAACCAGCAACGCGACCACGAGAGGCAGCATGAGAGATGGTCGAAGCTTCATGTTCGTCACCATTCTGGGTTAGATGATCTCAGAACAGGAATGCTTGCCCTGCCAGTCTCAACAGCAACCCGGGGACAACCCCCAGGACAAGGGTGACAGCAACGGTGATGATCAACACCCAGCGAATGCCGGCCGGGATGGTGAGCGCGGCGCGGGCGGCACCCGGCGCTTCGGCGTGAACCGGTTCCTGCATGTACATGAGAACGATCACCCGCAGGTAGAAGAAGAAACCGACCACAGAGGTGACCACCGCAAGGATGACCAGCCAGCCGAACCCGGCCGACCACGCGGCCGTGAAGGCCGCGAACTTGGCAACGAACCCAGACGTGAGCGGAACACCCGACATGGCGATCATGAAGAAAGCGAGCGAGCCGGCCAGGAGTGGCGACCGCTCCGACAGCCCCGTGTAGGAGCTGAGTGGGGACGACCCACCTTCCGGTCCGGCGATCGCGGCGACGACGGCGAACGCACCAATCACCTGCACTGCGTACACCGCCACGTAGAACAGCATCGCGGTGATTCCCACATTGCCGGCTGTGAGCGCCGTCAGGATGAAGCCGGCGTGAGCGATCGAGGAGTAGGCGAGCATCCGTCTGATGTCTGTCTGAACGACGGCGAGCAGCATTCCGACGACGATCGAAATCGCCGCAAGCAGCGACAGGCCGGTCGCCCAATGCTGAGCGTAGGTCGAGAACCCGAAGGCCAGTATCCGGGCGAGCGCTGCGAACGCTCCCACCTTCGCAGCCGCCACCATGAAGCCAACGATCCCTGCAGGTGATCCCTGGTAGGCGTCAGGCGCCCACACGTGGAATGGAGCGGCCGACACCTTGAACGCGACCCCAACGATCAGCAGCGCCATGCCGATGAGCACCACTCCCGGCTTGAGAAGGACATTCGCTGCGAGGAAGTCGTGGATGCCGTACATCGACAGCGACCCTGTCCCGGCAAACGCCAGGGCGGCGCCGTAGACGAACACGGCCGACGCAAACGACCCGAGGAGGAAATACTTGAGGGCCGCTTCGTCCGCAAGAAGCGTCTGCCTCGTGATCCCTGCGAGCACGTAGAGCGACATCGATGCAATCTCCAAGCCCACAAAGACCAGCACGAGGTTCACGGACGTCGCCATGAGCATGAATCCGGCCGCGGCCATGAACACGAGCACGATGCCTTCTGCGCCGCGGCGTCCCAGCCGATCCATCATCCCCCACGCTGCTGCGAGTCCGAGCGCTGCAACTCCGACCAAAACAAACCCTGCATACGCCCCAAACGTGTCGATCGAGAGCATCCCCGAGAACGACAGGGTCGCTCCATCAACGACCGCAGAGTGCCACTGGAATCCGAGGACGACTCCAGTGGCTGCGAGCGTTGCCACCACGATCCACGCGTGCACCTTCATCGATGGTTTCCGGAAGACGTCGATCATCAACACCAGCACCGCGCCGAGTGTGAGGAGGATCTCAGGACCAATGGCCAGGTAGGAGATGTTCACCGAACTACTCACCGCCGATCCCTCCCACCACATCGGCCAGGCGTCCCGGCGAAGGAACCTGGTAGGTCGTCACGCTCTGCACCCTGTCCAACACCGCCTCGGTCGATGGAGCGATCTTGTCGAGTGCGATCTTCGGATAGAGGCCAATCAGCAGCATCAACGCTGCAAGCACGGCCAGGATCGTCTTCTCTCGACCGTCGAGGTCGAGGAGCTTCTCGTTCTCCGGCTTCGTGACCGGTCCTGTGAAGACCCGCTCGTATGCCCACAACAGATAGACGGCGGCGAGAATCACGCCGCTGGCTGCGACGATCGCGTACCACTTGAGCGTGATGAAGCTCCCCATGAGGATCAGGAACTCGCCAACAAAACCGTTGAGGGTCGGCAGTCCGATCGATGCGAACGCAGTGAACAGGAAGAAGCCCGCGAAGATTGGCATCACCTTCTGCAACCCTCCGAACTCGGAGATCTCCTTCGTATGACGTCGCTCATAGATCATGCCGACCAGAAGGAACAAGGCGCCGGTGGTGACACCGTGGTTGAACATCTGCACCACACCACCCTCGAGACCCTGTGATGTGAGGGCGAAGATGCCGAGGACGATGAAGCCGAGGTGGCTCACCGACGAGTAGGCAACGAGCTTCTTCAGGTTTGGCTGCACGATCGCGACCGCCGCCCCGTACACGATGCCGATCACCGCGAGCACGGCCATCACGGGGACGAACTTGAGCGTCGCATTCGGGAACAACCCGAGGTTGAAGCGCAGGAGACCGTACGTGCCCATCTTCAGCAAGACGCCGGCAAGCATCACGGACCCTGCGGTCGGGGCCTCAACGTGTGCATCCGGCAGCCACGTATGGAACGGGAACATCGGCACCTTGATCGCGAACGCGATGGCGAACGCCGCAAACAGCCACATCTCTGTATTCGGCGCCATGTTCAGGCTCAGCCAGCTCAGGTAGTCGAAGCTGGGTACGCCCCCGTTTTGATGTGCGTACATGAGCGCCATCGAAATGATGCCGGCCAGCATCAGCGCCGACCCGAACGCCGTGAACAAGAAGAACTTCACGGCCGCGTAGATGCGTCGTTCGGATCCCCAGATACCGATGATGAAGTACATCGGGACGAGGATCACTTCGAAGAACACGAAGAACATGAACATGTCGAGACTGAGGAACACGCCCATCAGTCCACCTTCGAGCAGCAGGTTGAACACCACGAACTGCTTCATGTTCTTGGAGATCGACGTCGACGCCGCCAACGAGATCGGCACAAGGATCGCCGTGAGGACCACCATCAGCAGCGAAATCCCGTCAACGCCAATGTGCCACGAGATGCCCCAGGGGGCATACCAGGTGTAGTCCTCGACGAATTGGAAGCCGGCGACGCCCGACTTGAAGACAACGAACAGGTAGATGGCGAGCACGACCGGAAGCATGCTCAACGCAATCCCGACGGGCAGAAACAGTTCCTTGCGGCGTGAAGGCAGCAGCGCGACGATCACGGCGGACGCGAAGGGAATCAGAATCAGTACGGTGAGAATCTGGAAGTCCACCGCTACAGCCCTCCCGTACTCAGGAACCAGATGATGAGGCCTATCGCCCCAGCGGCGATCGTCAGCGCGTAGGTGCGGACATACCCGGTCTGCAACGGCCGCAACGATGCAGCAACTCTTCGCACGACCGCTCCGACGCCGTTGACGGCGCCGTCGACGATCCTCTTGTCAAAGACGAACGCCGAGAAGGCTGCCAGCAGTTTGCCGGGTGCGACCACCAGCGTTCCGTAGACATCGTCGATGTAGTAGGCGTGGCCCATGCGTCGCCATAGCGACGGAATGGTCGTGGTCCAGCGCTCTTCTGTGGCATCAGCGCGGTTGTACAACCGCCAAGCCACGAAGATGCCACCCAACGCGACGAGCACCGAGATCCCGGAGAGTAGCCAGGCCATGCCTCCTGCGGGAGCTTCGGCGACATGGTCGAGGGCCGGTTCGAGGAAGTGTTCGAGGCCCGGTTTCCACGGGGTGTTGATGAACCCACCAAACGTCGCCAGGAACGCAAGCACCATGAGCGGAACAGTCATCGTCTTCGGTGCTTCGTGAGGGTGGATGCCCTCGTCCCATCTCGGCTTGCCCAGGAAGATCAGCACGAACCACCGGGTCATGTAGAAAGCGGTGAGCGCGACCGCGGCGAGGCCGATCGCCCACAGGAAGATGTAGTAGCCGCCGCGTTCGAAGGTCTTGCCCAGGATGTCGTCCTTGGACCAGAAGCCGGCGAAGGGCGGTATACCGGAGATGGCCAGGGTCGCAACAGCCATGGTGATGCCGGTCACCTTCATCTTGGACCAGAGTCCACCCATCTTGAAGATGTTCAGGTTGCCCGACATGCCATGCATGACTGCACCGGCTCCGAGGAAGAGCAACGCCTTGAAGAACGCGTGCGTCATCAGGTGAAATACGCCGGCCACGTAGGCTGCCGACCCGACACCGAGAATCATGTAGCCGATCTGGCTGATCGTCGAGTACGCGAGGATACGCTTGGCGTCTGTCTGTGCCATCGCGATGGTTGCCGCGTAGAACGCCGTGAACGCGCCGATCGTTGCGACCACCCCCGAAGCAACGGGGGAGAGCCCGTAGATCGCAGATGTTCTTGCGATCATGAACACGCCGGCGGTCACCATCGTTGCAGCATGGATCAATGCCGACACGGGTGAGGGGCCTTCCATGGCGTCGGGCAGCCAGACGTACAGGGGCAGCTGGGCCGACTTGCCGGTGGCGCCAATCAGCAAGAGCAGGCCCACCGCCGTTGCGGCTCCTGCACCGAGCACCTTGCCCGGATCATTGAGGACCGTGCTGTATGACAGGGTGCCGAAGCTCGAAAAGATGATCATCAGCCCGATCAGGAAGCCGAAGTCGCCGATGCGGTTGACGATGAATGCCTTCTTGCCGGCCGCCGCCGCGCTGGGCTTGGTGTAGTAGAAGGAGATCAACAGGTAGGAGCACAGGCCGACCATCTCCCAGCCAACGAACATCAGTCCAAAGTTGTTGGCGAGCACCAGTGTGAGCATCGACGTCACGAACAGATTGAGGTAGGTGAAGAAACGAGCGAACCGCTCATCCCCGTGCATGTAGCCGATCGAGTAGACGTGGATCAGGAAACCGACCCCGGTGACAATCAGCACCATGAACGCCGAGAGCGGATCCCAGAGCAGTTCGGCATTGGCTCCGACCGGTGACAGCCACTCGAAAACGGTCACGACATGATGCTCGGAGGTTCCCTGAAGCACCGGAATCGCCGCGAAGAGACCGGCAAGGAACGAGAGGCCCACCATCGTGGAACCGATGATCCCGGCCCACGGTTCTCCGATCTTGCGCCCGAAGAAGTGGAGGAACACGGCGCCGAGCGCTGGAAGAAGAATGACGACCCAGATGTGGCTGATGAAGAAGTCGGCCATCGTCATCCCTTCATCTCGTGGAGTTCGTCGACCGACGCGGTCTTGCGGTTGCGGAAGATCGCAACGATGATCGCCAACCCGACGACGACTTCTGCGGCGGCGACGACGAGGACGAAGAACACGGCCAGTTGTCCGGCGAGGTCATGGAGCTGCTGGCCGGCGGCGATGAAGGTGAGGTTGACCGCATTGAGCATCAGCTCGATGCACATGAACATCACGACCGCATTGCGCCGGACGAGGATACCGATTGCGCCGATACCGAACAGGACAGCAGCAAGGGTCATGTACCAGCCTGCGGTGACAGTCATTGCCGCTCCTTCCTCTTCGCCGGGAAGTACGCGAGGGCAATGGCTCCGACGGCTGCGACGATGAGGAGCAGCGATGTTGCTTCGAGTGGAAGTACCCAGTCTGAGAACAGCCCGTTGCCGATCACTTCGGCGGAGCCGACGGGCGGCGTGGCGGTCTGAGCGACACCCGTCACCCAGGCCCAGTTGTGGACGATCAGGATGGCTCCGACAATGCCAAGCCCTGCGAGGCCGACGAGCCCCACGAGTGGCCGCTGCCATGGGAGCTTCTCGGTGAGGTCTTCGGTGCGATCGACTCCGATCAGCATGATCACGAACAAGAAGAGCGTCATCACTGCGCCCGCGTACACGATCACCTGAACGGCGGCGACGAAGTATGCCGACTGGACAACATAGAAGATGGCCAGTGACAGCATCGTGAGAATCAACCCCATTGCCGAGCGCACCGGATTCTTGGCGAACACGACCGCAAGGGCTCCGACGATGGCAAGGGCACCGAACAGGAAGAAGAGCACGAGTTCGGTCACGATGTCTCCTCCCCCCGGTCCTTCGTCTCCTGGTCGTCTTCAGGGAGTCGCTCCTTGCCTGCCCGCGGCGTCCACCCGACAACCCCTTCGTAGCTCGCCCGTCCTGAAGGTGCGGTCGCCCGCATCCAACCGTCGCCCTCCGTGAGTTCCTCGAAGTTGGCGAACTCGTCCTCGGCGAACATGTGGTTGGGTGATCCGTCGTCGTTGACGAGGAGTTCCTTCTTCGTGTAGATGGCGTCTTGGCGGTTGGTGACCGACATCTCGAAGAGCTGGGTCATCGTGATCGCCTCGGTGGGGCAAGCCTCGACACAGAGGCCGCAGAAGATGCACCGCAGCATGTTGATGTCGTAGACGAACCCATACCGCTCGCCGGGGCTGACCGGCGCTTCCGGTGGGTTGTCGGCGCCTCGGACGTAGATGCAGTAGGCGGGGCACGCCCCTGCGCACAGCTCGCACCCGATGCACTTCTCGGTCCCGTCCGGGTACCGGTTCAGCTGGTGCCGTCCGTGGAATCGCTGCGGCTTCTCCCGGAACTCTTGTGGGTACCGCCCGGTGACGAGGCCGTCCTTGAAGACGGTTCTGACCCCGATCCCGAAGGTGATCTTGAGGCCCTTGGCGAACTCGGAGATCATGCCCATGGCAATCCAAACTGTCGAAGTCCAACGATGATCGTGACGAACACCAGCCAGGCGAGCGCTGCCGGGATGAGTCCCTTCCACCCGAGCGCCATCAAGCGGTCGTATCTTATCCGTGGCCATGACGCCCTGATCCACATGAAGATGAACAGGACGACGATCGTCTTGGCGAAGAAGTAGATGATCGGAAGCAGGAACGAGATCCAGGTTGGGATGCTTCCGTCGAACGTCGGGCCGTTCCAACCACCGAGGAACAGCGTTGTGATCAACGCCGACATGTTGAACATGTTGATGTACTCGGCAAGGAAGAACCATGCGAACCGCATCCCCGAGTACTCGGTGTGGAAACCGCCGACCAGCTCCTGCTCGGCTTCCACCATGTCGAAGGGCGCACGGTTGGTTTCTGCGACGCCGGCGATGAAGAAGATCACGAACGAGATGAACATCGGGATGATGTTCCACCGAGGAATCAGCATGAGCGGCGGCCAGTCGAACAGGTTGTAGTACGAACCGGCCTGGGAGGCGACGATCTGCTGGAGTGACAGGCTGCCGGAGTAGAAGACAACTGGAACGAGCGCGAGTCCAATAGCCGCTTCGTAGGAGATGGCCTGCGCCGTTGCGCGAACCGCACCGAGCAGTGGGTACTTGGATCCCGAGGACCATCCGGCGAGGACCACCGAGTACACGGCGACGGACGAGAACGCGAGGATGTACAGCAGACCGATGTTGAGATCGGTTCCCTGGAGACTGATCACATGCTGGACTCCGCCGAGCGTGATCGTGAACGGCCTTCCGATGGGGATCACCAGGAAGATCAAGAATGCGGGAATCAGCGCGATGACCGGCGCGAGGATGTACAGCCCGAAGTCGGCTTTGCGCGGCGTGATGGGTTCCTTGAAGAACAGCTTGAGGCCGTCGGCGGCGGTCTGGAGAATGCCGAACGGTCCCGCACGGAACGGTCCGATACGGTTCTGCATGTCGGCGACGACCTTGCGTTCGGCCCACACCAGCAGGATCACCACAACCATGAGCATGGCGAAGATGACGATGACCTTGATCAACGAAACGATGATGAGGAACCAGTCCATCAGCCGTCGGTCCCCTTCCTCACCGTGACTTCGAGTCGGTCACCGAGGGACGGCATCTCCGGCTGATTGAACGGGACGTACACCACGCCTTTCGCGAGGGAGCCGTCCAGTGCCACCGGCATAGACACCGCGCCGGTCTCCGTTTCGACAATCACATCGTCACCGGTAGCGACGCCAAGCGTGGCTGCGTCCTCCGGATGGAGATTCGCTGCCGGCCCGGGCGCCTGACTGTGAAGCGAGAGAGAGTGGCGCATCTCGACACCGTCGTCATAGAGGGTCCGCGCCAGGTGTAGCACCATCGGGGCGGTGCCCGACTCCAGGTCGTGGTGCACCGGCCGGTAGCGAAGCGGCTGCTCGACACCCTCCTTGGGAACGATGACGCCATCGCCCCGCAGATCGGACCGGCGGAGATCCGCATAGGCGGGCGCTACGGTGGCGATCTCGGAAGCGACGGACTGAACGGAGTCGAATCCCATGGAACCTCCCAGCCTCCGCGCGATCTCTTCGAGGATGGACCAATCGGGAAGGGTCTGGCCTGGCCCGGCGACGATCTGAGCCACCTTCTGCACCCTGCCCTCGATGTTGGTGGAGGTGCCTTCCTTCTCGGCGAAGGCTTCCGCAGGAAAGACGACGTCGGCTCTCGACGACGAGTCGGTGAGGAAGAGGTCGAGCGCGATCGTGAACTCGGCCGAATCGAGCGCGCGGGCAGCAAGGGCACCATCCGGCACGTCTCTGACTGGGTCTGCTCCCACCATGATCAGCGCCTTGATATCTCCATCCTCAAGACCTTCGAGGATGCCCTTCGCGTCCCGCCCCTCGTGATCGGGCACCGCCCCGAACGCCGCTTCGAAAGATGCCACGTGATCTGCATCGTCGAGTGGCACCCTGCCGGGGAGGAGCCCGGGCGACAGTCCCATGTCGAGCGCGCCGTACACATTGGAGCGGCGGGCGAATGGCAGCACCTTGGCGTCGGGAAGTCCCAGCACGAAGGCAGCGACCGACTCGGCGAGTCTCGGATCCTCGGTCAGTCCGGTACGTCCGATGATCGCCACGACCGGCCCGTCGTCCAGGGTTGCGCGTGCGGCGGCGCACTCGCCTTCACCGGCGGCAAGCGCTCGCAACACCTCTGGTCCTTGCCCGGGACGGTACGTGATCTTGTGCGTAGTGCGGTCGTCGAGGCCGGTCCTGCGCGGATGGACGACGACGAGTTTGACGCCCTTCTTCTGCGCTGCTTGGCGCACCCGCAGATACAGCGTCCCCGACACCTCTTTGAGGTCTGGCGCCCAGATGAGAATCGAACCGGCCGCGTCGACATCGTCGATCGTCGCCTTCCGATCGACCGTCGCGAGGAGCTTCGGGTCGATCTCGTCATCCATCTGGGCATCCACGTGGTTTGATCCGACGACGGCGCGCATGAACTTCGAGAAGGCATACGCGTCCTCGTTGGTGCCGCGGGCGCCTCCGAGACCCGCTACCGCAGCCCCACCGTGGGCATCGATGATCCCCCGGAGCTTCGTCGCGGTGAGGTCCAGCGCCTCCGCCCAGGAGGCCTCCCGGAACGTTCCATCGACGTTCTTGATGAGCGGTGTGCGGAGCCGATCCTTGGAGCCGATGAACTCGAAGCCGAATCTGCACTTGTCGTTCAGCCAGCCTTGATTCGTGGCGTCGTTGTCGACACCGGTGAAGCGCAGCACCGTGTTGGCGCTCGTGTCGATCTCGATGGACTCGCCGGCAGAGCAGTGGTGGCACGTAGATGCGGCCTTCTTCAGATCCCACGGTCTTGCCCTGAATCGGTAGGGAACCGCCGTCAACGCCCCGACGGGGCAGATCTGTACGGTGTTGCCCGAGAAGTAGGAGGCGAACGGTTCGTCCGGGAATGTCGAGATCTGAGCGTTGCCGCCGGCCTCCACGAACTCGATGAGTGGATCTCCGGCGACCTCGTCTGCGAAGCGCACGCAGCGAGCGCAGATGATGCATCGTTCCCTGTCGAGGAGCACCAGATCGGAGACCGGAATCGGCTTCTCGAAGTGGCGTTTCTCTTCGACGAACCGGCTCTCACCAGGCCCGTAGCCGACCGTCTGATCCTGGAGCGGACACTCGCCACCCTTGTCGCAGACGGGACAGTCGAGCGGGTGGTTGATGAGCAGGAACTCCAGCACGCCTTCCTGAGCCTTCTTGGCCACAGGAGATTTCGTGTAGACCACCTGCCCATCCGTCGCCTCGAGCGTGCATGACGTCGTGATGATCCTGCCGCGAGGGGTCTCCATCTCGACAAGGCAGGAACGGCACATGCCAACCGGATCGAGGCGCTCGTGATAGCAGAAGTGTGGGATGTAGACACCTGCGTCCCGCGCTGCATCGATGACCAACGTGCCCTTCGGCACCTCCAACTCCCGCCCGTCGACGGTGATCTTCACCAGCTCAGCCAAGAGGACACCCCCCACCGTGAATGTGCGCCATGACCTCGTCTTTGAAGTAGGTCATGATCGAGATGATCGGCGCAACCGAGGATGGCCCCAACGGACAAATCGTGGTTTGTGCGGGTGGCCACTTGAGTCCAGGACTGATGTTGTCGCCGATGTCGAGGAGAAGGTCGGCGTCGACCTCGCGCCCCGAGCCCTCCTCTATCCTGCGGAGGACCATATCTTCCCAGGTTGTGCCTTCTCGGCACGGGGTGCATTGCCCACAGGACTCGTTCGAGAAGAACCGAACGAGGCGTTCTGCCGCCTGAACCACACAGGTAGTGTCGTCCATCACGATCACCGCGCCCGAACCGAGCATCGAGTCGGCTTTCGTAACGGCCGCACGGGTGATCGGATCGTCGAGATGCAATGAGGGCACCAGCCACGGGGAACTCGCTCCGCCGGGGATCCATGCCTTGAGTTCGTTGCCGTTCCGAATGCCTCCGGCGACGTCATAGATGAGCTGTCGCCAAGTGATGCCCCGTGGCAGCTCGTAGTTCCCCGGATTGACGACATGACCCGACACGGAGAACAGGAACGTGCCCGTGTCGTCCGGGTCCCCGAGCGCCTTGTAGGCATCCGCACCCTCGTTGATGATGAAAGCGAGGTTGGACACCGTCTCCACGTTGTTGACGATCGTGGGGAGCATGTAGAGACCTTTGGCGGCCGGGTAGTAGGGAGGCTTCAACCGTGGTTCACCCCTACGACCCTCAAGGCTGTTGATGAGCGCCGTCTCTTCGCCACAGATGTACATGCCTGCGCCGAGGTGAATCGTGATGTCCAGGTCGTAGTCGGTGCCGAAGATGCCCGTGCCGAGATAGCCGCGTTCGTACGCTTCGTCGATCGCACGCTGGACATAGCGGGATGGCTTGGCATACTCGCCACGGATGTAGACGAATGCGTCGTGGACCTCGTTGGCGATCGAAGTGATGATGATGCCTTCGATCATTTGGTGCGGATCGCGTTCGAGCAGCTGCCGATCCTTGAAGGTCCCCGGCTCGGACTCGTCACCGTTGACGACGAGGTAGGAGGGCCGGGCCGGTGCCAAGAAACTCCACTTCATCCCTGCGGAGAATGCCGCGCCTCCACGGCCGATCAGCCCAGATGCTTTGACCGTTTCGACCAACTCGTCGCGGGTCATGCCGAGTGCTTTGCGTGCGGCCTCGTAGCCTCCGGTCGTCTCGTACACATCGATCCGAGTGCTGTCCGACGGATGCTCCGTCATGCGCTTCGTGAGGTGAACCGGGTAGGTCACGAGGCACCTCCCGCCGTCCCGTAGGGGTCAAACGCCGGATAGGGTCCTACTGCTCCCTGCTGGTCTGCAGCTCCGGGCTCGAAGGACGGTCTGCCACCAAAGCGATCCTGGAGTTCCTCTGCTCGCACCACCTCAGGTTTGGTTTCGCGCAGCCACGCGATCATTTCAGCGACGGACTCCGGCGTGACTCCCTCGACCAGTTCATAGTTGACCATCACCGCAGGAGCGCCACCGCAGGCCCCGATACATTCGATGTGATCGACTGTGACGATTCCCTCGGCGTCGATCTCCCCTGCCGGCGCCCCCGCCGTCGTTTCCGCCGAGCTCATCACGTCGTCAGCACCGAGCAGAAAACACGAGATTGAGGTACAGACCGACACCAGATAGCGACCAACCGGCCTCCGCTTGAACATCTCGTAGAAGGTTGCGACGGACTCGACCTGGATCGGTGTCAACTCGGTCAGTTCGGCGACCCTACGCACACCATCATCGGTGAGATATCCGTCGTGTCGCATCGCCATGTAGAGCAACGGCATGACGGCAGAACGCTTCTGCGGGTAGCAGCCGAGGATCTTCTCGGCCCGTTCGAGAAGTTCAGGGCTCCAACTCACGGCGTTCTCCTCAATGCTGACCGCAACAGCCCCGGCGAATAGTGATGAGAACTCATCGATCGACGTCTCCAATCACCGGATCGAACGACGCGACCGTGGCAACCGTGTCGGCGATGAGTGAATCCGACATCGCGATCGGCAGGCCCTGAAGGTTCGCTAGCGAAGGGGCCCGTATGTGCATGCGAAGCGGCTTGGCCCCGCCGTCGGAGACCAGATAGGCGCCCAGCTCCCCTCGTGGCGATTCGATGGCGACATACGCCTCGCCCGCAGGCACCTTGAACCCTTCGGTGAAGATCTTGAAGTGGTGGATCAGCGCTTCCATCGACTGATCGATGCGAGCCCTCGGCGGCGGTGTGACTTTCCGATCGTCGGTCCGGTAGTCGCCCTTGGGCATCGAGTCGGCGACTTGTCTGACAATGTGCAGCGACTGGAGAATCTCCTCGACACGCACCCGGTATCGGTCGTACACATCTCCGTTGCGGCCGACGGGAACCTCGAACTCGTACTGCTCGAATCCGCTGTACGGCTGAGCCTTCCTCAAGTCCCAGTCGACCCCCGTTGCCCTCAGGTTGGGGCCGGTGATTCCGTAGGCGATCGCTTCGGCGGCGGTGATGACGCCAACACCAACGGTGCGCTCCTCCCAGATCGGGTTGTGCTTGAGGAGAGCCTCATACTGATCCATACCGGCCAGTGCCTTCTCGATGATGCCATCGATGTCTGATCGCCAGCCATCTGGAAGGTCGGCGGCCACGCCACCCGGACGGATGTAGTTGTGGTTCATCCGCAGGCCGGTCGTCTTCTCGAAGAATGCGAGGATCGCTTCTCGATCACGGAATCCGTACAGCATCATCGAAAGCGCCCCGATGTCCATACCGGTGGTTGCCAGGAATACCTGGTGGCTGCCGATCCGATTCAGCTCGGTCATGAGCACCCGGATCGCCTGCGCTCTCGGCGGGATCTCCACTCCGAGCAACTGCTCGACGGTGAGCGAGTAGGCGAGCTCATTGAACAACGGCGACATGTAGTCCATCCGGGTGACGTTCGTGGTTCCCTGAAGGAAGCTCAGCTCCTCACCCGTCTTCTCCATCCCCGTGTGGAGATACCCGATGATCGGCTTGCTCCTACGAATGATCTCGCCTTCGAGTTCGAGTTGCAGTCTCAGCACGCCGTGGGTCGAAGGATGTTGTGGTCCCATATTGACGATCATCAACTCGTCTTCGGGAATCTCCTCTTCGATGATGAAGTCGTCGTCGACCGCCGTGCCGGTCTGCTCGGTGAGACGACCGCCCTTCTCCTCCGGGCGCATCTTCTGCGCGCCCTCGTCGGTGGATCTCTTCACCCACTCCGGCTCTTCCGTCCCCGTGATCCAGACCTCGTGAAGTTCGCGTTTCATGAGGCCTCCGGCGACGACTTGAACTGGACCGGAACGGAACCGACGGCATAGTCCTTGCGAAGCGGGTGCCCCTGCCACTCATCCGGCATCAAAATCCTGGTCAGGTCGGGGTGATCCTCGAACGTGACGCCAAACATGTCATATGCCTCGCGCTCGTAGAAATTGGCTCCGGGATAGACGGGGACGAGCGACTCGACCGTCATGTCGTCTTCGGGAAGTGGTGCACGGAGCCTCACCCGAAGATTGTGTTGAAGTGACACGAGCCCGGCGACCAGTTCGAACCGTACGTCCTTGACTCCCAGGTAGTCGACGACAGTCTCGTCTACGAGCATCTCAAATCCCGCGTCCTTGGTTGCTGCTGCGACTTCCCGCCAGCGTTCTTTCGGAACGATGAAGACGTCCTGCCCGCTGGACAGCTGGTGCTCGATCCCGATGCTTCCGGCGAGGTCGGCCACGAGGGACTCGCTCCCAGCGGTCTGATCGGCCTCCATCGGAGCCTCGGCGTCCATCTGGGGATCCGTCGTCTGATCATCACTCATCGGCTGATCTCCCCGGAGACGATCTTGGCCTGGAGCGTGAGGATGCCGTGCATGAGCGACTGCGGTCCCGGGGGACATCCAGGCACATACATGTCGACCGGAACGATCTCATCCACACCCTGAACGATCGCGTAGTTGTTGAACATGCCACCCGACGAAGCGCACGCTCCCATCGAGATGACCCACTTGGGCTCAGGCATCTGGTCGTATACCTGGCGAAGTACCGGCGCCATCTTCTGTGAGACCCGCCCGGCAACGATCATCAGATCTGCCTGGCGGGGCGACGCCCGGAATACCTCCATGCCGAACCGGGCGAGGTCGTAGTGTGCGGCTCCTGTCGCCATCATCTCGATGGCGCAGCAGGCGAGACCGAAGGTGGCCGGCCACATCGACTGTGTCTGCGCCCAGTGGGCAGCCTTCTGGACAGTGGTGGTGAGGATGCCCGGCGCACCGTCGGCACGAGCCATCAGGCAGCCTCTCTGTCGACGGGGATGTAGCGCGAACGACGCTTCACGTTCCAGTCGAGGGCGCCCCGCTTCCATACATAGCTCAGCGTCTCGATGACGAGAAGGGTGAACACGCCGACGGCTGCGATTCCGTACCAGCCAAGCTGCTTGAACTGGACCGCCCACGCAAACAGGAACATCGTCTCGATGTCGAAGATCACGAACAGCATCGCGACGAGGTAGAACTTGACGGGGAACCGCTGTGCCGGTTCGTTCTCCGGCACGATGCCGCACTCGTATGGTGCGACCTTTTCCGGCGATGGCTTCTTTGGTGCGATGAGCCAGGACAGGCCGACGACCCCAAACCCAAACACTGCCACCAACACGAACATGATCGCAACAGGCAGGTAGTCGGCAAGGCTCACAGACACACCCTCT
Source organism: uncultured Acidimicrobiia bacterium (assembly GCA_964496205.1). GTDB lineage: Bacteria > Actinomycetota > Acidimicrobiia > Spongiisociales > UBA4744 > CAYLHS01. Next base: position 46,416 of record CAZBXV010000004.1, read on the forward strand.
CTTCGGTGAGGGTAAGACTAGAAGTCGGGACCAGCCGCGCCAAAACCCGAGGGGCGAGGCGCGTGCCCGGCACTACAGGCCCTCGATTGCGGTGTCCACGACGGCCATCACATGAAGTTCCGTCGTGTCGAAGACAGGCAGATCGAGATCCTCCGGGCGGATGAGCATGCCGAGCTCCGTACATCCCAGAATGACACCCTCCGCACCCTGTTCGGTCAGACGATCGATGATGTCCAGGTACTCCTGTTTCGACGACTCGAGCACCTTGCCGTGCACGAGTTCGCTGAAGATCACATCATCCACCCGAGCCCGATCGCCGGCAGATGGGACGATGACATCGAGTCCGAAGCGTTCGGTCAGACGTCCTCGGTAGAAGTCCAGTTCCATGGTGTACCGGGTACCGAGCAGCCCGACGGTGTGCAGACGGTTGGCGATGATCGAGGTTCCTGTCGCGTCGACGATGTGGAGAAACGGAATATGGACGGCGGCTTCGATGTCATCCGCGACCTTGTGCACTGTGTTGGTCGCGAGCACGAGAACATCGGCGCCGGCCCCCTCCAATCCGGCCGCCGCTGAGGCGAGGTGACGGCCAGCGGCCTCCCAGTCGCCGCGCACCACCATGTCTTCGATCACGGCAAAGTCCACCGAGTGAAGAACGATCGGTGCCGAGTGGAACCCGCCGAGCCTGCGTGCCACCTCTCGATTGATGAGCTGGTAATAGGTCGCGGTCGACTCCCAACTCATTCCGCCGATGATGCCAATTGTCTTCATGCTCGTTTCTTGATTCTCGTCTCGATTCCAGAGGGTCGCCGGCTGCTGGCTGCTGGTGGCTGGATGCTTCCGGGCTCTACGCTAGGCGCATGGTCCGGTACACACCCGACACGGCGCTCATCGTCGTCGACGTCCAGAACGACTTCGCCGATCCGAATGGGAGTCTGCCTGTCACAGGAGGAGCGGCGATCATCCCGTCGATCAACGCGGAGATCGAACGAGCCAAGGCGGCTGGGGCACAGGTCGTCTACACACGCGACTGGCACCCGGAATCGACACCCCACTTCGCCAAAGATGGGGGCATCTGGCCCGTGCACTGTGTCGCCGGCACATGGGGTGCGGAGTTCCACCCAGCCCTCCTGGTCGACGGACCGGAGATCCGAAAAGGGACGGGCGGCGAGGATGGCTACTCAGGATTCACCATGCGCGATCCCGTGTCGAATGAGACGAGTTCGACCGGACTCGATGTCTTGCTGAATTCTTCCCATCATCTCGTGATCGTGGGTCTGGCCACCGACTACTGCGTCAAAGCCACCGCCCTCGACGGTCTCAACCTCGGGCACGAGATCTCGGTGCTCGCAGACGCCGTCAGGGCCGTTGACCTCAACGAGGGGGACGGTGCTCGCGCGCTCCAAGAGATCTCAGATGCGAGCGGTGTGATCGAGTGAGCGCCCTCGAGTCGTGGGTCAGACGCGAAACCGGCGGGACGCTCTCCACTCGGCTTGAGGGAGCAACCTCATCGGTGCTGTACGACATCTTGATCGACGGTGCCCCAACGCTGATCGTCCGAACCTTCACCAACTCGCGGTGGCTCGCCAAAGAACCGGACCTGGCCATTCACGAGGCAGCGGCACTTCGAATCGTCGAGTCAGTCGATATCCACACACCCGAACTCGTTGCCGTCGACGAGACCGGCGAGCATGCCGGGGTGCCGTCGATCGTGATGACTCGGCTCCCCGGTGCGGTGGACCTGCCGACCGAGCCTTCAGATGAATGGCTCTTCCGGCTCGCTCAGCCTCTTGCCACTGTTCACACGGCCCAGGCGGCGGGATTCGCCTGGAGCTACGACGCGTGGGTCGACGACTGGCCGCTGCGCCCGCCCAGCTGGTCAACGAACCCGAACCTCTGGAAACGGGCATTCTCCATCTATGGAGACGGCATGCCGAACGAGCCCGGATGCCTTCTGCACCGTGACTACCACCCCACGAACGTCCTCTGGAACGGCGGTGCCGTCAGTGGCGTGGTCGATTGGGTCAACGCCTGCGTCGGACCACCCTCGGCCGACATCGCCCACTGCCGCCTCAACCTGGCCTTGATGTACGGGATCGACGCCGCGGACCGATTCAGTCGAATGATCGACTCTGACTACGACCCGGTGTGGGATCTGGCACCCGCTCTCAGCGGTCTCGAAGAGTCTGACATCTATCCGCCGTGGATCACGTTCGGGCTCACCCACCTGACGTCGAACCTGGTGCGCAAGCGACTCGAGGAGTTCGTGAGGAGGGCGTGTTGAACCGTCGGAAGCTCCGGAACCTGTCGTCGAACCGTCCGGCGTTGACTGAAGACTGAGAACTGACGACCTAAGACGGAGAGCGAAGCGAGCCCATCTCACCTAAGCTCCAAACGTTCCACGAGGGAGGTACGGATGCGCCACACGAGGCAATGGATAGTTGTCCTCTTCGTCCTCGCGATGATCGCTTCGGCCTGCAGCAGCGGCGGTTCATCGACGACGACCACCGAGGCCGTAGCAACAACCGAGGCACAGACGACGACCACCGAGGCACAGACCACGACCACCGAGGCACAGACCACAACCACAGCGCTCGACTGTACGGTCGCCAATCTGAATCTGGTCACCCCCGGTCAGCTGACGGTCGCGACCGGTGAGCCGGCCTTCCCACCGTGGGTCGGAACCGTGGACGGTGAAGGTTTCGACGATCCGACTTCCAAGCTCGGGTTCGAAGCTGCGCTGGTGTACGACATCGCCGAGCAGCTCGGGTTCTCCGACGACCAGGTCATCTGGACGCGGGTCGGTTTCAACGAAGCAATCGCCCCTGGACCAAAAGACTGGGACTTCGACATCCAGCAATACTCGATCACGGCCGATCGCGAAGAAGTGGTCGACTTCTCCGAGCCCTACTACACGACCCACCAAGCACTCGTGGTCTTCCCGGACTCGCCGTACGCCAACGCGACGTCCGTCGATGACCTCAAGGACGCCATCCTCGGCGCCCAGGTCGGCACCACAAGCCTCGACTTCATCGAGGAAGTGATCCAGCCGAACACCGCCCCGTTCGTGTATGACGAGAACGTCGACCTCGAGGCCGCCATGAACGCAGGCCAGATCGACGGTCTGGTCGTCGACCTGCCCACCGCCTACTACGTCACGGCCGTGCAGGTCGAAGGTTCGATCATCGCCGGCGAGTTCACGACGATGTCGGCGAATCCGGACAACTACGGGATTCTCTTCGCCAAGGGCAACCCGCTGGTTCCATGTGTCAACCAAGCGATCGACACCCTGAAAGCGAACGGAACCCTTCAAGATCTCGAGGACACCTTCCTCACGCAGGGCGGGGCTATCCCTCAGATCAGCGGCTAGTTCACCGTGACGGAACCCACGACGGTCGGAAGTGGGGGCCCGGTCAATCCCGGGCCCCCACCGAGACGTCGTGAAGAGGGCGCACGAGCAGCGCTCATCGCGTTCTTTTCGACCCTGATCTTCTTCGGTCTGGTCATCTGGGCGGTCCTCACCTCCCCCGCCTGGCCAAGGGTCCAGCAGCAGTTCTTCAACCCGCAGCGATTCGCCGCGAGTTTCCCGGCGATCCTCCACGGATTCTGGCTCGACATCAAGATGTTCCTGGTCGCCGAGGTGGTCATCCTCACGCTGTCACTGGCCATCGCGATGATCCGGGCGCTGCGAGGTCCGGCGTTCTTCCCTCTTCGGGTACTGGCAGTCACGTTCATCGACATCTTCCGCGGTATCCCGGTCATCCTGCTGATCCTCCTGCTCGGCTTCGGCGTCCCAGCCCTCCAGCTTCCCGGCCTCCCCAGGAACGCGCTGTTCTGGGGGCTCACGGCGCTCATCATCAGCTACAGCGCCTACACGGCAGAGGTGTATCGGGCCGGCATCGAGTCTGTCCATGAGAGTCAGCGAATGTCCGCCCGAGCTCTCGGACTCACGCAGGGGCAGGCACTCAGATACGTGATCGTCCCCCAGGCCATTCGCAACGTCATTCCTGCACTGCTCAACGGCTTTGTGAGCCTCCAGAAGGATGTGGCACTCGTACTCGTTCTGGGTATCCGCGAGGCAGTACGCGAGGCCGACATCTACGCAGCCAAGACGTTCAACTACACCGGTTACATCGGGGCTACGGTGCTGTTTCTCGTCGTGAGTATCCCCGCGGCCCGGTTCACCGACTGGTACACCGAACGTGACCGTCGCCGTCGTCAGGCGGTGTCGGTGTGAACAAGCTTGAGCTTCGCAAAGTCTGCAAGGCGTTCGGCGACAAGCAAGTTCTCGAGGACGTCGACCTCGCCGTGGCACCGCACGAGGTCGTGTGTCTGATCGGCTCGTCAGGCTCGGGAAAGTCGACCATCCTCAAGTGCATCGACCTCCTCCAGCCCATCGACAGGGGAGCCGTACTGCTCGACGGTGTCGCGATCACCGCCGATGGCGTCAATCAGAACCAGGTTCGCGAAGACATCGGGATCGTGTTCCAGTCGTTCAACCTGTTTCCTCACATGACGGTCCTCGACAACATCACACTGGGTCCCCGTCGTGTCCATGGAGTCCCCAAACCCGAAGCCGAGGATCGAGCGGTCGAGCTTCTCGATCGGTTCGATCTGTCAGACAAGATTCGCGAGTACCCCGACAAACTCAGCGGAGGTCAGCAGCAGCGTGTCGCCATCGTCAGAGCTCTGGCGTCCGAACCCAGCCTGATGCTGTTCGACGAAGTCACCTCCGCACTCGATCCGGAGCTTGTCGCAGAGGTGCTCGACGTCATCAGAGACCTCAAGGATGAAGGTATGACCATGGTGATCGCGACTCACGAGATGGGCTTCGCCCGGGACGTGGCGAACCAGGTGTGTTTCCTCGACGGAGGCCGCATCCTCGAGCACGGATCACCAGCAGAGATCTTCACCAACCCCAGGGAAGCGAGAACCCAGCAGTTCCTCCAGCGCATCATCGACGCAGGTCGTTTGTAGCGAAGCTAGCTGAACGGCTGCTTACGGCGCGAGCCTCACCATCTGTTCGAGCATCGCATAGGCCCGCTCCCCCACGCTGCGCTGGGACTCGTCGAGCAGGTTTGCCATCACCTTCAGAACCCACTCCATCAACGGCTTGGATCGAAGACCGGTGTGGGTGAGTGCCCACATCACCTTCGGCTTGCCGATCGCCCGAACGAAGATCCGCGCCATCTTGTAGTAGAGGCCGTACTCGTCCTGGAGGTCTTGCGGGTACCGCTGAAGCAACGACAGATCCTCCGCCGCGAGCGCCTCATGGATATGGCCGGCCGCTTTCCGGCCCGTCTCGTAGGCATAAGCGATCCCTTCGCCGTTCCAAGGGTTGATCATCCCGGCTGCGTCTCCGGCAACGACCCAGTTGGGACCCACCAATGGCCCGACCGACATCCCCATGGCGAGCTTGCCACCCATCGGCTTGCTGTGGGGTCCTTCGAGCTTCCAGTACTTCGGAGCGGTCCGAACGTACGTGTCCATCATCGTGGTGGTGTTCGTTTGCTTCCATCGAGAGAACGTAGAGAGCAGCCCGACACCAACGTTCACCGTCCCGCCGCCTAGTGGAAACACCCATCCGTAGCCGGGCATCTGCGCCCCCGACTCGTCACGGATGTCAAGCTGGCTCTCCATGAAGCGGTCATCTGATCGAGGGCTGGAGTAGTAGCCACGCAGGGCCATACCCAGCGGAAAGTCGCGCCTGCGTGACGTGCCGAGCGTCTTGCCGAAGCGCGACAGCGAACCATCGGCCACAACAACAGCCCGCGCGCTCAGTGTTTCGTCGCCGGCTCTCACACCGACCAGCCGACCGTCCTCGATGACAGGTGCGGCTTCCGTGTGTTCGATGACCGACACACCCTCATCCCGAACGAGATCGGCGACCTGCGCGTCTAGATCCCGCCGTCGGATCACTCCACCCCAGTTGGGGTAGATCGGATGATCGGGCCACTCCATCTCCAGGCTCAGGTCATCTCCTGCATAGGAGCGAAGCCCGTCCACTCGGTGGAACGCCGGCGTCGAGAAGTCAAAGCCCATGTCCAGCAGTTCCCTGACGGATCGGGGCGTAAGACCGTCTCCGCAGGTCTTCTCACGGGGATAGGACTTTCTCTCGAGAACCGTGACGGAGCGGCCTTCTCGTGCCAGCCAGAACGCGGCGGCCGATCCCGCAGGTCCGCCTCCGATCACTACGACTTCTGTGTGGTGTGTCATCCGGCCCGAAAGCCTACCCGTCAGGGAGCGATCGGCAGTCCCGCCTGTGCCCACGCCGCGATGCCGCCACCGATGTCGTCGACATTGGTGAAGCCGAGTTTCTTCATGATCTCGAGCGTCTGCCCACTGCGGTTCCCCGTGTGGCAATAGATCAGATACTCCTTTGTGCGGTCCAGCTGACTGAGCTCCTGCTCGAAGTCCGCCGCGTAGAAGTCAATGTCGACTGCCCCGGCGATCTTGCCTTGCGCGTATTCCTCGGCGGTTCGCAGATCGATCAGTTCAAAATCGGGATTGCCCGCATTGGCCTGAATCGTGTCGTACGCCTTCTGCGGGCCGATGGTTCCTATCTGTTGGGTCGCGGTCCCATCGCTACAAGCGGATGCAAGCAGCCCAAACAGGGCAACAATGATGAGTAGTCTTCGCACGGTGACAGATGATATACCCTCCAGGGGTATAGATCGCGCTCCTCGACACCCGCGTGCCCCTCCACGGATTTCACGGGGTGCGGGCTCGTGAATATCGTGCTCGTGTGACGGCTGTCCCTCAACCAACCATCAACCGGATGCCCCGGTACCTGTTCTGCCTCGAGCAATTCACAAAGGGCGCATCCACGATCTCATCATCGGAGCTGGCCAGGCTCGCTGACGAAACCGCGGCGACGGTCCGCAAGGATCTGTCGTATCTCGGTTCCCATGGCACGAGGGGGATCGGCTACGACGTCGAGAGGCTGTCCGACACGATCAGACAACGGCTCGGACTCGATCGTCTGCGGGATCTGGTCATCGTCGGTCTCGGACACCTCGGAACTGCACTCGCGAACTACGGGGGGTTCGACGAGGGCATGTTCCGCGTCGTCGGGATGTATGACATCGATCCAGAGATCGTGGGATCGCGCGTCGGCGGGATGGTGGTTCGACATGTCGACGACATGCGTTCGGATCTCGCGTCGGCAGATTGCGTGTTCGGGATCATCGCAGTGCCACCCGACGCCGCTCAGGAAGCTGCCGATCTTCTCGTCGAGGCGGGAGCAGCAGGCATCCTGTCATTCGCACCAACACTGCTCCGGGTCCCTCGACAGGTCTTTGTCCGTCACATAGACCTCGCTACAGAACTCCATGCCCTCAGCTACTACGTGACCGAGCGAAGATCTCACTCTGAACGCCGAGCGGCTCGCTGAGAGCACGTGGCACGCTCCTCGACCATCCTGCCCGGCAGTCCCTAGCGCCGAATCAGCATTGCTGCGATGGCGGCAGCGGCCAGTGCGGCGATCACGATCACCGCTATCGACGTGATGTCGGCGGAACTCATGACCAGGGCCATCCGAAGTGGGTCGGCCGTCCGATCAACCCGATCACGATCAAGACGATCATGCCGACGACGAAGACGCTGAACAGGGCACGGGCGAACCTGCTTGGCAGCTTCGATGAACTCCTGTCGAGGAACGGCACGGCGAACAACCCGACGATGATCGCCGCCGGAACGAAGAAGGCGGCCACGGTGCGGGGCATCCATGCGAGGAGCTGCTCGACCCAGACGAGGAACCACGGTGCTTTGGATGGGTCGGCAACACCACCGGCCTGGACGAAAATCGGCGCTGGTCCGGCCAATGCCAGCAGGGACAAGATGACCAGAGAAATGATCGCTGTCACCGACTCCACCCGGAACAGCTGCCGAGATTCGACGAGGCCGGTCGGCTGCTGTGGTGCTGGTTCGGGTGCGGGGGCCGGCGCCTCGGCTGGAACCGCCGGAGCCGCCGGGGCTGCCGGAGCGGATGCCTCGGCTGGAGCCGTAGGGGCTGCCTCGGCTGGAGCCGTGGCGGCTGCCGGAGCCGTGGGGGCTGCCGGGGCCGGCGCGAGAGCGACGCCTGCATCGGCCAGCATCCCGGCGAGAACCTGATCCTCAGACACACCCGACGCCTTCGCCTTCGCCTCAACCGAACGACGGAACAGCTTCTCAGGCATCCCCAACGCCGCAGCAGCCTCCTCAACCGACATCCCGGCCGACACAACCGGTGCCGCAGCGACAGCGG